>WQSP01000079.1 GCA_009787795.1 Treponema sp.
GCAAAAAACAAAACCGCTCTTGCGACATCGCTCTGCTGACCTGTTCTCTTCATTGGAATTACATCGCACATTTTTTTCTTTTGATCTTCCGTTAAAGCTGCAGTCATATCCGTTTCGATAAAACCGGGCGCAATCGCGTTAACGCGAACGCCGCGCGAAGCAACTTCGTTTGCAATACTTTTTGTAACTGCGATTAATCCCGCCTTGCTTGCGGCATAATTTGCCTGTCCGCCGTTTCCGTGGATACCGACAATACTTGCCATGTTAACAATAGAACCGGCTCTTTTTTTGATCATGTCTCTTGCGACCGTGCGCGAAACAAAGAAGGCGGCTGAAAGATTTATATCGATAACCTTCTGCCACTCTTCCATCGACATCCTGAAAGAAAGATTGTCTTTCGTGATGCCCGCATTGTTTACAACAATGTCAAATCCGCCCGATTCCTTTATTGCGTTATCGATCACTTCATCAATTTTATCAAGCTTGGAAAGATCAAGCTCTACCCAATGAAGCTTTCCTTTTGCTTCTGAAACCCTGCCTGAAAGATCCTCGGGAGTTTTATAATCGAGTCCCCAAACTTCGGCTCCTTCCGCGATAAACAAATCGGCAATTGTTTTTCCGATTCCTCTAAGAGCGCCTGTTATCAACGCTTTTTTGTTTTCAAGTCTCATAAACTCTCCTTATACCGATCCGATTTTATTTATATCTTCCGCCGTTCCCGCAGCAAAAACAGGAATCTCGCTGCCGGAATCTTTCCATAAACCCTGCAGTACTTTTCCGGGACCAACTTCCAAACATGCTTCCGCGCCGATTGCCGCAGCCGAAGCTTCTTCGTCCACCCAGCGAACCGGGCATGTGATATGCTGAACGGCAAGTTTCTTTGCTTCCGCGCCGGAAGAAATTTTCTTTCCGGTTACATTCGAAAAAATCGTAATTGATGGATCTTTAAAAGAAACCGATTCAAGCGCCGGCACAAAATCGTCCAATGCGCATGACATAAGCGGCGAATGGAAAGGACCTGCTACCTGAAGGCGTATAACGCGTTTTGCGCCCGCTTCCTTAAAACGTGCTTCCGCTTCCGTTAATGCGGCGGCAGTGCCGCTTACAACCAATTGTTTCGGCGAATTGATGTTGGCTGCATACAAGTCTTTAAGTCCTTCGTCCGACCATTTTTTGATTAATTCCTCTACCTGCTCGGGAGCAAGCCCGACAATTGCCGCCATGCCCGGAGCTGCCGCCGCATCGCCGCCTGCGGCTTCGCGTATTTTATCGGCGGCTTTTTGCATTGCGTCGCCGCGCGCCTTAATAAGCTTAAAACAATCGGCTGCGTTTATGATGCCTGAGCAGACAAGCGCGGCATATTCGCCAAGGCTGAAACCCGCGCACGCTTTGGGACTGTAACCCTGATCGCCAAGGAAAGCGGCCGCCGCAAGATTGGCAACCGTAATCGCAGGCTGCGAAACATCGGTGCGTTTTAATGTATCGGCATCCGAGTTAAGAAGATCCTTTGCGTCTTTGCCGAAAATTTCCGATGCGGTATCAAACAGTTTTTTGACGGAATCCGATGCAAGCAAATCCATCGCCATGCCGGAAAATTGCGCTCCCTGACCGGGAAACAGATAAACAACATTGTTTTTATTCATTCTTATACCTCTACCAAATTATTATATTGCCGCCGTAGGTCAGGCCTCCGCCGAATCCTACAGTCAAAACAAGGTCGCCTTTTTTAAGCTGACCTTTCCTGTTCATTTCATCAAGCGCAATTGGAATTGTCGCCGAAGATGTGTTGGCGTATTCCTCGATATTCATGTAAAACTTTTCTTCGGGAATACGCAGCCTCATTCTTGCCGCTTTTACAATTCTTGCGTTCGCCTGATGCGGCACAATCCATGCAACGTCCTCAAAATTGAAGTTTCCCGCTTCCTTTAACGCCTTCAGCGTATCGGAAATCGCGCCCACTGCAAAATTATAAACTTCCTGACCGTTCATCTCAACACAAATCGGCGTGTCGACTGTTTCGCCTTTTTTGTATGGCGCGCGCGTGCCGCCTCTTTTCATGACAAGGCTGTCTGCGCCCGAACCGTCGGCAAACAGGAGCGATTGAAGTATCCCTGTTTTACCTTGACAGCAATCGCCGATTTTTTCAACCACCACAGCGCCCGCGCCGTCGCCGAAAAGGACGCATGTTGATCTGTCATCCCAGTTCATCATTTTACTGAGCAATTCTGCGCCGATTACGATGGCGCGTTTGCGATTCGGACTTACGCATAAAAGCCCTGCGGCAGTCTCGAGCCCGTAGACGAAACCCGTGCAGCCTGCGGTGATGTCCATCGCGGCGGCATTTTTTGCGCCTATTTTGTCCTGTACAATACAGGCAGTGGAAGGGGTGCCGTAATAATCCGCAGTTGCTGTCGCAAGGATGATCATGTCGATGGTTGGCGCAACTTCGGCGGCGGCTCTTTTGATTTCGGCAGGGTCGTCGCCTGAGTAACCCGCTGCCATAGCCATTGCGTTTATTGCCGCTTCCGCCGCAAGGTCGCTGCATGCAACGCTTTCGTCTGCAATATGACGATTGCCAATTCCCGTGTGGGATCTGATCCATTCGTCGGTAGTGTCGATCTGAGCAGCCAGTTCATCGTTGCTGACCTTTCTGGGCGGCACAGCTCTCCCCGTTCCAATAATTTCAATACTCATTTTCATTTTGTGACAAATTTTTGCTATTTGTCATTCTCCTATTATTTACAATTTTCCTGATTTTGTCAAGCGAAAAAAGCCGCCATCCTTCGCGGCAGTTAATCTTTGGACACAAACACAGGGGTGATGGTTGCAGGTACGGAATAAACTACATTACAACTACCGTGATATAATCCTTTATGGCGAATCCCTACCTGTCCTGCAAACTTTGTCCGCGAAACTGCGGCATAAACCGCCTAAACGGCGAAATCGGCTACTGCGGCGAAACTGCGCACCTGCGAATCGCGACGGCGGTTATTCACAAAGGCGAAGAGCCTGTGCTTGTGGGAACAGGCGGCTCGGGGACAATTTTTATATCGGGCTGCAATTTGGGCTGCGTCTTTTGCCAAAATTACCAAATTTCTCAAGGTGCGGGTAAAGAGCAGGCATTGGGTAAAGCCGTTACCCCCGAAGAATTTGCGGGTATTTGCGCGGCGCTTCGCGATGCGGGAGCGGAAAACATCAATATTGTTACAGGAAGTCATGCGGTACCGGGAATTATCGAAGGGATTTGCGCCGCGCGAAAAGCGGGCGTACAATTGCCCGTACTTTGGAACTCTTCCGGTTATGACGGCATCGAAGCGCTTGAACTTTTAGGCGAACACGTTGACATTTATCTGCCGGACATGAAAACGCTGGACAGTAAGGTTTCTGCGGAATTTTTTAATGCGCCCGATTATCCGCAAACTGCCAAAGCGGCAATTTTAAAAATGATTGACAATATGGAAAAGAAACATGAAAATGCGCGAGAGAGAATTATTGTGCGCCATTTAATATTACCCGGTTTCCTTGAATCTACGCGTTCCGTATTAAAATGGTTTGCAGATAACGCAATGGAACATGCAACGCTATCATTGATGACCCAATATACGCCCGTTCTAGGGCTTTCGCCCGGGCATTCGCCCGGGCGTTCGCCAAAAATTCCGAAGAGATATGTAAGCGAAAGCGATTATGAAACTGTAATGAAGTGGCTGGAAGAATTCGGAATAGAAGAAGGGTTTTGTCAGGAGCTTGTTACCGGCAGCGATTGGCTGCCGGATTTCAAGCGTTCTAATCCGTTTCCATCGAAACTTTCGGTTCCGGTGTGGACGGGAAATTAATTACCAGCCGAATCTGAGGCCGACTCTAACACCAACGCCGCCTGCTGTCCAGCTTCGGATAAAGTCCTGCGATCTCATGTCAACGCCCAGATCCAATTGGAAAGCCCTAAGATTGACTGCCAAATCCAGACTGTTAATCCAGACACGATCAAAATAACTTATTCCTGCTGTTGCGTAAAAAATGTCCGCAAGATTCAATGTTGCGCTGACTCCGCCTTCGAAAGAAACCGCTCTTGAATAAAGGAAGTCGTTCGAAAGACCAAGAACCGGAGTTACCGTTAAAAGCTTGCTTCCAAGAAGCGGACGCCAATTTGCATATATCAGCATTTTGAATGTGCGTTCAAACGACGCTTCGGCTCTGCCCGAAACGAAGTCTGTGTCAACACCGTCGCCCAAATCGGGAGAACCGCCAAAAAAATCTAACACATCAATGTTTCCGCTTACAGTATCCCTGATTCCGTAATAGTCCCTTAAAACGGAAGGAATGATCGGAATGCGATGCAATTCAACGCCGACATCAAAATCAAGAAGCGGTATTAATGTGCTAAGCCCAAGCTCTTTTGCAAGCGGATATTCGACTCCCAAAGTAACGTCAAAACCGGGAGAACCTGTAAGTTCAAAAATGTTGTTATTCATAAACTGTTCATAAGGCATTGCGGTATAAATACGCACTTCTCTTGCAGTATAGGAAAAATCGATTCCGTCATTTGTGTTAAGCGAGTATCTGATGTTCGGATTGAAATAAGCCGCCGCCCAGAACATTGAGGGGTTGAAAGTTACCTTGAATTTTTGAATCTCGAAAAAAGTGTTAATATCGGCAACTACAAACAGCGCGCCCCCGAAATCCAAGGCTTCGTTGTTCAGGTTGTTAAGTGATAAAATTCCGCCGGTATCAAAAACGCCGGTTCCCTCTGCGCCCAATGAAAGACCAAAACCCCAGCCTTTTTTGCTGTCAATATTGATGGAGAAAGCTGTGCCAACGCCCAAACTTGCCATCAAGCCGTTAGTGACTCTGTTAATATCGATAGTAATCGTTTCGCTGAAAACTTCTCCTATTGTAAGCAAATTGTTGGAGAAAACAGCATTAATATCAAACGCTATTTCAAATCCGCGATCCATCGATCTTGAACGTGATGGGTGCTCCGCACCATCGGACGATGTACCTTCCGCATGGTGGCTGTCATCCGCATATATTGACGGAAAAGCAATAAAGCATATCAATAAAAGCAATAATAGTTTTTTCATTTATGTTTCCTCCTGTATTAAAATGCCATGTAGTATTCAAGATCGGCTTCTATTGCGACGCTAACCAAGCTTAGAGCTTGCGGCATGATCAATGATCCATTGTTACCCAACTTAATTCTTACTTCCGGAATAAACGGATAATTAGCCGTGGTGTTCAGCTTGTCCAAATCGTTTCCTGTAATACTTAATGTGATTTCGGAACCGGTGAATGGAAATTCGATGCTGAAATCGGAACCTTCTTTCTTGTTAACCAATTCCACTGCCAAACCGTTAAAAACCGAAGCGCTAAGTCTGATTTTTAAAGTCATGCTGTTGATAAAGTCCAATAATTCCGGAGCTCCAGGTTCGTTTCTGCCAAAAAAATCGCTTTCGCTATCGCCTAACGGGATGTCAAAAGAGGCTTCGGTTGTAAATCCCAAACTTAACGGAAGCCAAATTACCATTTCCGCCTTGATATAGAAAGTCTTGCCGATAAAATCCAGTTTTATGTTGTTACTGCTGTCAATTATCGCAGACAAATTAATGAATACTTCGTCATCACTTGTCAATAACAAGTCTACAATATTTTTAACATCCAGCCCGCCTGTGGGATTTGGCAGTGCTGAACCGATCCAAGTGGAACTGTTTAAGTCCACTCCGCTGAGTGTATAATTTTCGATACTTTCATTCAGTAATTCTACATCATCACTGTCAGTTACTTTAAGTCCAACATCTACACTGTTTAGAAAATCGGGGGTTTCTCCGTTTTCATCAACTACAGACAGATAGATTCTTGCTTGCAAACCATTTATGGTGAATCCGTCCAAAAAGGCTCCAAAGTCTCCAAGCGCCAACGGGATTGGTTCCGAGAAATCTTCCATTAAATCAATATCATGAGAAATCGTAACTTCTGTTTCCGCAATTACTTCCAAAATGGTTTCTTGAACAACTTGAGCAATAATTTCTTCAATATTTGCTGCAGACGGACCTTCTTCCATTATGCTTGCAATAATTTTTTGCTTTGTTGCATCGCTTGTAAGAGCAGCCTTTATGGCAGCTTGGTCTATTCCTACACTCGCCTCACCCCAATCAAAATTAACAACAAGATCGTCGTTTTCGCCAAGATCCGCCATTATTTCGTCAATCTTGTCCGACAATACTGTCTGATCGATTTCTTCGCCTGATGGAAACAATTCTTCCACGGCAGCCTGGTTAATTGTACCCTCTACCAAATTTCCTACAATTTCTTCCATTTGTCCAACAGCGGTATCCGGCACCTTAAACGATGTGTCGTCCAATGCATTAAAATGAACCATGAATGTCATTGTATCAGGCTGTGTACATCGGATAATTTTAAAACCGCTTTCCTCACCCAAACTGTCCGCGAAGAAATCCGCAAGAAGGTTTGATAATTCAAATTCATAATTTACCGAAAAATTCGGGGTCCCTACAAATTTTGCGCCTGTAGGGAGTTGCAAATCACATGCGAAAAAGCCAAGCACCAAAACAGACAAGGCAAGATAACTGATGTGTTTTTTCATTTTTTGTTCCTCCATTTATTAGTTATATTCTAAATATAGCGTAAAAGGCAATTAATGTCTATTGTTAAACTCTTTATAACTAAAAATTGACCATATTTGCCCTTTCCAGCAGTTCGTTCTTGTCAATGCCCCAATTTTTTCCAAAACAGGCAAGAAGTTCATCGGAAATTTTCATAAATTTTTCAAATATTGGTTTGTTTTGCAAAACAATCAAGCCGCGATTAACAAGAATCTCCCAAAATCGGGCAAAATTCTTAATTCTTTTCATGTCGACGGCGCAAATTGCGTTGTTTTCGATGATTTCGTACGGAGGCGACTGCGCAAAATGCATCCCAAACGCCTTATTATGCCGTGCAATCGGCGTTCCGGGGAGCAATTTTAAAATACCAAGCTGGATTTCCAGTTGATTTTGATTATTTTCGCCGTGTTTGTCACTTAAAATTTCCCACAACGCATCAAAACCCCTGCCGAATGACGCAAGGTCTTCGCCGGGCAAGCCGGCGATTAAGTCGGCATGGACGATTGCGTTGGTCTTTTCGCGAAGAAATTTAAGAGCGGCAAGTTCTTTGTCGGGGTTCGAGGGTCTGCCGATTCTTGCACTCACTTCGGGGTTTAGGGTTTGGATGCCGATTTCGAGGCGAAGCGTGCCCGGCGGGAAACGCGTTAATGCTTGCAGGAGTTCAAGCGGGAATAGAGAGGGAACCATCTCGAAATGTACGGTAAAGGGCACGATTGGAGAGGAAGGTCCACGGATTTTCACGGATTCGCACGGAGAAAGAGAGGAGGGTCCACGGATTCGCACGGATTCGCACGGATTAAGAGAAGGGGGTTGCTCTAATTTGTTTAAGAAAAACTCAATAATTTTTAACGCTCTTTTTATATTTGTATTAAATGAGCGGTCTAAAAATTTAAAGGTTTTTACGCCGCGTTGGATTAATATGTCCATGTCTGCAAGAAATGGTTCCAATGGAAATTCGTGTATTTTCTTTTCTATAGAACTAAGGCAGAATTCGCATTTGAAAGGACATCCCCGGGACGACTCAACATATATTAATTTTCTTGCTATGTCTTCGTCTGTATACAAATGGTATGCGCTCTTTATCCCTTCTTCTCCGTGCCTCAGTGTCTCCGTGTGAGGTTTTCCCAAAATATTTTCGCATAACTCGCGGAATGCAATTTCCCCGTCGCCGCGAATTACATGATCCGCATATTTTAAAATCTCCGCGTCTTTGGAAAGGTGCGAAACTTCGGGTCCGCCCAAAACAACAATAGGTCTTTTAAATTCGCTTCCGTGAAAATCCGTGAAAATCCGTGGACCCTCCATATCCATCCAGATTTTATTCAGTTCTTTGATAAGCTCAATCGTGGCAAGATGGTTCCAGATTGAAACAGAAACGCCGATAATTTTTGGCGGCGCGTTATGTGAAAGAAAGGGGGCAAGTTTTTCTGATAACGGCTGGCGCAGGGCAAATTCGATTATTTCGCATGAGTTTTCCAAAGAGCCAAGGTTTGCCTTTAATAAACGCAATGCAAGCGAAGGATGTATCCATTTGGCGTTGATTGTTAAAAGTACAATTTCTTTCAATTACCAAACAAACCCTTGGTGCCTGTGCTCCACTCTTCGCGGGCTTCCATTACAAGTTTTTCAACTTCGAACCAGTTGTTTGCGCGCGGGCCGGGAAGATCGCGGTTTGTAGAATTTGTAAAGACGAT
>WQSP01000080.1 GCA_009787795.1 Treponema sp.
TTTTTCAATGCGGGAGAAAGCGCGGCATCTTGCGCCTCGTGCGCACAGGAATTTAAAAATAACGGTTTCATCAAACTTAACGCAGGGTGTCGCAAATGGCTGTCTGCAGTGGAAAAAATCGGGTCGTCGCAATTGCAACGCTATTCAATGGACAATCAATCCCATAACGAAGCAAAAGCGTTTGTCACCGCCGTTTTGTCAGGAGTATTTGGAAAAAGATTGGCAAGCTGGGATTGGTGATCCAAGAAACAGAACCGGGTTATTTTAATTTCTCAACCCAATCGGAAATTCTCAGCTTGATTTCCTCGATATTTTTCATTTTTCCGGGTGTGTTAAAATCGATTTCGCTTGCAATATTATTGCCGTGGAAAAGGGCTTTGAATTTTTTTAGGGCATCTCCCATTCCGCCTGCATGGCAAACATAAAGGGCGATTTTTTTATCCTTAATGCCGGCTTCTTTGGCAAATGTTCTGACAGGCGATGCGGGAGAAGAAGCCCAAACAGGCGCGCCTATTATAATCAAATCGTACGCCGCAGGATCAAATGCAACAGGTTTGACAGCCGGATATTTTTTTGGCACCATGCCCATGCTCCAAAAAAATTTGGAAATGCCTGTGCGAACTTTTTCGTCTTTTGTATGTATGCGAATCAACTCTGCGTCCATCATTGCCTTGATTTCTCTCGCAATAAACGCACAATTTCCGTCAAGTGAATAAAACACAACTGCCGTTTTCATATAATTTCTCCTTTTTCCTATCTAAGAGGCGTTACCTCACAGCCAATATCCCTAAGCATTTGAACAAGACCGTCCGGGCCGAAAATGTGCGCATTGCCGACAATTACAAAATGGATTTGATCCGATACCAGAAAATCTTCCAGCTGTGGCATCCATGCCATGTGTCTGTCCAGTATCAACGATCGGTACAAATGCGGCCATTCGTCTTTCATTTCCATCAACATGTTATTTCTGTCTGTCAAAACACCGTTTCTCCAATCTGCAATTAGCGCTTCAAGTTGAGTTTCGGTATTTTCCATTTCGCGCAAAAAATATTGCACATATTCGTTTTCGTATCCCTCGCCCATCGAAATCATTATGTCAATCTGTTCTTCCAAACTTTCAAGGAAAGCTATTTGTTTGTATCGGTCTTGTCTGGTTCTTTCCATAAAATAATCGTCAACGCCCTGCTCGACAAATCCAATCTTTTGAATTTGCAATACCGACAGAACGCTGGTAATTATGGACGGCCTCATCCTTATAACATCCAAAACCGAAAGCCCGTATTCCTGACATACCGCCATTAAAGCCAGAAATGTTTCCTCGTCCAAAACCGATCCAAGCGTTTGATTGTCGGGCAGATAAATTTGACTCATTAAAAATGCCGCAACTTCCGGGTCTGACAATTGCGACGTATCGGTTTCAAAAACAATCACTTCCGCCTGCTCGAACGCAAGATCGAATTGTTTCGGCAGGGGAAAATCCGTTTCCCTTAAAATGTGAACACTTCCGCCCAGAAACATTGTCCTTCCTTCCAGCGTGACCCGCCATACGGGAGACCCGCCTCTTTCCGCCAAAGCGGCTGCCGATGCATTGGAAATACCGGCAAAAAAAAGCAGAAGAACCGCCAAAAAAGTGATAATTCTCTTCATATAAATATAGTACTAGCAAATGTTGGATTTTTCAAGTAACATAAATGTACATGAAATGGGACAAAAAAGAGATTTCTCCCGAAAAGGTAAAAGAAATTTCTGTTAAATACGGATGTGATTTGCTTACAGCCTCGATTTTACTGCGCCGCGGGCACGACACGGGCGAATCGATACGCTATTTTTTGGAGGACGACATTACTTCGCTTCGCAACCCGTTTGCCCTTGACGGAATGGAAGACGCAGTGGAGCGGATTCTTGCCGCAAAGGAAGAGGGCGAAAAAGTTTTGATTTTCGGCGACAGCGATGTTGACGGGATCACGGGGACTGCCCTGCTTGCAGGTTATCTTGAAGATATCGGCATGGATGTTACATGGCGAATTCCCACAGGCGATGACGCTTACGGTCTCTCGATGGATGCCGTTGAAGAATTTGCGGCAAAAGACGGCACATTGATAATTACCGTAGACTGCGG
The DNA here is from genome assembly GCA_009787795.1 of Treponema sp. GTDB lineage: Bacteria > Spirochaetota > Spirochaetia > Treponematales > Breznakiellaceae > WQXQ01. Next base: position 2,120 of record WQSP01000080.1, read on the forward strand.
CATTTCCCGTTTCGCGGAAATCAAAAGAGCGGGTGAACTCTATATCGACGTAATTGTTACAGACCACCACGAGCCGCAGGATGAACTGCCGCAAGCGCTCGTTATCGTAAATCCAAAATTAAGGGATTCGAGTTATCCTTTCAGGAATCTTTCGGGTTGCGGCGTTGCCTTTAAGCTTGTATGCGCTTTAAGGTTTGCTCAAAAGAGCGATCTTTACGGTCAGCAGGTTTGCCTTTTAAACACGCGCCCGCTGAATGACGCATGGATAATCGAAATTGCAAAAATGCGAAACCTGCATGTCGTTGACACATTGATCGAAACGGTTGTGCCGGGAATGATTTCGATCGGCGAAACCCGCCTGCCCTCTTTTCTTGAAGGTCAGCATATTCTCTGCTGGGATGCGCAATTTCACAAGCAGTCGTTTGCAAAACTTTTCGGCAAAGGCGTCGAGATTGGCATTATGGATATTGCGCCGCAAATCGGAAAAGAAATTCCGCAGACCGCGGGACAAAGCCTTCTTCGCATCAAGGAACTTTCCAAAATTGCAAAGTATTCGCAAAAAGAATTAAGCGAGCTTGATGTTTTTGTCAATTTGTTTTCTTCGTATGCGCGGATAAAAGAAAAAAACGCAGAAGATACGGAAAGGGAAAACGCAGACCTTCAGCTTGCGGCATTGGGAACCATTGCGGACATTATGCCGCTTTTGGACGAAAACAGAATAATCGTACGAAGAGGCATCGAGGCTTTGGAAAAAAAACCAAGACCCGGGCTTTTGCAGCTTCTGCAAAAACTGGATTTGGCGGGAAGACATTTTGACACGAAGGATATTTCGTGGAAACTGTGTCCAAGCATAAATGCGGCGCGAAGGATGGGAAGCGCACAAACTGCCGCAGCCTTGTTCTTTGAAAAAGATTTGCTAAAGCGCGAAAGGCTTGCAACAGAACTTGCCAGCATGAACGAAAAACGAAAAGCCCTGGAAGAGGAAACATGGACGGCGATAGAGCCGCAGGTTTATAAAAGTTTTGACGAATATGATCAAAAACTGACGATGGTATTCAGCGAAAAAATCAACAAGGGCGTTACAGGGTTAATGGCGCAAAGAGCCTGCCGCACTTTTAACGTTCCTTCGATGGCAATTTCGGTTAACGACGATATTTGCACAGGCTCCATCCGCTCAAGCAGAGGGTACAATGTTCACACATTGTTTGAACAATGCAGCGATTTGTTCATCGATTCGGGAGGACATCAGGCGGCAGGCGGTTTTAGCATGACGATGAAGAATTGGGATTTGTTTTTGGACAGATTAAAAAAAGCCGCTGCCGCAATCGAGTTTGATCAAATCCCCGACGAAGAAACCGTCAAGATTGATGCGGAGCTTCCCCATGATTTTCTTTCGCCGGATATTTTAAAACTTGCAGATCGGTTTGAGCCGTACGGAAACGACAATGAACCGCTTGTCTTTATGACCAAAAATATTACTGTCAGGGAAATAAATTTTATCGGAAAACCGGAAGCAAAACACGTTAAAATGATTTTGGATGCCGGAAAATACAAATGGCCTGCGCTCTATTGGCAAAGCGCAGAGCGCGTTACAAACAGGGAATTCGGGATAAACGACAAAGTTGATGTTGCGTTTAATCTTTCGCGTGATTATTTTAAGGGGAATGAAACGCCCCAATTGATGGTTGTCGATTTAAGGAAAAGCTGACAGGAGTTTGTATGATTAATCGTTTTTTGATTCTTCCGCTAATATGTTTTGTTTTTACCGCCTGCACAGGTCAACCCGAAGTTACCGCGCAGGTCTTAAGGTATGCAATTATCCCGGAATCGCCGCGCCCGGGTGACCCGGTTACAATCGGCGTAAATACCAATGAAATCGAAGCTCATCTGATTGTAGACGGTCAAAGGGTTTCCAGAGCCAGATTTTTTAACGTTCCCGCAGAAGGCGAAAACCCGTCTTTCAGAGCTGCGTTTCTTGGAGTGCCGGCTACGGTCAGAGCGAACAGCGCGGTAATCAGATTGTTAAACGAATGGGATGCCGCCTATAATATCGAGATAACGATTTCTCCAAGAGAATTTCAGCATCAGACGCTTCATTTTGACGCGGCTGTTTCCAGTTTGGTAAACGATCCCAATCCGCAGAGAACAAGAGAAGCGGAAATAATTTGGTCCATCTGGTCGGCAACAGGAAACCATATTTATCACACAGGACCTTTTTCGCTTCCGACGACAACGACAAGAAGAACAAGTCCTTTTGGATTTCGCCGCACAAATATTTATTCGGATGGAACTCGCGGGGGATCAACTCATACAGGAGTTGATTTTGGAATGCCGACAGGAACGGAAATTTACGCCTGCGCAAGAGGCATGGTAAAACTTTCCAGAATGCGAATTCTTACGGGCAATTCGGTTATTATCGAACATGCGCCCGGAGTGTATACCATGTACTACCATTTGGACAGCGTGATTGCGCAGGAGAACACTATCGTGGAAACCGGAGCGTTAATCGGGCTTTCCGGAGCAACGGGCATGGTAACAGGGCCTCACCTCCATTGGGAGATGAGAGTGGGCGGCGAATACGCAGACCCTGATGTTTTTGTCAGCCGTCCTCTTCTTGACAAAAACCTTATAATCAATAGAATCTTTAATTAGGACATTTACCGGAAGGAAAGGAGGTGATTTATTTTGGCACACATAACAGTTGATGACAACGAGATGCTCGAAAAAGCCATTAAACGTTTCAAACGCATGGTGGAAAAAGAAGGCATCATCCGCGAGTTCAAAAAGAGGGAGTACTATGAAAAACCCTCCACCATCCTTAACCGGAAGAAAAAAGCTAATGCCCGCAAGTTACTCAAGAGAAACCGCAAAGGCAAAGGTGAGTATTAATCAAACACAAACAAATTTTTAACATGCAGTCTGCACAGGCGATGCAGGCTGCAGCCCAAAAAAACTTTGAAGGAACCCGCCTACGGAGCCTAAGGTCTCCTCCGGCGGAGAATTTCAAAAATGTTTTTGTGGGCTGCCCCATGCCTAACCTGTGCAAAAACCATATTATACTTTTAATTTGTCTTTCATTATTATTCGCGTCATGTGCTTCGGTTGCGTCTGTTGATGACGGGCGGCAGCCTGTTACATTTCCTTCTGTAGAAGATGTTACGCCCGTGTGGCGGGAGTTTGCAGGCGGCGTGGATTTTTTTCATGGCAGAACAGGCTCTCCAAGACTTGAGTTTTGGGCGGTAAAAATCGACCTGTCTTCGCGCGAAATTGAAATAATAACAAAAGGCGGCGTTGTCAAAAACGGCATTACCCATAGCGCAAAGGTGTCAAGCTTTGTGCGCGACAACAATTTGATCGCGGGGATTAACGCCGTCCCCTTCGACATTTCCTCTTCGATTGAAGGACAGGCAATCAAAAATATTGGTATCGTTGTTTCAAACGGCATACTGATCGCGCCTGCAAACCCGAATTATGATGCGCTTGTGTTCTATAAAGACGGCACGGCTGCAATTGTTTCCCAATCTTCGATTAATTCAATTGCAAATATTGAAAACGCGGCAGGCGGCTTTCATGCAATACTTGCAAACGGCGAATTGACGCCGCGCACCCAAAATAACGAAGCGCGTCATCCGCGAAGCGCCGCAGGGATTTCGGCAGACGGGCGTTATCTTTATCTGCTTGTGATCGACGGCAGAAGAGCGCAAAGCGAAGGCGCGACAGAAAACGAAACTGCCCTGCTCCTTCGCTCTCTTGGTTCTTGGAACGCGATCAATTTTGACGGCGGCGGCTCAAGCGCGCTTGCAATGCGTTTCCCCGACGGCGGCGTAAGAGCGGTAAACACGCCTATACACCTTCTGCCCGGGCAGGAACGCGCGGTTGCAGGGTGTATCGGCGTTCGCAGCAGTTCGTGGTAAAATTCTTCCTTATTCCGTAACAAGATTCGCGCTTACAATACCAAGAGCGTTTACATTACTGCCGCCGTAGTATGCAACAATTAGGTTCAAGGAACTTTGTGAAGCAAAACTGCTGTAATCGTCAGCTGCTGACATATTTATCGTAAGTGTTTTTGTGCCTTCGTTCCATGAAGCGTGGCTTGTGTCTAAGACCTCGCCGTTCTCGCCGAGAATATCAGTCTGCTGCCACCATATTTCATTGTCAGGTCCCTGCCACACAAATTGCATACTGGCTGTTGGAGCGGATTCTAACACAAGCACAAGTTTTGCTCCTGTTGTTTTTGCCGTTGTTACATTAGCTGATGATAATTCCCATCTTGCCTGCGTATAGTTGGGAGTTGTTCCGTCTTCCTGCAAACCGAACGAATAATTACCGAGGTTTCCTGTTATTACAGGCGGTACAGGATTAACAGGACCTGGACCCGGAGTGCCTCCTCCGATTACAGGAGGTGTCGCGTTGTTTATCGAATTCATCATTGCAGATAACACATTGGACCAAAATCCGGTTTTTGGTCTGCCGTTTGAACGTTCAAGCATCTTAAAGTTACCGCCGTCATCCCAGTAAATCGGAATAATTCCATTTGCTCTTGCCGCTCCTGCGACAGATGAAATGTAATTAATATGCGTATTTCTTATGGTTTCTGACATGCTGCTGCGCACATCGGTGGGAGCGCCCCATTCGCCAAAATAAACGGGAATATTATTACTTATAAATGTAGAATACATCGATTCTGTCTCGTGCGCTAAGTGTTCCAATTCCTGTTGATTACCCCATGTATGAATTAATTGAAACGCCTGATCTGTAACCCCTGCTACCGTATATAGAGCCGGAGCGTAATAATGAACAGAAACAATCAATTTGCTTGTACCGTTGGCGCCGTCATTCGGCAGAAGTTTCCCGCGCTCGTGAGCAGCGGCAACAATATCGGGCTCTGTGCTGCCTAAACCGGGAACGGCAATGTAACGGGTTGCGTTGTTGCCGCCCGTAGCGCGAATGGCATTTAACGCTGCCTGATTCCAGTCGAACAGAATATTCTGCTGGTTTTGATATGAAGGATCGCTGTTACTTCCGCTTCCCCAGTTGCCGTTATGCACCTCGTTCAATGTTTCAAAAATCAAATAGTCGCCGTAGTTTTTAAAATATTCGGCAATCTGTGTCCACACAGCGCTTATTTGGCTTTGTATCTCCGTTTTTCTTGCCGTATTGTTTTCAGCGGCAGGCAAATCGACAAATCCCCAAACAGAATTATTTCCTGATGTATTATTTCCGTCATGATGTATATTTATAATCATTGCCTTTACTCCGGCTTCTTTTGCATAACCGACAATCTGTGCAACACGCGCAAGTCTCGCTTCGCTGATCCTGTATTCGGGAGCAGTACCTATATGCCCGATCCATGTACATGGAATTCGCACAATGTCAAAACCGGACTGCACTACGCCGTCAAACAACTGCCTTGTTGCCAACGGGTTGCCCCATGCCGTTTCTTCCGCTTTTATTGAAGGACTGCCGATGTTGTTCACCGCATCCAGAGTATTACCCAAGTTCCAACCGGCTTTAATATTATTGTCTATAAAAAACTGCATCGCGGTTTTTCCGGACATTGCTTCCGGTTCTGTCGGCGGCGTAAATTCTTCATCAACGTCAGGACCGACGCAAGCTAACAATCCAAACCCAATCACTGCAACAAGAGCAATAATTGCGAAAAATCCTGTTTTACTTTTCATAACTTCTCTCCTTAATATTATTGATTTTTTTTACCACGAACCACATGAACAAAAAAATTATTCAAAAAATCTCACACAAAGTCACAAAGGCACAAGAGACTGTTTCCAATCCCTTGTGTCTTTGATCATTGTGATAAATTTTCTCTAATTACGGCTGCCCTGTTCCGCCGCCTGTTGATCCGCTCGACCATTTCGCATACACGGTTAAGTTTTCATATACCGTGGTATAACCGAGTGTAAAAAGAACTTCTTGTTCTGTTGTTCCCGTTACACCTGTTATGTTTACTTTCACGATCGTATACCAGCCGTCAAAGTTATAACCGCTAGAGCTAGGTCGTGAGGGGCTAGGTACTTGGCTTGA
>WQSP01000081.1 GCA_009787795.1 Treponema sp.
CCGTCTCTTGCTGCGGACAGCCGGTTTAACAGAATTGTTTTGGCAGCTTCTGCAGATCAGGATTCCAAAGAACTTTTTTGGTTTGTCAATGCGCAATTTCTGGGAAAAGTCCAATCGGGCGAGCGGTTGCTCTGGACACCGGAAGCGGGAAACTGGAATATTTCCGTGATAGACAGCCTTGGGCGTTCATCCGGGGTTAACATAAATGTGGAAATGTCGTTCGATTGATTCGTTCGCCATCTTATCATTTTATTTTTATTTTGATAAAATTGCAGAATGACTCCATTTATTCCATATTTTTATCTTGCGGCAGGTCTTGGCGTACTTGTTATCTGCGGCAATCTTTTGGTCACAGGCAGCGTTCAAATCGCGCGTCATTTTAAAATCAGCACACTTGTTGTCGGCCTTACCATCGTAGCGTATGGAACATCCGCGCCTGAAATGTTTATCAGCATAGATGCCGCATTGGAAAATGCGCATGACATCGCTCTTGGAAACATTATCGGATCAAACATAGCCAACATTGGATGCATTTTGGCGATTGTCGTATTGATTTCTCCCATTCCAATCCGCAATAAGTCGCTGGGTTTTGATTATTTAATAATGTTTGCCATAACGCTTTTATTGTTCGTTTTTGGATTAAACGGCGTAATCGGTTTATTGGAAGGCATTTGCTTTGTCGTAATTTTGATTGCATATACGGTTTGGTCAATCATTAAATCGCGCAAGAACAATATGGAAGAAAAAAAGATCGAGCCTCCGACAATAAAGCCGATTCTTGCCCTTTTAATGATAATTGCCGCAATTGTGGGATTGTATTTCAGCTCGGGCTGGTTTGTAGAAGGAGCGCGTGAAATTGCGCTCCAGTGGGGAGTGAGCGAGCGTGTCATAGCAATTTCCATTGTCGCGGTTGGAACCAGCATGCCCGAACTGATTTCGTCATTGGTCGCGGCATTCAGAAAAGAAGCCGATCTGTCAATTGGAAACATTATCGGTTCCAATTTGTTTAACATTGCAGGAGTATTGGGAGTAACGACAATTATTCACCCCATAAAAATTCAAAACCATACATTATTTCTTTCAGACATGATATGGCTTTTGGCAATTACAATTGTTTTATTGCTTGTCATGCTTCCGTTAACCAAAGGAAAAATAAACAGATGGGAAGGCGGTATTCTTATTGCGATATTTGCTGTTTATATGGTTATATTGTTCAGGTAGACGGCATTTTTAACGCAGACCAAGCTGCTTACGCAGCATTTGTAAATGCAGTCAGAGCTTTTCGCTCACGCTTTCCTGTTAAATTTTCGGACATACACTTTAACTAAAGAAATATTGAAGAAATATTTTTATTAAATTATGCCGTTGCATGACTTGTAATTTTTATTTTTGCAGAATCATTATCAGTATAAACAGAGGAAACCTGCTTTTTTATTTTTGGATTTTTTAAGCACATTTCGTCAAATTCACTCATTCTGGCTTCTGTAATTACGCCTGCTTTATATTTATCTATTGCGCCTTGATGAATTTCTTTTAGTGCTTCATTTTCGTACTTCATTTTATTCCTCCTGTCTAATCTCTAACAAAGTTTTAGTTTTTAACCATTGATTTATTTCATTATCGGTCATGGTTAAATCGTCTTTTGCAGATTCTTTATAACCTTTTAGCTCTTTATCTCCAATATTATCTCTTTCTGATTTTGGAAAAGCATACTTAAAAAATGTACGGAAATTGCTCTTGAAAAGAAGAATCGCACGATAACCTCCATGCTTTCCTTTGCCCTTTCTGGCTAATTCAATTTTATAGACCCCTCCGCCCAAATCAGCGTAAAATTGCCCGTTTTCAAGCTGTTTTACAATTTCTTTCAAATCGCTGTCGGTTATACCTTCCTTTTTAGCAAACTTATGAAACCACTTATATTTGAAGATTCTCACTATTACATTATAACATTAAAGAAAAGTAAAAACAAGCGAAAAAACTTGATTTCCTAATCTTGGAAGGGCTTTTTACCTTAGCCCATTTTTTTTAATTATTTTTTAAATACATTTTTATAATCAAATATTTAATCGTTTGTTCCCTTCTTTGTATGCCTGAGCGCGAAGCTGCTTCACATTCGCATCCGACAAATAATCGTCAAATTGAGTCATGCGGTCAATGTATCTTTCGCCGTCTTCCTCTTGCGGCAGGATTTCGATTATGCGGTTTGCAATTGAGTTTATAAATTCGTGGTCGTGAGAATTAAATAAAATTACGCCGGGGAATGCTGTTAGTCCTTCGTTAAGAGCGGTGATTGCTTCAAGGTCAAGGTGATTTGTCGGCTCGTCAAGGATCAGAACATTTGCGCCCGAGAGCATCATCTTGGAGAGCATGCAGCGCACTTTTTCGCCGCCCGATAATACATTAACAGGTTTTAGCGCTTCTTCGCCCGAGAAAAGCATGCGTCCAAGGAAACTTCGCACATACGTTTCATCCTGATCTGGCGAATATTGGCGCAGCCAGTCTGTGATGGAATAATCGCTGTTAAAAAAGTTCGAGTTCTCTTTGGGAAAATACGAAAATGAAGTTGTTTGTCCCCAGTAGCATTCGCCGCTTTCGGCTTGTTTGTCGCCTGCGATAATGTCAAAAAAAGCGGACTTGGAAGTATGCTCTATTCCTACAAACGCGATTTTATCGCCCTTGTTTACAATCAGCGAAAAATCTTTTAAAAGAGATTTGCCTTCAAAAGAATAGTTTAATTTTTCGGCGCGAAGCACATTGTTCCCTATTTCGCGATCGGGCTTAAATCCAACATAGGGGAATTTTCTGCTTGTTACGGGAACATTGTCAAGGTCAAGTTTTTCAAGCACTTTTTTGCGGCTTGTTGCCTGTCGCGCCTTGCTTGCGTTGGATGCAAACCTTTGTATGAAATCTTTTAGTTCTTTTGCCTTGTCTTCGCGTTTTTTTAATTGGTCGCGCGCCTGACGCTGCAGTATCTGGCTCATCTGATACCAGAAATCGTAATTGCCGGAATACGGCGTAATTTTTCCAAAGTCGATGTCGCAGACATTCGTGCAAACCGAATTTAAAAAATGGCGATCATGTGATACAACGATTACAGTATTCGGAAAATCGATTAAAAATTCTTCAAGCCATTGGATCGATTCCAAATCCAAACCGTTGGTAGGTTCGTCCAAAAGAAGAATGTCGGGGTTTCCAAAAAGAGCCTGCGCCAAAAGTACGCGCACTTTTTTTGTTTCGTCCAATTCAGCCATCAATTTGCCGTGGTCTTCTTCGTCAAGACCCAAACCGGAAAGAAGCTGTCCTGCCTGCGCTTCCGCTTCCCAGCCGCCAAGGTCTGCAAAGTCGGCTTCAAGTTCGCTCGCCTTAAGACCGTCTTCTTCAGTAAAATCTTCCTTTGCGTAAATAACTTCGCGTTCTTTTTGCACCGCGTAAAGTTTCGGGTAACCCATAACAACCGTTTCAAGCGCGGGAAATTCTTCGTATGCAAAGTGGTCTTGTTTTAAAACGGCAATACGCTGATTCTTCGCGAAGGAGATTTCACCCTTATCGTGTTCAATCTCGCCTGAGAGAATTTTTATAAATGTGGATTTTCCAGATCCATTCGCGCCGATAATCCCGTAACAATTGCCGGGAGTAAATTTTAAATTAACATCCTTAAAGAGAGTACGCTCTCCAAAAATCAAACTGACATCTGTAACAGTAATCATTTTTTTCCGAATAATCCTTTTATTTTTGAAAGTATTCCCTGTTTTTTGGGCGCGGTTTGCTCCTGAACAATTCTTTCAGGTGCAGGCTGCTTTTGTTTTTCGCTTTGCACAGGCGGCTTTCCCGCGTATTTTTTCTTGTAATGCGCCATCCGCTCGTCCATGCTAAGCTGCGACAAATCATTTGTTTGAGAAGATCCGCTCGCGGAGCTGCGGAGCCGCTGAGAAGAAGAGGTAAAAGTATTATTTCCTCTTTTCTTTTCTTCGTTTGTATTTGTTCGAGAGGTTCGTGGTAAAAATTCTTTCTTTTCTGTGTCTCTGTGGCTCCGTGTGAACCTCTTTTCTTTTCCTTGGCGATCTTGGCGATCTTTGCGTTTTGGCGAGAAATTCTTCCCTTTGTCTTCTCTTTGCGTTTTTCTGTCCCCACGGGAATAATCATCCGTATGTATACGCACGCCTGCGCTTTTGTCTTCTTCGTAATGTTCCTGCATCGCAATCTCGGACGGAATCTTTTTTCCGATATAGCGTTCAATCGCAGGCAGTTCGTAGACATCCTGTTCGCTGGAGAGCGTAAACGCTTTACCGGTCTTTCCTGCGCGCGCGGTTCTTCCGATACGATGCACATAATTTTCAGCTTCGGTCGGCACATCGTAATTGATAACCATTGCAAGGCTTTCGATATCAAGACCTCTTGCCGCAACATCGGTAGCAATTAACATTTTGGTCTTGCCGTTTTTTACGTCGTCGATAATTTTAAGGCGTTTAACCTGCGGCAAATCGCCGATAATAAATTCGCATTTATAGCCGTTATGCCTTAATCTTTTTGCGATAATCTCCGTGTGCTTTTTTGTATTGCAAAAAATTATCGCGCTTTCGGGCTGTTCGCGTTTCAGGATGCCAAGCAAAAGCTGAAATTTTTCCTGAGACGGAACATGGTAGAGAATTTGCGTTATTTCTTCTACGGTGACAACTTCGGGCGTAATCTCGATTTCAAACGGCGTTTTTGTATATTCCCACGCAAGATTTTTTACGTATGCGTTAAGCGTCGCGCTGAAAAGCAAAGTCTGGCGCTTGTCGGAAGAAGGCACCACTTTGATCAGTTTTCGCAAATCGGGATAAAAACCCATGTCGAACATTCTGTCGGCTTCGTCAAGAACAAGAAAGGAAATTTCCATCAAATTCATTTTTCCGGTCTTGTTAAGATCGAGCACGCGCCCCGGTGTGCCGACAAGAATCTGCGCGTTGTCGCGAAGCAGTTTTTCCTGCTGGGCATAGCCGACACCGCCGTAAAATGCGCCTGTCTTAAAAGGAAGATGCTTGCCAAGCATTTTTGCCTCTTCCTCGATTTGAACCGCAAGCTCCCTTGTCGGAGCCATAATCAGCGCCTTGCGATTGCGCAAAGTGTCATCGGTGAGCATCCTCTGAAAAATGATGATTAAAAAGGCGGCAGTTTTGCCTGTTCCTGTCTGGGATTGAACGTATAAATCCTGTGAAGGTTTTGCGTCATGACTGCCGAAAGCGTGGGAAAGAACCTGCTGCTGAACAGGCATGCAATTTGTATATCCGGCCTCATCGATACCTTTTTGCAAATCGGGATGCAGGTTAAAGTCAGTAAACTTCATATATTAAGGTAAGTTTATAGATTTTTGGCAATCTTGACTAGATTAAAAATTTACTGCATTATTTAACAAAACCGAATATGGAGGAACAAATGAGTTTAATTGAATATGTTGAGGCTCGTGAAATCATCGATTCACGCGGCAACCCAACTGTCGAAGTTGATGTGATGCTGGAAGACGGCTCCTTGGGCCGCGCTGCAGTACCTTCGGGCGCAAGCACCGGTGTTCATGAAGCAGTTGAGCTTCGTGACGGCGACAAAAGCCGCTACCAGGGCAAAGGCGTCCTGAAAGCTGTCGAAAATGTAAACAACATTATCGCTCAGGAATTGATCGGCTACGATGCCCTCGATCAGGTCGATATTGACAGAACGATGATCGAACTTGACGGAACCGAGAACAAAGGCAAACTTGGCGCAAACGCGATTCTTGGCGTTTCAATGGCAACAGCCCGCGCAGCCGCAGAATACCTCGGCGTTCCGCTTTACAAATACCTTGGCACTTTCCACGCGAACCTTCTGCCTGTTCCTATGGCAAACATCATTAACGGCGGAAAACACGCAGACAACAAAATCGACTTCCAGGAATTCATGGTAATGCCCGTCGGCGCAGAATCGATGAGAGAAGCGGTCCGCTGGACAGCCGAAGTTTTCCACACTCTTAAAAGCATTCTTCATGCCGCAGGCAAGAATACCGCAGTCGGCGACGAAGGCGGCTTTGCTCCGGACATCGACAACAACGAAGCGCTCGATTACATCATGAAGGCAATCGAAAAAGCCGGATACAAACCCGGCGAGCAGATGATGATCGCCCTCGACTGTGCAAGCTCCGAGCTTTTTGATGAAGGTGGCAAAAAAGGCTACAAGTTCTGGAAATCAAACCCCGGCAAATTGTTCACAGCAGACGAAATGATCGAAATCTACACAGGCTGGGTAAACAAGTACCCGATTATATCGATAGAAGACCCGCTGGATCAGGATGACTGGGACGGTTATGTGAAACTTACAAAGAGTCTTGGCAGCAAGATACAGATCGTAGGCGACGACTTCTTTGTAACAAACACAAAGCGTCTGGAAAAAGGCATCAAGATGGGAGCATGTAACTCCATCTTAATCAAGGTAAACCAGATTGGAACCGTAACCGAAACTTACGAAGCTGTAGAAATGGCAAAGAGAGCAGGCTACACCGCGATTATTTCGCACCGCTCGGGCGAAACCGAAGACGACTTCATCGCCGACCTTGTAGTGGGACTGGAAACCGGACAAATCAAAACTGGTTCAATGAGCCGCACCGATCGCGTTTGCAAATACAATCAGCTTATGAGAATCGAGGATGAACTTTCCGGCATTTCACAGTACGCCGGCAAAAAAGCATTTTATAGCATTAAATCTTAAGAGGATTTTACCACGAACCATCACGAACAATGAAAAGATATCGAACTTCGGGTTCGTGTGGTTTGTGGTTAAAATTCTAAATTAAATTTCTATGTCAGATCAAATAATACCTATCGATCAGCTTTTACCTCCAAAATTGCATCTTGTTGCCCTTATGGGCAGACCTATTTTTCCGGGGATTTTTACGCCCATCATGATCGGAAATCTTGGCGATGTTAAAGTCGTAGAAGACGCGAATGCAGGCGACGGATTAATCGGGCTTGTCATGATGCAGAACGAAACCGATGCGCCGGGCATCACCGATTTGTACACTGTGGGAACCGCCGCAAAAATAGTCAAGAAAATAAATCTGCCGGACGGCGGAGTTAACATATTTATTTCCACATTAAAACGTTTTAAAATAAGAAAGACGCTTAATCCTTCAAATCCGATTGTCGCCGCAGTTGAGTATCTGGAAGACGAAGAAGACAACACAAGCGAAGTTAAGGCGCTTACCCGCGCTTTAATTTCCGAGATGAAACAGATAAGCGAAAACAATCCGCTGTTCTCGGAAGAAATGCGCCTTAACATGATCAATATCGATCATCCCGGCAAAATCGCCGATTTTATCGCGAGCATTTTGAATATCGACAAGGCGGAGCAGCAAAAAATCCTCGAAGTTTTAAATGTGCGTAAGCGCATGGAACAAGTTTTGGTTTTTATCAAAAAAGAGCAGGAGCTTTTGCGCATTCAAAAAAAGATTCAGCGCGAGATAAACGAAAAAATCGAAAAGTCGCAAAGGGATTATTTCTTAAAGGAAGAATTAAAAGCGATCAAAACAGAACTTGGCATGACGACAGACGCCAAAAGCTCCGATTACCAGCGTCTTAAAGACAAGTTTGAAAGTTTTAAATTTGAAGGCGAAGTTAAAGAAGCCGTGGATCAGGAGATGGAAAAGTTTTCGCTAATGGAACCGCATTCCCCCGAATTTACCGTTACGCGAAATTATCTTGACGTGATTGCATCCCTTCCCTGGGCAAACCCCGAACCCGAAAACTTTGAATTGAAAAAAGCGCAGGAAATATTGGAAGCCGATCACTACGGACTTAAAGATGTTAAGACGCGAATAGTTGAATTTTTGGCTGTTAGAAAACTTCGCAAGGACACAAAGGGCTCGATTGTCTGTCTTGTAGGACCGCCCGGGGTGGGAAAGACCTCCGTTGGAAAATCAATCGCGCGCGCTCTTGGAAAACAATTTTTCAGGTTTTCTGTGGGCGGCATGAGAGACGAAGCCGAAATCAAGGGACACAGACGCACATACATTGGAGCGATGCCGGGGAAAATAATTCAGGGACTTAAAATCGTTAAAACAAAAGATCCCGTTTTTATGATAGACGAAATCGACAAGATGGGGCAGAGCTATCACGGCGA
>WQSP01000082.1 GCA_009787795.1 Treponema sp.
TACATAGAATTGGAAAGCTATCGCGCTCAGAAAAAAGAAACATTGAATATTTCTTTAGATAATAAGAATTACGAAATTCCTCCGATAACAGCTGGTGGAGACGGATATGTAAATAATCCTGAGATAGATTATTTATCCCACATTCTCGATGATTTCCATAAAAGATGGGGTGACTTAAATTGGCAAGATGAAGACAACGTAAGAACAACAATTAAACAAGTTCAATTAAGTGTTTCGAAGGATGAAAAATATAAAAATGCCATGATTAATGCTGACAAAGATGCTGCAAAAGACGAAAGTATAGATGCTACTGAACGTGCTATGCAATCTTTTATGAATGATAGCATGGAACTTTATAAACAATACGCAGATAATCCCTCATTCCGTTTATGGCTAATCGACATGATTTTTAATGGTACGTATAGAAAACCAGAGTTAACAAATTAAATAGATAAGCATACTTTTTATAATTTATCACTCTTAAACTATCCTCCCCTCCCCAAATCCAACCTTGACAAACGTATAGTATAATAATATACTTTCAATTACTATTTTATAGATTAAGGATAACCTCATGCCTAAAAAAACCAAAGAAATAACAATCCGATCCAGCGCAGCTGAATATCTCACATACATCGCCGCTACAGGAAATAATGAGCAAAGCTTTGAAATGCGCTATGAAGATGAAAATATCTGGCTTACACAGAAAATGATGTCGGTACTTTATAATATTAGTGTAGCTGCTATCAATCAGCACATTAAAAATATTTTTGATGACAATGAACTTGAGCCAGATTCAGTTATTAAGAAATACTTAATAACTGCCTCCGATGGCAAAAATTATAATACGATACATTATAATCTCCAAATGATAATCGCCGTGGGTTTCAAGGTTAATAACGAGCGGGCTGTTCAGTTTAGAAAATGGGCGAATAAAATCGTTAAGGATTACACCATTCAGGGCTGGGTAATGGACGAAGAACGCCTAAAACACGGCGGGACAATTTTAACCGAGGATTATTTTGAAAAGCAGCTCCAAAAAATCCGTGAAATACGGCTGTCTGAAAGGCGGTTTTATCAAAAGATAACAGATATTTACGCAACAGCTCTTGATTATGATAAAACGGCAAAAACCACGAGAGAATTTTTTGCCAGAGTGCAGAATAAACTGCATTTTGCGGTTCACGGTAATACTGCCGCCGAGGTTATTTACAACAGAGCCGATGCTGAGCGTGAACACATGGGTTTAACAACATGGGATGAAGTGCCTGACGGAAAAATTCAGCAAAACGATGTTGTGGTAGCCAAAAATTATTTGTCCGAGGAGGAAATGCGGTCGCTTGAATTGATTGTGTCGGCATATCTCGATCTTGCGGAACGGCGGGCAATGGCGCATGTTCCAATGACTATGGAAGATTGGGCAAATCACCTTGACTTGATTTTACAGGCAGACGGTAACCAGCTTTTAAAAGACGCAGGGAAAATATCGGCGCAGATAGCGGAAGATCATGCATTAAGCGAGTTCGAGAAATACCGCATTATTCAGGATAAATTATTCGAAAGCGATTATGACAGGTTTGTTGCAGGGTTAAAGAGACTTGAAGAGAAAACTGCAAATTAAAACCCGTCAATCATCAAAAGTTTTAACCATATTCTTTTTGCCCATCATGTATGATTTTGTAATGAACAGTTCGATTACTTTTTTTACGTCATTGTTGCTTTTGCCGAAGACTTTTTGCGACAGGGCAATCAGTTCTTCCACGATTTCAGCAGATTCGAGGGATTCCTTTAATTTGTCCAGGTTCATATTTGCTCCTTACTTATAATTTAATACAATCGGCTAGGTGTCGTCTAGCTATTTATTTTGCTTCTTTTCGCTTGCCTTATCGCCTCTTCAATGCTTGTAATCGCCTCGGATGCGCCGCTGCCTTCTCCGAGTCCGTTTTCCGCATGGGCGCGGTCTGTGTACGCCGTGGTGGGAAGCTTGACGTCCTTGCGCGGCGTTAATGCGCCCGTGGGACATGTGGAGACGCAGAGGCCGCAGCTGTTACAGGTCTTTTCTTCGCCCAACGGGAGGCTGAACGGCGGCTCTACTGTGGTGTCAAAACCGCGTCCCACAAAACCGAAAACGCCGCTTCCCGATTCGATGCAGATTCTTACGCAGCGCGCGCATAAAATGCACTTGTTTCTGTCACGGACAATGAACCTGTGACTGTCGTCAATCGGGTGGGTAATTTGCTCTCCTGCAAAGGCGTCCTGGTTGGCGTTGTAGGCAGCGGCGTAATTGCGAAGCTTGCACTCGTCCGCATCAGCGCAGCCGCATTGGAGACATCTTTGCGCTTCTTTTTTTGCCTGTTCCTCGGAAAAGCCAAGTTCCACTTCCTTGAAATTGTGGCTGCGCTGTTCTTCGGTAAGCATGGGCATGTGTATCTTTTCGATTTCTTCGGCTTCGATTTTTGACGAATCTATGTCCTTGTAATCTTTTGCCTTTAAATGATTGTAAAGAATTTCCTCTGCAGCGATTGTCTTTCCGTTCATGTAATGGCTCATTGCCAATGCCGCTCTTTTGCCGCCCGCAATCGCCATGATGGCGGTTTTGGGTCCTGTTACTCCGTCGCCGGCTGCGAAAACGCCGTCAATGTTGGTCATCATTGTGTGTGTGTCGGCGACAATGCAGTCGCGGTTTGTTGATACGCTGCAGTCGCCGCTTATAAAGCTTAAGTCCTGGGTTTGCCCGATGGCGGAGATTACATAATCGACATCAAGATTGTATTCGGAGCCGGCGACGGGACGAGGCGATCTTCTGCCCGATGCGTCGGGTTCTCCAAGCTCCATTTTTGTAAGTTTCATTGTGACAGTGCTGCCGCTTTGCGAAACGCTTAAAGGGTTTGTCAGAATGTCAAACTCGACGCCCTCAAGCTGAGCTTCCTCAATTTCAAGCTCGTCGGCGGGCATTTCCTTTATCGTTCTGCGGTAAATGAGTTTTACGTTTTGTGCGCCCAAACGCATCGAGGTTCTTACGCAGTCCATCGCCGTGTTGCCGCCGCCGACCACCGCGATTTTTTTGCCGTTAAAGTCGGGATGCTTGCCTCTTGTTACCGAGCCCAAGAATTCGATGCCGATTAAAACATTGGCGCATTTGCTTTCGCCGTCTACGCCAAGGGGATAGCCTTTTTGCGAGCCGACCGCGAGCAGAATTGCGCCTGCGCCGTCCGCCTTCAAACTGTTTACGGTGATGTCTTTGCCGAACTCCTTGTTGTAAACGATTTGTACGCCCAGTGATTTTATGATTTCAATTTCCTGATCGAGGGTTTCGCGCGGCATACGGTACGAGGGGATGCCGTAGCGCAGCATACCGCCGGGGCTTTCCTGTTTTTCGTAAATCGTTACGCTGTGCCCTTCCTGCGTGAGAAACCATGCCGCCGACAATCCTGCAGGACCTGCGCCTATGATGGCTGCCTTTTTGCCGGTCGGGCTTTTTTTTGCAGGCAGGTACGAGCCCGGGCGGCGGCCTACTCCTTTCTTCAAATCGATGTCGGCGACAAAACGTTTTAGGTACGCGATGCCGACTTTGCCTTCCAAAATATTGCGTCTGCATTTTGTTTCGCAGGGGCGGGTGCAGATTCTTCCGCAGACGACAGGAAGCGGATTTGTCTCTTTTATCAGTTTAAGCGCTTCGTCGTAGTGTCCGTTTGCAATGTGTCTTATGTAACCCTGAACATCCGTATGCGCGGGGCATTCCAACACGCAGGGAGCCGTACAGTCGCCGTAGTGCTGCGAGAGCAAAAGTTCCAAACACGTCTTCCGCGATTTTTTGATTGCGTCGGATTCTGTCCTGATAACCATGCCGTCGCGAACCTGTGCTCCGCACGAAAGCGGAACGCCGCGCTCGCCTTCGATTTCTACGCGGCAAATCATGCATGAGCCGAATGGGTTAAGGCGCGGATCGTGGCACAGCGTCGGGATGACAACGCCGTTTTCGCGGCATGCGTCCAGTACCGATTGATTCGGTTTTGCTTCACATTGTTTTCCGTTAATCGTTATGTTTATACTCATGGTTTCCTCAATCCACTATAATTGCGCTGAATTTGCATGCCGCCTTGCATATTCCGCACTTGGTGCATTTTTCCTGATCGATTGTGTGCAGTTCCTTCACCTTGCCGCCGATTGCGCTTACGGGGCACTTTTTTGCGCACAATGTACAGCCCGTGCATTTGTCCGAAATGCCGAATTTAATCAGCGCCTTGCATTGATGAGTCGGGCATTTCTTTTCTTTTATATGAGCGATGTATTCGTCCTTAAAATACCGTATCGTTGTAAGGACGGGGTTGGGCGCGGTCTGCCCAAGTCCGCAGAGGGCGTTCGTTTTAATTTGATAGGAAAGCGTTTCTAGTTTTTCGATGTCGTCTTCAACCCCTTCGCCTCTTGTGATTCGTTCGAGTATCTCCAGCATTCGCTTTGTGCCGATTTTGCAGAAGGTGCATTTCCCGCACGACTCGGATTGTGTAAAATTCAAAAAGTAGCGGGCGATGTCCACCATGCAGTTGTCTTCGTCCATGACGATCATTCCGCCCGAGCCCATGATTGCGCCTGTTTCTGCAAGCGCGGCGTAGTCGATTGTAGTGTCGACAAGGTTTGCGGGGATACAGCCGCCCGAAGGGCCGCCCATCTGCACCGCCTTGAACGCTTTGCCCGACACTGTGCCGCCGCCAATGTCATAGATTACTTCTTTCAGCTTCATGCCGATTGGAATCTCGACAAGTCCGCCGCGTTTTATTTTTCCCGCCAACGCAAACACTTTTGTTCCCTTGCTTTGCTCGGTTCCGAATGCGGCGAAAGCGTCTGCGCCTTTGCGGATTATCCAGCCGATGTTTGCAAGCGTTTCAACATTGTTGATGTTGGACGGCTTTGCAAAAAGTCCGCGGGCTGCGGGGAAGGGCGGTCTTATTCGCGGCATACCTCTGTGTCCCTCGATCGATTCGATAAGGGCGGTTTCTTCGCCGCAGACAAATGCGCCCGCTCCTTCCTTGATGTGCAGGTGAAATTTTATCCCTGTTCCCAAAATGTTGTCGCCAAGGAAGCCTTTTTCCTCGGCCTGTTTGATCGCGATTTTCAGTCTGCGGATTGCGATGGGGTATTCCGCCCTCGCGTAGATGTAGCCCTCGGTCGCGCCGATTGCGTAGCCGCCGATTATCAATCCTTCGATAACGCTGTGGGGGTCGCCTTCCAGTACGCTTCTGTCCATGAACGCGCCAGGGTCGCCCTCGTCGGCGTTGCAGATTATGTATTTTTGATCGGCATCGTTTGCCGCGGCAAACTTCCACTTCATGCCTGTCGGGAAACCGGCGCCGCCTCTGCCCTTTACGCCCGACTTTAAAACCTCTTCGATTACTTCGGCGGGTTTCATCGACTTGATTGCTTTCTCCAAACCCTTGTACGCATCCATTTTGAGGGCGTCATCAATCGATTCGGGGTTCATTTCGCCGCATCTGGCAAGGACGATTCTTTTTTGGCGCGACATAAAGTCTTTTTCGCTTCCGCCGAGCCATTCGCCCGTTGCCGTGTCCTTGTTTTCCAAAACGACAAATTCCGAAAGCGGCACGCCTTTTACAATATGGCTTTCAAAAATTTTGCGCGCAGTTTCTTCGTTAACATCTCCGTAAATTGTCCGATTGCTGTCATTGCGCGACGAGTCATCGCAAATTTCAATCATCGGTTCTTTGTAGCACATTCCCATGCAGCCGGTTTCGCCAAGAGTGACGAACTGTTTTGATTCCTGTATAAGTTTTTTCAGCGTTTCTTTTACCTTGATGCCCCCGGCGGCTATTCCGCAGGAGCCAAGCCCTATGATGATTTTTTTCATGATGGATTTTTTTCCTTTGCCTGCCTGATGACGTTTCTTGCGGAATCGGGAGAAAGTCGTCCGTGAGTTTCGTCGTTTATCATTATGACCGGGGCAAGAGAGCAGCAGCCCAGGCACGCGACAGATTCCACCGTGAACATTTTATCTTCGGTGGTGCCGCCAAGCTCGATATTCAGTTCGCGGCAAATTGCGTCCGCGATGTTTTCCGCGCCGTTTACATGGCATGCCGTCCCGAAACAGACGCGCACAATGTTTTTCCCGACTGGTTTCAACCTGAACTGCGAATAGAAAGTGACCACTCCCATAATTTGGGACACGAAAATGCCAGTCTTTTCGGACAGCCTTTGAATTACGTCTTGCGGCAGGTAGCCGTACGCTTCCTGCAGTTTTTGAAGCACAGGTATTAGCATGGATTCTTCGAATTTTGCGGGTTCGCCGCCTGCATAATTTTTCATTACATTGTCAAATAAATACCAATTTCTGTTTGCCTGATTTTTTTCGGCACAATTACACATTTTCCGACCTCGTTTTTGTCATTTTAAATGAAAAAATAAATATTGAAAAGACCGATATGACAGTTACTTTGACAATCATCCCGATTTTATGGTATATTCGTATAGGGGATTTAAGATTATGGGGAATGATAATATAAAAATTTTGTCGGTGCAGGATATGCTTCACCTGCAAAGCGATCAACATACAAAAGAAGGCAAAATCATGCCGGACGTGGATACGAGCCGGTACGTTATTAACGACAAGCCCAAAACAAAGGAAGTCCGCAGTTTTGTCTCTACGATAAATTTATCCGAAGAAGAAAGAAGGCAGTTCAATCAGGGCAGTACTGCGCCAAGCCGCAATGCGATTTTGGCGGAAAGAGCCCGTAAGGCAATTGAGCTTGCAGAGATTAACGCCGAAAAAGAGGCCAAAAAACACGCAAAAGAGCTTGCAGAAAAGGCGATGAATACAGCCATGGAAGAAAAAAAACTTGCCAATGAAATCAAGTCCGGCAATTTCGAGTTTGGCTTTAGCGCGCTTACCGAAGGCTCCGAAAACCTGAAAGACAGAATATAATGAGTGACATTTATGAAGACCTGATAGTTCCAAGGTTTTTAAAATATGTCCGCATCGATACCGAGAGTAACCGAGATTCGCAGGAAACGCCCTCGACACAGGGGCAGTGGGAGCTTGCCAACCTTCTTCGCGACGAGCTTTTGGCGCTTGGGTTGACCGATGTAAAAGTTACCGATCACTGCTATGTGATTGCGCGGCTTAATGCAAATTTGCAGACCGCAAATGATGTACCGTGGATAGGATTTTTGGCTCATCTTGATACGGCTGGCGATGTGTGCGGAAGAAATGTAAATCCTGTGCTTGTGAAAAATTATGACGGCGGCAAGATCAACCTTGAATACGGGCTTTGCATTGACCCCGAAAAGGAGCCCGATTTGGCGGCTCATAAAGGCAAGTCGATAATTCATTGCGACGGAACAACGCTTTTGGGCGCGGACAACAAGGCAGGTATCGCCGAAATAATGGCGGCTGTCGAATACTTTGTAAAGAATCCCCAAATTGAACATGGTCCCGTCGAAATCATTTTTACTCCCGATGAAGAAACGGGCAAGGGATTGCCAGAGTTTCCTCTCGAAGAAATAAAATCGGCTTTTTGCTACACGGTGGACGGCGGCCCGATGGGCGAGATTGAAAGCGAGTGCTTTAATGCCTACAGCGCGGATATCGAGTTTGTCGGCAAGGTGATTCATGTTGGACATGCCAGGGGCATTCTTGCCAACGCCGCTCTAATGGCATCGACATTTGCGGCTCTTCTCCCGCGAAACGAAAGTCCCGAGGCAACCGACGGCTACTACGGCTATTACTGCCCGATGGAGATCGCGGGCGATTTGGAGAAGGCAAAGCTTGAAATTTTTATCCGCGATTTTGAAACGGGCGGAATCGAACGTCGTCTTGCCGCGTTAGACGCATTTGCCAAAACTGTGGAAGCGCAGTTTCCGGGCGGCAGGGTCATTGTTAAAACACATGCGCAGTACTATAATATGAAAACCAGGATTGATGAGCAGCCTGATGTTCTGGAAAGACTTAAAAAGGCTGTACAAAAAACCGGAATTGAATGGCGTCTAAAACCAATTCGCGGCGGGACTGACGGCTCAAGGCTTACGGAACTGGGCATACCCACTCCGAACATTTTTACAGGCGGCAGGAA
>WQSP01000083.1 GCA_009787795.1 Treponema sp.
ATCAACGTACAGGGTTTGCAGGAAAGTTATATTGGCAATGGTTTATTGGAAGTTTTTATTTCGGCAAAACGAATCGAAGGCTGTTCGGAAAAATCATTGAAATATTACAGTTCTGTGATAAATCATATGCTCTGCATTGCAAAAAAACCAATACGGGAAATCAGCACCGATTTTTTGCGCAGTTACCTTATGGATTACCAGAAAAGCCGAAATTCCGGCAAGGTTACAATTGACAATATGCGCCGTATTTTTTCAAGTTTTTTTGGATGGCTGGAAGACGAGGATTATATTTTAAAAAGCCCTGTACGCCGCATCCGTAAAATAAAAACAGACAAATTAATCAAAGATACGTTTTCAGATGAAGTGCTGGAAATGCTTAGAGATGTCTGCGAAGACAAACGCGATTTGGCAATGATAGACATGCTTGCTTCTACAGGCATGCGCGTGGGAGAACTTGTGCAGTTAAACCGTGATGATATAAATTTTCAGGAACGGGAATGTATAGTTTTTGGAAAAGGCAACAGCGAAAGGGTCGTATACTTTGATGCCCGGACAAAAATTCATTTATTGGATTATCTTGGCAGCAGGAAAGACAATAATCCGGCTATGTTTGTTTCGCTGGCTATGCCGTTTGAAAGATTGAAGATAGGCGGAGTGGAAGCGCGTCTTAAGGAAATCGGAAAAAGAGCAAAACAAATTAAAGTTCACCCGCACAAATTCCGCCGCACACTTGCTACCCGTGCAATTGACAAAGGTATGCCCATAGAACAGGTTCAACATATGTTGGGTCA
This sequence comes from Treponema sp., assembly GCA_009787795.1. GTDB lineage: Bacteria > Spirochaetota > Spirochaetia > Treponematales > Breznakiellaceae > WQXQ01. The sequence goes on from WQSP01000083.1 coordinate 792, forward strand.
TGTAAAAATTGATACAACAATGCATTATGCAATGGTTAATCAGGCAAATGTCAAAAATTCACATAAAAAATACATCAGCTAGCGGAATTATAAATGATAATTTAAATAAGGAAAATTACGAAAAATGCCATTTTTTATCACTTGTTTTAAATGATAAATATTGATTTATCTTAATGATACCATTGAAATCTGCGGCAGGCAAGGTTTTTCTTAACATTTTTAATCATTTTTCGAATCCCAATTGACGGTTATAAATAATGCTTCTATAATAAGATAAAGAGATCACAATGAATGCAATTATCAAACCTCGCCGTTTTAACGGTACTGTAAGAGTACCGGCTTCAAAATCTCACACAATCAGGCAATTGCTGATTGCTTCTCTTGCGGACGGCGTTTCAACAATAAAAAATCCCCTCGATTCGCTGGATACCCGCTCCTGTATCGAAGCCTGCAAGGCTTTTGGCGCGGAAATCATCGAAAAATCCGAAGAATTATGGGAAATTAAGGGCAATAACGGCTTTAAAAATAAAATTAAGCCCGGCACTGTGATCGATGTGGGCAATTCGGGCACAACTCTCTACCTTGCGCTGGCTCTTGCAGGGCTTCAATCCGAAGAAATCCGGTTTGTCGGTGACGAACAGATACAAAAACGCAGCGCAGCTCCCCTTCTTGACGCATTGGCAGGTCTTGGCGTTCTTGTTAAGAGCAACAATGGATGCGCTCCGATTACAATTAAAGGCCCGTGGAATGGCGGTAAAGTGACGCTCATTTGCCCTACAAGCCAATATTTGTCGGCATTGCTGATTGCTTCTCCGCTGGCTCCCGCAGGCACCGTTACGGAAATCGATATACCCCTTCTTAACGAAAAACCGTATGTCGAAATGACTCTTTCTTATCTTAAAACAAGCCTTATGTCCAACGCCAGATTTGCATTTAAGGCTGCGCTCGATTATTCCCATTTTTTCGTTCTTGGCGGCTCGCAGTGGAAGGCATTTGGAGACAGGGTACATTCCGTTCCCGGCGATTTTTCGTCGGCAGCTTTCCCCGCCGCCGCCGCCGCAATTACGGGAGGCGCTGTCCGCCTGATTGGTCTTAACGCGCTTGATACCCAGGGCGACAAATATTTTTTTGAAATGCTTAAATCAATGGGTTGCGACGTATATTGGCAGCAAACAAACAATGACGACGGCAAAATCGAGCAGGCGCTTATCGTTTCCGGTAAAGGCGAACTAAAAGGCGGAACCTTCGATTTGAATAACACCCCCGATCTTCTTCCGGCGGCGGCGGTAACAGCCGCTTTTGCCAACGGAGACACATCTCTTGTCAATGTTGGTCATGCGCGTATCAAAGAAACCGATCGTATTGCCGTAATGGCGCAGGAGCTTGCAAAGCTTGGCGTTTCCTGCACTGAATTACCGGAAGGCATCATTATTCACGGCAAAGGCGCAGTCTCTCCGCCGGAAAACACCGTAATTGAAGGTCATGGCGACCATAGAATCGTCATGGCTTTTGCCGCAGCGGCTCTCGGCAGCCCTGTTCCCCTCGAAATAACGACCGCAGAAAGCGCCGCAGTTACTTACCCCGGCTTTCTCGACTTGATATCAGGCGACAGGCTCCATTTATAGCCCTTACGCGCCGATTAAATTAACAAAATGCAAAATTATCGTTGACGCTTACAGATATTGAGGGTATTATTACTATACATAATCAGGTTTTAGCTGACTTATTCCAAATTTTATCAGGGGGAATTTTATGAAAATTGCAAAAAAAGCATTATTTTTGATTTTATGCGGAATGCTTTGTGCGGCGATTTTGTCTTGCGCCGGTATGGGCGGCGGCAAGGGAGCCATTTTGGCGACAGGTGAATGGATGACCTTCAGCGACAGGTCTTCAGACGGCGGTTCGTCAACGGCAACTTTGACAACGGCAGAAGAAGAAATCGGCGGCAGAACGGTAACCACTTATACTGTTGTTGGAAATGTTACCACCCAGTTCGAATACGGTTTTGCCGGATGGGGACTTGATGCCGATGGAGATACAATGAACGCCTATAAAACAGCAAAAAAACTTACATTCAGAATAATCGGCGATGGCAACAACTATTCCATTAAATTTAAATTAAGCACTGTCACCGATTATGCATACCATCAATATACATTTGACACCGTAGCGGGACAGGAAATGCTTATTGAAGTGCCAATGCAGTTTTTTATGCAGCCCAGCTGGGCATCAACGCCTGTAAGGTTTAATCCTGCATTGGTAACCGGTGTGGAATGGCAAACTCATGAAAGTTGGAGAACAGATCCCAGAAATAATCCTTTCCGGATTAAAATGTGGGACTTCATGATTCATCGATAACAAGATGAGCATTTGCAGTTAGCCGGGGAGAATCAATGACAACAAAAAAAACAATACTTGTCACACTTGCTGTTTTTTCTCTTCTTCTGGCTGCATGCTCTTCTTCCGGAAGCGGTTTTTCNCTGGATCATGTTCCCGCTGTTCCTTACGCTGTAAGGGATGTTCAGCAGGAAAGTGTCAGCGGCAAATCGGCGTTTGATTATTTTAGGGACGAAAGAATTCTTGTTGGATGGAATTTGGGGAACACTCTGGATTCCCACAACAACGGAATTGCAGGCGAAACAGTTTGGGGCAATCCCGCCGCCAATCAGGAAATAATGAACGGCGTAAAAGCCGCAGGTTTCGATATTATCCGCATTCCGATAACTTGGATGGGCAGTATCGGCGCCGCGCCCGATCATGTTATTTCCGGTCAGCGCCTAAGACGCGCAGGCGATGTTGTGGACATGGCGCGTAACGCAGGGCTCAAGGTAATCATAAATTTGCATCATGACGGGTCAACGCCCGAATATGGACAGGATCAAGGCTGGCTTTCAGTTTTTAAAGCTTACAGAAACCCGTCCGAATACCGAAGGATAACGCTGCAATTTGCGCGCATGTGGGATCAGATTGCCGCATATTTTCAAAATTACGGCGATTGGCTGATGTTCGAGCCGATGAATGAAATCCACGACGGCGGCTGGGGATGGAGCACCGATTTTAAAATGTTCCCGTCCCTTCAAACGGACATCATAAACAACTGGAACCGGATATTTACAAGCAGGGTGCGCGCGGCAGGCGGAAACAACACGGAGCGTTTTCTTTTGATACCGGCTTATTGCACAATTCCCGGGCAGACATTGGCGGATACTTATGTTCTGCCCGAAGATTCCGCCGTAGGCAAATTAATTGTCAAATTTCACTATTACGATCCTCACGAATTCAGCATACAGGGAACGCGGTCTGCATGGGGAACCCAGCAGGACAGGCTAAAAGTTGTCGAAGATTTTGCTCCCTTTAAGCCGCGTTATATAGACAATAAAATTCCTGTAGTTATAGGAGAAAGCGGCGCGGTATTGCAATTGTATCCCAACGATCCTGCAAGAGAGGCATTGGCGCGTCAGAACAGGCTCGATTATACAACTCATGTTTTTGCAACTGCGCACAGATACGGATTGGTTCCCATTTATTGGGACAATGGCTTGACGAGAGGGAACGGCGAAAAGTTTGGTTTGTTCGATCGCAGAACCGGCCAGCCGAATTCGCAGGAGAGCAGAGCTCTCATCACGGCAATGGTTAATGCTGTAAAATAAATTCATGGGAAAAGGCTGTTAATGTATGGGTGAAAAAATTGCTAAATTCAAAGGTGTGATAATAACCGCAGGTGTTATCATTTTGCTGGTTGTTATCATGATATCCGCAAGAGGAGCCGATCAATTCTTCTATGAAAAGTATGAGGGTTTCGATCTTAGCGGCGCAAGTTCGGGAAGAACGAACACATATCCGCGTTATTTGGAGAGGTTTGTTTCCGCTCCCAACGGAACGCAGGATATCCCTGTTAATATTTTTTCTTGGTCTTCTGCAGACGGCGTTTCCATTTTGGAAGATTTCCANGGCGAAGGAAGGGTTTTGCGCACGGAAGAGGTAAGTTTTGTTGAGTATACCGTCAACGTTGGACAAGCGGGGTTCTATAATCTGCATGTCGAATATTTCCCCCTTCAGTCACGCGGCATTCCGATGGAACGCGCCTTCTATATTAACGGCGAAATTCCGTTCCTTGGCGCGGACAGGTTAATGTTCCAGCGCGTTTGGGGTGACGGCGGAGACAGGCGCTTTGACAATCAGGGCAATGAAATCCGCGCTCCGCAGATTGAAAAACCGCAGTGGGAAGGCGCATGGTTTAAGGATTCAATAGGTCATATTACAGAACCCTATTCGTTTTATTTTCGTCAGGGTGTAAACACCATAAGGCTTCGCGGAATAAACGAACCTATGGCAATCCGCGCTTTGACAATCAGGGCTCCTGTTGAGTTAAAGCCTTACCGCGANTTTATCGCGTCTGTAGACAAGAGCCGTTTTAGAAACACGCAAAACAATTTTTATTTGAAAATTCAGGGCGAGGATGCGATAAGAAGATCGGATCCTTCCCTTTATCCGATATACGATCGTTCCTCAGGCGCGACAGATCCTGCAAGCGTTGCGAAGATTCGCCTTAACATGATTGGCGGTCAAAGCTGGCGCGTGGCAGGGCAGTGGATTGAATGGGAAGTCACCGCGCCCGAAGACGGCATGTACCGCGTATCGATAAAAGGCAGACAAAACTATAACCGCGGCTTTGTTTCCAACCGTACTGTCATGATAAACGGCGAAGTTCCGGTTCAGGAGCTTTCTTCTGTGCCGTTCAGATACAACAACAAATGGGTTCTTACAACGCTTGGCAGCGACGAAGAGGATTTCCTTTTCCCGATGCGNGCCGGCATAAATACGATTCGTCTTCAGGCGACTCTNGGCGGCATGGGCGGAATGCTCAGTACAATGGAAGAGAGCGTATACCGCTTGAATGCCATTTACAGAAAGATNCTTGTGCTCACAGGACCCGAGCCCGACATTTACCGCGACTATCGCGTTAATGTTGTTTATCCGGAAGTAATAACGGCGATGGAACTGGAAAGTAAAATCCTTTATAAACTTGTAGACGATTTGACCCGCTATTCGGGCGAGCGCAGCGCTCAGGCTGCCGCCACTTTAACTCTTGCGCGTCAGTTGGAACTCTTTGTGCGCCGCCCGGACAGGATTCCAAGAACTCTTGTCAATTTCAAATCGAACATAAGCTCGTTGGGCGACAGTTTGCTTGCGCTTTCGCAATCGCAATTGGATGTCGACAGCATTGCCATCAGCGCAGCAGAAGCGAATTTGCCGCGCATAAGACAAGGTTTCTTTAATGCAGCTTCGCACGAAATACGTTCTTTCTTTGCCTCGTTCATTGTAGATTACAACAACCTCGGCAGCCTCTACGGTAAAGGCGCTGATGTTATTGATGTTTGGATTCTTGCAGGACGCGATCAAAGTACGATTCTTAAAACAATGATCGATGACACATTTACTCCGCTTACAGGAATAAAAGTAAACGTCAAGCTTGTCGCGCCTGATGCGGTCATGCCTGCTGTTGTTGCAGGTACGGGGCCCGATATGGCGCTGACGGTTCCGCAGGTTGATCCTGTAAACTATGCCATCCGCAAAGCGGTTGTGGATATTTCAAGATTCCCGGGTTACGAAGAGGCAATCAGCGAACTGCACCCGGCAGTAATTGTGCCGTTTATGTTCCAGGGCGGAGTTTACGCTCTTCCCGAAACCCAGTACTTCCATGTTATGTTCTACAGAAAAGACGTATTTGAAGAACTGGCTATTAACATTCCAAGCACATGGGACGATTTGATAAACATTTTCCCGATTATCCAAAAGAACAACATGCAGGTTGGCATTCCGTCTGTTGCGACAAANATTCAGGCAAACATCGACTTCTCAAACTTCCTGGCTCACCTGTTCCAGCGCGACGGACGACTTTATAACGAAGACGGCTCGCGCACACTTTTGGACAGCGAAATTGCAATCGAAGCTTTTGACGTATACACAAAATTCTTTACCCACTATAAAGCGCCGGTTGTATTCGACTTTGTAAACCGCTTCCGCACAGGTGAAATGCCGCTTGCGTTCGCCGACTATACAAACTTCAATACATTGGAAGTTTTTGCGCCCGAGCTTCGCGGTCTTTGGGGATTCGGACTGGTTCCCGGTTTNAGAAAACCTGACGGCACGATTAACCGTTCTGTTTCTACCGGTACCCTTGCTTCCATGATTTTCTCCAATTCCAAAAAACAGGAAACTGCATGGGAATTCCTNAAATGGTGGATCAGCGCGGATACGCAATTAAGGTTCGGAAGGGAACTTGAAAGCATCATGGGCGCTGCGGCGCGCTACCCGACTGCAAATTACGAAGCGTTCAAACGATTGTCATGGGGTTCCGAACAAATGGCAATTCTTGATGAACAGCGTTCATGGGTTGTCGGCGTGCCGGAAGTTCCCGGCGGATACTTTGTTTCCCGCCATATCACAAACGCAGCGCGCCGCATTTTGAACGAAGGTCAGGATACGCGCGAAACGCTTCTTGATTATACAATCACCATCAACGATGAGTTGATGAAAAAACGACAAGAATTTGGTCTGGAACGGAGGGAATAATGAGTCTTGCCAGATATTTTATCAAAATAAGGGATAGGGATGAAAGCCGCGCCCGTGAAATTTACAAGAACAGGATTTGTTACCTGTTTCTTGCGCCGTACGCGATTGTTTTTCTCCTTTTCTTTGTAGCTCCGGTACTTATATCGGTCTTTTTCAGTTTTACATATTTTAACATTCTTGAACCTCCNCGTTTTATCGGGCTTAGGAATTACATCAATCTGCTTCTTGCAGACGATGTATTTTTAATCTCAATGAAGAATACGTTTATNATGGCTGCGATTACGGGACCGATTGGTTATATCGCGGCCTTTTTGTTTGCATGGTTCATTAACGANTTGCCCAGNTATATCCGCGCCTTTGTTACCTTGATTTTCTACGCGCCTTCAATTTCCGGCGCTGTCTTCATGATTTGGGCTTTGATTTTCTCGGGCGACGCTTACGGTTATATTAACGGCGCCTTGATGAGCCTTGGCATTCTTGATCAGCCTGTTTTGTGGCTGACGGATCCAAAGTACATGATGCCCGTTATGCTGATTGTCATTCTATGGATGAGTTTGGGCGCGGGCTTCCTCGCGTTCCTTGCAGGTCTTTCCACGATTGATCCGACGCTTTACGAAGCGGGTCTTGTAGACGGAATATCGAACCGCTGGCAGGAGCTTTGGTACATCACGCTTCCAAACATGAAGGGAATGTTGATGTTCGGCGCCGTTAT
>WQSP01000084.1 GCA_009787795.1 Treponema sp.
GCGCTAAGGTTGTGATTAATGATCATAAGATCCTCCTTGAACTGTTCCGGAAGCATCCATGCTTCCGTGCATTTACTTCCATGTAAATGCGCTTATGGTGAACTGCCCTTCGCGAACCCGCGGAAATCCTGCAAAAACACAACTCACCCGTTTCAATATCGGCAGGCTAAAGAAAAAACTTTAGCTTTTTTTTAAATTATTTTGGAAAAACGATTAAGGGGCGGCGCTGACCTGTCTGCTGCAAGGCGCTGCCGTCGGGAAGGCTCATGTCGTTTGTTTCGGGTTTTTCAGGCTTGGGGATTGCTTTTGGAGCTGTTGCCTTTTTTGGCTCCGCCTGAGGTTTTTTTGCCGCTGCAGAAGGTTTGGATGCGGTTTTCTTCGCTGTTGTCTTTGGTGAAGATGCGCTCTTCTTTACGGCGGGTTTTGCCTTTTTGGCGGCCGAAGCGGTTTTTTTTACAGTTGATTTCTTGACTGTTGACTTTTTGGCAGTCGGTTTTGCGGTCGTTTTGGCTTTGGCTTTTGGCGCCGGTTTTTTAGCCTTGGCGGCAGTCTTGCCGGATGAAGGCTTTTTTGCCTGTTTGGAAGTGCTTTTTGAAGTTTTTGACTTTGCAGCCACCTTTTTCACAATATACCCCTTAAGAGAATTATAGAAGATGCAACTACATAAATAATACTACAAATAAATAAAAAAGTGAATAATATTTTCATAAAAAAGCGATTTTATTTTGCATTTGCCTTCAGGCATACCGATTTCCACTGCCAAAGAACAGGTCCTTTGTTAATTCTTTGCCTTAGCGCATCTTCGATGGCGGAAAAATCCTTTTTTTCCATATTTTTTGAAATAAAAGAGCCAAACCTCGATTGTTCCGTATTAAACCACAAGTCAATGTCTTTCTCCGAAATCAGTCTTTCTTCTTTTTGTTCGACAAACTCCAATTTTGCTTCAAACCCGTTTTTCTCAAAGGATTGTGTCAAATCGGTTTCTTCCCAAATGTCCAAGCCTTTTGCCTCCCCAAAAAAGGCGGTTTCCGCTTCTTCCAGTTTTAATGACAGGTTATTTGGGGAAGAATCCTCTGCAAGGAGCAAAGAAAGACGCATGCCAAGTTTGGGAGGCGATGCCAAAAGACAAACGCATCCGTTTTTTGCCAAAAGAGACCTTGCATTATTTGCCATTTGCGAAAAATCGCAGGACAGACGCGATGCGCGAATCAAAATGCGGTCAAATTCATGGCAGGAAAACCATTCATCGCATTTTGCGACATCGGGCAGCAATTCATTTGTTACCGCAATTTGCGGTTTTTCGTCTTCGTTTAAAATCGAAATATACCCAAGAAGGGCGTTCTTTGCCTCAATGCAGGAAACAAGCGCGGCCGAGAGACCTTCGGGACATCGTCTAAGGCTTTCCCAGAGCAAAAGTCCGTCGTTGGCGAGAGGTATCAATATCCTGTCCTGCCGCGAAGGGGAAGCGGAATTAAAAAGAATGTCCCTGTCACCCAAAAGAAGTTTCGAGCGGCCCGATTCAAGGCGTTTATACCAGCCTTCTCTTCCTTTTGACGAGGCAGACCATGTTAAAAGTTCGCCGTCTTCGCTGTCACTAAAACTGTCGCTTAGCACGATTGCCGCCTGAAGCTCCCTTTTTTGCAGAACGTCTTCGCGGATTTTTCCCTCGTAGCCGGAAAAAGACGGAATGTAAAATGTTCTGCCCCTGAGCGTCTTTGGCAGATACTGCTGGGCAGCCCAATGATCGCGGTATGCATGAGGATAGACATACCCCTCTCCGTGACCGAATCCTTCCGCATCGCGGCTTGCGTCGCGAAGGTGATTGGGCACTTGCGCGTCTTCCTTTTCAACTTCCTTTAACGCGTCAAAATAGGCAAGGGTGGTGTTTGATTTGGGAGCCGTTGCAAGATACAGGCAGGCGTGGGAGAGCGGAAAATTTCCTTCCGGGAAACCGATCCGTTCAAAAGCCTGCGCGCATGAAATGACGACCGAAACAGCGTGAGGATCCGCCAATCCGACATCTTCGCTTGCAAGAATTATCATTCGTCTGAAAATGAATTTTGGGTCTTCGCCCGCGCGAACCATTTTTGCAAGCCAGTAAAGAGCGGCATCGGGATCGCTTCCGCGCACGCTTTTTATGAATGCGCTGATTGTATCAAAATGATAATCTCCGTCGCGATCATACAAAAGCGCGCGGCGCTGAATGCTTTCTTCGGCGGCATGCATGGAGATTTTTATTTCTGTTCCCGAAGCGGGAGGCCATGCGTCATGACTTGTTTCCACCGCAAGTTCTATTGCGTTTAAAAGGCTTCGCGCGTCTCCTCCCGCCACTTCAACCAAGTGTTCAAGAGCGCCTTCCTCGAATTGCACATTCCAGTTGCCGTAGCCGCGCTCCTTGTCCCTAAGCGAACGCTTTGCAGTTTCCAAAAGGCCGTCATATTCAAGCGGTTTTAACTGAAAAATTCGGCTTCTGCTTACCAGGGCGCGGTTAACCTCAAAGAACGGATTTTCTGTCGTTGCGCCTATTAAAATGACGGTTCCGTTTTCCACCCAGGGAAGGAGCGCATCCTGCTGGGCTTTGTTCCATCTGTGAACTTCATCAACAAATAGAATTGTTCTTTTGCTGTACAAACGGTATCTGTCGTCCGCGCGATCTATCACTTCGCGGATATCCTTAACACCCGCCAATACTGCGTTCAATTTTTCGAAAGCGGCTCTTGTCGTGTTTGCGATTACCGCCGCAAGAGAGGTTTTTCCCGTTCCCGGAGGGCCGTAAAGAATGATGGAAGAGAGGCGGTCTGCCGCAATCGCGCGGCGAAGGAGCCTTCCCTGTCCCACGATATGATCCTGACCCACAATGTCTTCCAATGTTGCGGGACGCATTCTGTCTGCAAGGGGGCTTAATTCGTTTGATTTTTTGAACAAGTCGTCCATATTTAACGGCTATTCTTCGGCATTCCAATGCCAGCCCGAACTGCCGCCGCGATCGCGATAAGACCAAAGTCCTTCCTGCTGTGTGGAAGCAAATAAAACCCTTTGGCTGTTATCGGGATAGACATATTGATAAAGATGATTTACGCCGTGTTTGCCAAGAGTGGTAATAAAACTTTCCCTGCTGGTCATTGTCGATATGGGTTCAATTTCACCCGGCCAATTGAATCTTTTGGTATCGTCCAAAGTTCCCGAAGGACTCAATTCCAGTTCCATAAAACCGTGCGTATGGCTTGTGTTTGCCGTATTGGTGATATCCTGAGTTCCTGCAAGCAGAATACGAACAAGAGTGTTTGTCCCCTGAACATTTACATAGTCGCTCCATAATGCAAGCGTTCCCATGCTGTTGGACGGACGTCCAAGCGACACGTCGGACAATGCGGTAACGGTTGTGCCTGTAACTTTGTATAACTGTCCGCTGCGCGAAATTGCGGCAAACTCGCCGCCCGAAATGTAAAGGATTCCCGTAAAATCGTCCGAATCGTTAATCCTGGTCACGCTTGTTGAACCTAATGTACCGGAAAAAATTCCCTTTCCCTTCATGTCACTTGAGTTTATGCCGCTTCCATAACTGCAAAAATAAAAAGTGGAGCCGGAGAATGCAAAACTGTTAATGCTTACCCTGGTAATTTCATCGGAAGAAATATCGGGGGTAACAGGAACAGGATCGCCCGACCCGAGAAGATGATAAATGGAATAATTGCCGGACGTTATGCTAAAATCCCTTGCGCTTATGTACAAATAATTACCTGCGGAAAAAATCGATTGTATGTTAACGCTCATAGGTTTTGCCGTGAAGTTAACGCCGTCGGTTGACCAATGCAATTGATCGCTTGTATCGGAAAGTCTTACATAGAAATATCCGTTATCTGTAATTGCAATATCCGCAATCAGCGAAGGAAAAGATTTTTCGCTTTTCCATACGCCCGTGTCGTATTGCCACAGTTTGTTTCCGGATGCCACATACATGGCATTTCCGTGAACGGCGAATTTTGTGGGCGAACCTTTAAGACGCGGTTCGTTAAGGGGAGGTTGAATTGCAACCGTATAAAAAATCGGATCGTTGCACGAAAAAAAAGCGGCGGCAAGCAGGATCGGAAACAAAAAAAACTTCTTCATCGGTATCCTCTTCAAATTTAAAAATGATAACGCGCCGAAACGGTTACATCGACGAAATTGGCGTAAACATGCTGCCTTGGATCATCCGGCCATTGGGGAAACCAGCTCCACGCCGACGTAAATCCAAAAGACCATTCGGAAGTTGCCTTGAAAAAGGCCGAAAGCCCGCCTCTTGCGTACATTCCGTAATACCCCTCATTTAACAATCGGTGCCAGACCATGCCGACGGATGCAAAAATCGGAAACTCAAAACGCCCCAATATGAATTGGGTGCCAACTCTTGCTCCAAGCGGGATGATGAAAATTGTGTCTTTTCTTAGTGTGGGAAGAAACAAAAGTCCCGCCTCCGCTCCTACAAAAAAATGGGGACCGAAGTAGTAGGTGTAAACAAGGGAGCCCGTACCGCCAATGGGAGGTTCTATGTTGTGGTGTCTTCCTTCGTGAATGATAAAAACGGTCGGAAAGGACACGCCAAGCGAAATCGTAACGGATTGATCCCCCCGTACATACGGATCGGTTGTAAAATCGTCCCAATCGGTTTCCACATCAGGGCTGGAATCGTCTTGTGCAAAAATCAGGGCAGGCACTGCCAGCAATATCAAAAGGCATACAAGAGCCTTACGCATAAATTCTCCTCGTGTTCCTAATACATTATCGTATATTGTCACTTTATTCAACAATGAGGACTTGCAAAAGTTACTCATTGCGGGCAATGTCGTTTTCCAGGGCGATATATTCAAGCAAAACCGGGAATCTTGTAAGCAAATCGCCGTATCGCTCCAGCTCTTCAAACCGAAGCTGCGCTCTTATATGCTCTTCGGCTCTTGCCGCGAACGAATTGGCGATAACTTCCCTTTGACTGGAGAGGAAATCCTCGTACAATCGCCTAAGCACCCTGTAAAGCAGAAAGTCGGGATACTTTGCGTTGTGTATGGAAATGGAGAATTCCAATATCTCGGGAAATCTTGTCTTTACTTCGCGTTCCATGTCGGGATCGGGATTGCCGGACATCAGGTTTTCAAGCCTTTCGCTGTCTGTCCCCGACGAGGAAAGAACACGCAGTATCATAACTTCGATCTCCCGGGCGGTTTTTTCCAGGTAAGATTCGAGCTCTTCCTGATTTGTCAGACTTTGCGTCTGCGAGAGAAAAACAAGCATTTCGGGATTGACGGTAAAATTTATTTCTCCGTTCAGATCCCATGTAAAATCCGCGTTTGCAAGCCCTGCAAAAGACGCATAAACACTGCCCGATGGAAGCGAACTTTTAAAATTGAGAGGGAACTTTTTTTGTTCCAAATTGAATATCGCAATTTTTACGTTTGTAGGTATCAGTTTGTACCAAACCCAGCGAAATTCGCCCGAGCGGACAAGTTCTGCATCGATTCCGTGGGTTTTTGAATGAATTACGCCGAATTGACCGGGAGGAACCGCAAATTGCACCCACCCCAACGCAAAGCCCGTCCCGGCTATTATCAAAAGAATCAGCAGGGTTATAAAAAACTTTTTCATACTATGCTATAATAGACGCATATTGGAATTTTATCAACATGGCGAAAGGGACTGTGGGAATTGAAATGGAAGAAACTGAAAAGCCCAAAGAGAAACCCAAAGAAGCAGGAATAAATTTACTAAGCCTTACAGCATGGATACTGATTGTCTGTTTTTCAGTTTCGTTTGCGACATTGATGTTTTATTTGACGGATGCGGACCATTCGGACGACACTCTGTATTTCTTGCTTGCCGTTCTAAGATATTCGTCGTTTTTTGTATTTGTCTGCGCGCTTTACAAACTGTTCCTGAATTTTTACCGTATTTTCAAAAAGAAAAAAAGAGTGCATTTGTTCAAGATGGCAGGATATTTACTCCTTGCCGTTTACGGCTTGTTTGTTTTTTTTCTGGAAGCTGTTATTGTGGTTATATCGGGCGGAAACGCATAGGAAATAAGGAATAAGAAATAAGAAATAAGGAATAGGTGGGATATAATGAAAAAATTGTTTGCGCTAAGGGGAGCCGTTCAGTGTGAAAACGAACTTGAGGATATTTGCGCTCAGGTGTCGCTTATGTACGATGAGATTTTGGGCAATAACAGGCTTGACGAAGAAGACATTGTTTCCATTATGTTCTCTGTTACAAACGAAATTAATGCAATTAATCCCTGCACGGCTCTTCGTAAATCGGGGCGTGCAACGGGAAACCTAGCTCTTTTTTCCGCGCAGGAACCGGAAACTAAAAATTCACTGGAAAGAACCATAAGGGTGATAATTCATTGCTATTTGGAAGAAGGCGCAAAGGCTGTGCATGTGTACAGAAACGGCGCAGAAGTTCTCCGCCCCGACCGCGCAAAAGGTTAAATACAGGGTCCACGGATTAACACGGATTAGCACTAAGAAGAAGAAGGTCCACGGATTGCCACGGATTAACACTAAAGTCTTTCTTCTCTCTCTTCTCTATTTCGTGAAAATCCGTGAAAATTAGTGGACAATAGAATTAATGTTCGTGAAAATCCGTGAAAATTAGTGGACAAGGTTAAAATCTTGACTTCTCTGCCCAGAGGCCCAGGGCGGGGTTTGGCACATAAAAGATGCGTTCGTTTTCAATCATGTTAAAGCCCGGGTTTAATTTGTTTATATCGTATTTAGACTGCATCTCGTTTATATCGCCCCATTTAAAACCTACGGATTCTATTTCCTGTTTTGTTACTTTGCTTCCGGGGCAATAGCGTATTGTAAATCGGTTTTCCGACGAGCCGTGGATCAGGTGAGCGGCGGCGCTGAGATTGCCGCCAAGTTCTGCGTCGGTTTTGGCTTTTGCAAGGATTTCCTTTCCGGGACGATAGCCGTGTTTTCGTATCAAAGAATCGATGCCTTCGTCTTCGCCGAATCTTTCCAAAGCGGGCGCCAGAATTACAAGTTCACCGCCGTCCGCGATAACCATTCTGGTGCGGTAAACTGCCTTGTTTCCAAGCCATGTTGTGCGGTATTCTTCGGGTTCCAAGTATACGACAGCTTTGTTAACCGCTTCGTCCATGAGGTTAACATTAACTTCACGCGAAAGCGCGGCGGCTTTCTCAAAACATTCACGACCAAAGCCAATGAACAATCCGCGCACTGCCAAAGAGCCGCGTTCCTTGCCTGCGGCAGATGCCTCTGAATCTGTGCGCGCGCTAATTACCGTTAACACCCATAAAATCGGGGGTAACGAAGAGCCAAAACGGCGCAATCCTTCGTCGAAAAGGGCGCGCACGGGCGTGTCGGCTCTTCCCATGATGCGTTCCATTCCGAAAGCGGCTCCCGCAAAATGACTTTTATCGATTGCTTCCTTGCCGCCGGTTCCCACAAAGATGTTTTTTCCGTGGTTTGCCATTCCCGCGACTTCATGGGGGACGACCTGCCCGATACTTAATGCAAGCGAAAAATTACCGCTGTCTTTTGCATCCTTGCGAAGTATTTTATTTACCTGCACAGGCCAGTCGTATTTGACGGCTCCCTGCGATGCCTTTTCGACCCATGATTCTTCGATACGCCCAAGTTCCGTTACGTCGTTTCTCCAGTCGTGAACAAGAAATTTTTCCTTTGGCACAGAGCCGAACATGCGCGACAGTTCGTTGTCGTTCATTGCCATGTGCGTCCCCAATGCCGGAAGGACCGCGCCCAATTTGTCTCCAAGCTGCCTGGAGGCAATCTCTGTTAAAAAGCCGGCTCGTGAATGAAAACGCGTAATATCGGGGGGAAGGATTATTACCCTGTTTGAATCTTTTATATCCGAAAGCGCATTTGCCAAAGCGCCTGAAAACAGCTCTTCCATCTCCTGATTGGAGATATCTTTATCTGCGCCTCCAACAGAAATATATGTCTTTTCCATGTATAGTATGATATAATCAAAAAGAGGAGAAATCAA
>WQSP01000085.1 GCA_009787795.1 Treponema sp.
TTAATTACTTCGATGTATCCCGATTATGACGAAGCGCGAAATTCTCCCGAAGACGAAAAGAATTTTTCCGTTTTGCAGTCATTGGTTGGAATGATAAGAACTCTGCGCGCCGAGTGCGGCATTACTCCCGATAAAAAACTTCGCGTAACTGTAAGGTCCGGCAATGAACTGCACAAGGCTTTTGCAGAAAATAAAAGCCTAATTAAACTCCTTGCAGGCATAAACGATCTTGATATCCAAAACGAAATTGCGGATACGATGCGTCCGCAAGGCTCGATTGGCATGGCAGGTAACGGTTTTGAAGTGTTTGTATTTGTGGCGGAAGCTGTGGATACGGCAGCGTTAAAGAAAAAGCTTGCGCTGGATTTGGAAAAAGACGCCAAATATACAGAAAGCCTTCGCGCCAAACTTGCAAATGAACAATTTGTAAAAAATGCGCCCGAGCAGCTTGTCGCAGAGCAAAAAACAAAACTTGAAGAAACCATAATGCGAACAGAAAAGCTTGCTTCTTATATAAGGGATATTTAATGAATACCGAACAAATGAAACAGTTATCGGGTCTGCGTCTTGCTCCGTACATTCAAGTTGCGACTTTTTTAATCGGCAAATCGCGCGAAGGCGGCGGAAACATGTTCCGCCATCAGCTTGATACTATGTCGATTCTTATCGATTACAAATACATGGATTCGATTTTATTAAAAGCTTCCCTGGTTCACGATGTAATCGAAGACATACCCGATTTTAACCATAATATTCTCCTTTCCATTGACGTTGATAGCCACGCTGTTTACGATCTTGTGCTTGAAGTGACAAGGCGTCACGGCGAGAGCAAACCCGATTTTTTAACGCGCATAAAGGAAAAAGGTTCGCAGGAAGCAAAAATTCTAAAAGTGGCGGACAGGATTTCCAACATGATTTCGTTGGGTTTTGTAAACAATCTTGATTTTGTCGCGCGTTACATTGCAGAGACCGAAAAATATCTTTTGCCAATCGCGCAGGAAGTCAATAATGACATGTTAAGGGAAATGACAGACCTTGTGGCTTCCAGGCGAAAATATCTTAACGATTACAGCAATTTGGAACGCTTTATCATAAAAAACACGACGGAGGTTTAATTACGTCTTTACTTAAAGATATTAAATCTCCTTCCGACATAAAAAAAATGTCTTTTAAAGAATTAAACCTCCTTGCGGATGAAATAAGGGAAAAAATTGTTTCTACAGTTTCAAGTAACGGAGGACATCTAGCTTCCAATCTTGGAGTCGTGGAACTTAGCATTGCCCTTCATAAGGTTTTTAATTCGCCGGATGACAAAATTGTCTGGGATGTGGGACATCAATGTTATGCGCATAAACTTCTTACGGGACGTTTTTCTTCATTTACAACCCTTCGCAGACAATCGGGGCTTGCAGGTTTTCCCAAGCGCAGCGAAAGCGAACATGACGCATTCAACACGGGACACGCCTCAACTTCAATTTCTGCGGCTTTGGGTCTTCTTGCGGGAGAACGCCTTAACGGCAAAAAAGGGCACTCAATCGCGGTAATAGGAGATGGCGCGTTAACAGGAGGGCTTGCCTACGAAGCATTATCTCATGCAGGACATTTGGGTCTTCCGCTTATCGTAATTCTAAATGACAACAAAATGTCAATCAGCAGAAACGTCGGCGGTTTGTCAAAATATTTAAGCCGTTTGTCAATGAAAGGAAAATATCAGACTTTTCGCCGCCACTTTGACGCGATGGTAAAAAAAATTCCTGTAGCGGGCGAAGCGTTTTTCAATCTTATTGTAAGATTAAAACGCGCGGTTAAAGCCGTTTTTTATATCGACAATTTTTTTGTAGACCTTGGTTTTGAATATGCAGGCCCCATTGCAGGGCATAACATAAAGGCGCTTGCGGGCATTTTGGAAGACGTAAAAAAAATCAACCGCCCTGTTGTTGTTCATATAAACACGCGAAAAGGCAAAGGCTACGGATATGCCGAAGACGACCCGAACAGCTATCACGGCGTCGGTTCTTTTCGCGTTTCCGACGGAATAGATTCTTCCGAAACAGTTAAAAGGAAAAGTTTTACCGAAAGTTTTTCCGACTGCATATTGGAAGCCGCGCAAAAAAACGAACGCGTTATCGCAATCACCGCCGCCATGCAGACAGGCACAGGACTTTGCGCATTTGCAAAAAAATTCCCGAACCGCTTCTTTGACGTGGGCATCGCCGAAGGACACGCCGTAACTTTTGCATCGGGTCTTGCGGCGCAGGGACTTCGTCCTGTTGCCGCAATTTATTCAACTTTTATGCAGCGCGCTGTCGATCAGGTTATCCACGATACCGCCCTTCAAAAACTGCCCGTTGTTTTTGCATTGGACAGGTCCGGTTTTGTCGGCGCGGATGGTGAAACCCATCAGGGGATTTTTGACATTTCGCTTTTTCAAAGTGCGCCCAACATGACAATCCTGGCTCCTGCAAGCGAGAACGAAATGAAACTTGTTTTTGATTGGGCGATTGGCGCACAAAGATCCGGTCCTTTAATTATCCGTTACCCGAAGGCGTATTGTCCGCAGGAAATTAACGCGTTTTCCTCTCCGTTGGAACCGGGGCGCGGCGTTTGGGTTTCCAAAAAAAACTGCGATGTTTGCATCGCATTTACGGGAAGTTTGTACAGGGAAGCGACCGAAGCCTGCGCCTTTTTAAAAGAGCGCAATATCGAAGCGGACTTGTACAATTTAAGATTCTTAAAGCCTGTTGACGAAGATTATCTTGCAAATATCATGAATGAATATAAGGTTGTCTGCTTTGCGGAAGAAGGAATAAAAGCGGGCGGATTCGGCGAGAAGGCAAGCGCTCTTGCATTGCAGCGCAAATGCAGCGCAAAAATTATTGTCCTTGCCGCTCAGGTTAAATTCCTGGAAGAAGACAGGGCTTTGGGCACCAGGGAAGAACTGCTGGCGGAAAACGGCTTGGACGGAAAAAGTATCGCCCGTGCCATAATTTAATATTTGAATAGTCTTTGATAATTTAATATTGACATAAAAAAACAAATCCGGTATATTGACAACCGGCTGTATATTAAAGACAGCTAAAATAAAACGTGTTCAGTATTGAACATAATACTTTATGTAAAGGAGAGAAAATTATGGCTATTGCAGGATTGATTTTGGGTATCCTCAGCTTGATAGGAGGAAGTATTCCTGTTACAGCTGCGTTTCCCATGTGGTTATTCGGCCTTGTTGGTATTATTTTAAGCACAATTGCTCGAAAGAAACTCAAAGCGGCGAACCAGCCCAGCGGCGTAGCAACTGCAGGTTTGGTATTAAGCATTATCGGCTTTGTCCTGTCGCTCATCACTTTCGTAGCTTGCTTGGTTTGCGCAGGCGCTGCTGCCGGTGCTCTTGGCAGCCTTGGTCTCTAAGACACCGCCATTTGTAAAAGATCCGGGGAACAATTGCCGTTTTCCGGATCTTTTCTTTTAATTTGAAAATATGTTTCCTTTCATTACGATTTTCGGCAAAACGGTCGGTCTGTATCAAATAACCCTGCTATTGGGCATATTCTCCATGGGTGTTTATGTTTGCAGATTGTGTACAAAAAACGGTCACGATGACAGCGACGGCATCAATTTTTTGCTGCTTGCTTCGATAGGAGTGTTCGCAGGCGGACACATTTTATATTCGATTGTCAATTATCGGATATTCCTGCATGTAATAAAAAATATCGGGAGCATCGATTCGTTTGGCGTTTTTTTGGACGCGGTTTCCCTTATATGGGGCGGAAATATTTTTTACGGCGGGCTGCTTGGAGGCATACTTGCCGCAGTCATCATATTGAAAAAAAGACCGCAATACGGCTATTTGCTCGATTATATCGCGCCTGCAATACCGTTGTTTCATTTTTTTGGAAGAATCGGCTGTTTCTTTTCAGGATGCTGCTTTGGAGTGGAATCGTCCCTGGGCTGCACTTTTCACAATTCGATTGTTGAACAGGCAAATGGAATCAACAGGTTTCCGGTGCAATTGCTGGAAGCTTTTGTCAATTTGATGCTGTTTTTCGCGCTTGATTTTTTAAGAAGAAAAAACTTTTTCAGTCAAAACCTTATCTTTTTTTACCTCCTGTTTTATTCCGTCGCGAGGTTTTTCATTGAATTCCTGCGAGGTGATTCTTACAGGGGCTACTTTTTGTTTTTGTCCACATCGCAAATTATAAGCATTTTGATTTTCTGCGCCGTCATTCCAAGAATTTACGGCTTGATAAGGCGCAATCCCCGATAAAGCGCAATTTACGACTTTAACCCAAAGCCAAAATATGCTATAATCCCAACCAGATGCAATGGTTGCAATGGCTTTCTTCGATATATGATTTTATCCGCCCTGCTCTGGACGTAGCGCTCCTCGCCTTTATCCTTTACAAGGGTTATGAGCTTTTGGAAAAAACGCAAGCGCTCCCTCTTGTCAAGGGCGCGGGATTTCTCGCGCTTGTTTATGCCATCGCGTTTTTCTTTAACCTTACAACTTTAAGATGGGTGCTTACCACGATAGCGCCCGGTCTTTTTATAGCAATTGCCATCGTGTTCCAACCGGAATTAAGAAAAATTTTCATGCGTTTGGGGCAGACCGAATTTTTCCGTCCCAATACAACCGTTCAAACAGGAAAAATAGACGCTGTAATAACTGCGGCCGAGATCCTCTCCCAAAGAAGAAGGGGCATGCTTGCCGTTTTTCCGCGAAAGATAAACATAAAAAACATAATCGACACGGGAACAAGAATTAACGCGGAAATTTCTTCCAGTTTGATAGTCGCAGTCTTTGAGTTTGACGGTCCTCTTCATGACGGAGCCATGGTAATTCAAAACGGAAAGATTGTGGCGGCAAGCTGCTTTTTGCCGCTTTCCGAAAGACAGGATATACGAAAAAATTTCGGAACCCGCCACAGGGCAAGCCTTGGAATGGCGGAACAATCGGACGCTGTCATTCTGATTGTTTCGGAAGAAACGGGCGCAATTTCTCTCGCTTATGACGCAAAGCTTTATTACGATTTGACATCGTCCGAAGTTACGCGCAAATTAATGGAGCTTTTGGACAAGGGAGCAAGAAAGGAAATTGCGCAGAAAAACGCATCTGGCGAAGAGACGGAGGTTTTGGTTGAATAGGGCAAAACTTTTTTCCAAAATAACGGAAAAATGGCCGGTTAAGGTTCTCTCGATTGCCGCCGCCATAATCATTGTTGTTTTTTACAGGATGAACAATTTGGAAACACGCTCTTTCCAGTCCGTGCTTTTTATCGAATCAAGCGAAACTTTAATTCCCGCAAACACATTTGCAAGCTCGGTCAGAATTTCGCTTCGCGGAGAAGCCGACGGAATTCATCCGATACTCGACGAAGATATCGAAGCGTTTATAGATCTTGGAAGATTCGCAGCCGAAGGCAATTACAGGGTGCCTGTTCAAATAAGAAAAAAAGGAAGCGCTCTTGGCGTAGAACCTTTGGAAATTTCCGTTATTCCGATAGAAATTCAAATCACTTTGGAACAGAGAGTTACGCGCAATGTTGATGTCTATCCTGTTTTGCAGGGAACTGTCGCAGAAGGATTTGAACTTAGAAACCAATCTCTTCTTCCAAGAACTGTTGCCGCGGAAGGGCCGCGAAGCCTGATGGAAAACCATCTTGAGTTTAACACGGAAATAATAAATCTTGACGGGCGTTATGACGATTTTTCCATCATGGTAAATGTCGTGGACGACAATCCGTTGGTCTCGATTCACGGAAACAAGCTGCTTGAATTCAGGGGTTCCATAAGCAGAATCGCGCGCGAAGAGCAGATAACAAGGGTAACGCCCGGCGCAATTTTAATGGAGATTACGGGAGAAAACGGCGAATGATTGTCGGCGTGGGAATAGACATTGTAAAAACGGAGCGCATGGAACATTGGCTTTCCAATCAAAAGCTATTGGAAAGATTTTTCCATACGGAAGAAATCGCGCTTGCGTTTTCGCGCGAAAAAGCCGCAGCGCAGACGTTATCTGCAAGATTTGCCGCAAAGGAAGCGTTCGGCAAAGCGCTTGGAACGGGTCTTTCGCATATCGTACTGAAAGACATTCTGATTTTGAACAGGGAAAACGGCAAACCGTACATACAGCTTGGCGAAAGCGCAAAAACCGCATTTGACAATTCGGGCGCAAACATGGCGCATATTTCCCTTTCGCATGAAAGGGAAAATGCAATTGCGATGATTGTTTTGGAAAGGGTGTAAAAATGGCAAAGAAAAAAGTTGAAGAAGACAAAGAATTAAAAGTTACTTTTCAATCCAAAAAGGAATACGAATGCCCCGCATGTTTGGCAACTTTCAAGAAAGAGGAACTGCTCTCGGGCGGCGGAAGATTAATCGCGGGCAAACTCACGGAAGAGCTTCACCGTCTTTACGAGCCGTCTGCAAAATACGGCAAGGTTTTTCCGCTTGTTTATCAGGCAATTGTCTGCCCCGAATGCTGGTTTTCTTCGATGGAAGCGGATTTTCCGTTATTGCCAAGGGAAAATGTGAACAAAGTGAAAAACGAAACGGAAAAAAGAATGAAAGAGGCTCAACTTGTTTTTCCTAATATTGATTTTCAGGAAAACAGGACATTGATGGACGGAGCCGCCTCCCAGTATCTTACATTGATGTGCTATGATTATTACAACAAGCCGACGTCTCCCACAATCAAGCAGGGACTTGCGGCAATTCGCTGCGCATGGTTAATCGACGAGCTTCATATAAAATTCCCGGATCAGCATTATGACTGGCTTGCGACGTTATTCAGAAAAAAAGCGCAGTATTGCTACAATGAAGCGCTTTCGCGCGAGCAAAGCGGAAGGGAAAACCTTTCGGGCTTGAAAGCTTTCGGTCCCGATACGGACAAAAATTATTCGTACGAAGGCATGCTCTACATGTGCGCGTATCTGAGGTACAAGTTCGGTCCCGCGCATGATGAAGAACAAAGAAAGAATTCATTGGAAGAAGCGCGAAGAACCATCGCAAAATTATTCGGCATGGGAAAATCTTCAAAAGACAAACCCGGCGCATTTTTGGAAATTGCAAGAAAACTTTACGACACATTAAACAAAGAACTCACAGAGAATGAATAGAAACATAAAACTTGTAATCTCTTATGACGGAACGGATTTTTGCGGATGGCAGAGGCAGGATAACGGAAGAACCGTTCAGGGCGAAATCGAGGATGCGCTTGAAAAAATGCACGGACACACTGTCAATCTTACCGGCTCCGGCAGAACAGATTCGGGCGTACACGCAAAGGGACAGGCTGCCAATTTTTTGACGGATATCGAAAGCATCCCTGCGGATCGTTTTGCGCCTGCGCTTAATTCGCTTCTTTCGCATGAGATACGCGTAATGGAAGCATACGAAGCGCCGCTTGATTTTCATGCGCGATTCAGCGCAAAATCAAGGCTTTACCGCTATCAATTTTTATGCCAAAAGGAAACAATCGCTGTGCACGAAAGCCGTTATCACTTGAATCTGCGCAGACATCCCGATATCGAACTTTTAAACGCCTACGGAAGGCTCCTTTTTGGCGAGACTGACTGCTCTATTTTCGCAGGCGCGGGAGACACAAGCAAATCAAAAAAACGCTATGTCTACAGGGCGTATTTTTACCTGGAAAGAAATGCGCTTGTTTTTGAAATTTGCGCAAACGCCTTCCTTAGGAATATGGTTCGCTCTGTTGCAGGCACCTTCCTTCATTACGAAGAATCGGGCACAAAACCGGAAGAATTGCGCGAAATCATCGCCTCCGGCGATCGCAGCCTTGCAGGACCCACCCTGCCACCTCAAGGACTTTTTTTGTGGAAAGTGGATTATTAACTATTGACATAAATCAAAAAAAACCTCATTGTTTCATTATTATGCGTCTAGGGAGGCTGGAAGGAAATAGGTGATAGGAAGCAATGTTGTCATCGAAGGTA
>WQSP01000086.1 GCA_009787795.1 Treponema sp.
TGCACTGTTCCTGCGATAATGTCGACGCGAACTCTTGCAAGCGAACGCGACAAAAAAATGACGATTCTTCTTACGCCGTTTATGAGCTGCGGCGCAAAAATCCCGATATACGCGCTTTTTACCGCGGCATTTTTCCCGAAAAATCAGGCGCTTGTAATGATCAGTTTGTATTTAATGGGAATTGTTTTTGCAATACTTTCGGGCTTTATCATGAAAAAAACAATTTTTAGGGGAGCGCCTGTTCCGTTTGTAATGGAGCTTCCCAATTACAGGTTCCCCTCGATAAAAACGGTTTTAATTTTGATGTGGGAAAAAGCGAAAGATTTTATTCAAAGAGCGTTTACGATTATTTTTGTCGCAACTGTTATAATTTGGTTTTTGCAATCTTTTGACATTCGTTTGAATCTTGTCGAAGACGGAACAGAAAGCATACTTGCGGCGATAGGTCAATTAATCAGCGTAATATTTTATCCGCTTGGTATAACTGACTGGAGAGTTTCTACCGCTCTCATTACGGGTTTTAGCGCGAAGGAAGCCGTGATAAGCACGCTTGCCGTTTTAACGGGCGCAAACATCGCGGAGCTTGGAAAAACATTGCACACATTCTTTACGCCGTTAAGCGCATTTTGCTTTTTGGTTTTTACATTGCTGTACACGCCATGCGTCGCCGCAGTCGCAACAGTAAAACGCGAACTTGGCAGCATTAAGGGCACGGTGTTTGTCATTCTGTATCAGACAATTTTTGCGTGGCTCGCGGCATTTGCGATTTACAGGATTGGGATATTGTTTGTGTAATAGCGAAGGTAAATAACTATTAACTATATTTTTATCACAATGAAATAAAGGCGCGGGTGTACACAATCTTACCATTGATCTTCTATTGCCTCTAATGCTTCCATTATCTCTTCCTTAAGCGCCTGCGTGATAACCAATTTGTAAAATTTATCCTGCTGGCAAAGGAAACTGATTTTAGACATTACGTCGATGTGCTGCTTGGGCGATTTTGATACAATTAAAAAAATTGCGCGAACTTTGCTGTTGTCGGGGGTTTCCCAGTCGGCGGGAGGCGCGGCGGGAAACGCAATTGTAACAAAGGGATCATCGCATTCGTCAAGAAGCGGAGTGCGCGGATGAGGCAGGGCAATGCCGTTTTCGATGCCTGTAGAAATGAGGGCTTCCCTTTCCATTACTGCGCGTAACAGCGCGTCTTTGTCATGGGTGAATAATTCGTCGCTTATCAGATTTACGACATTAGTCATTATTTCCCTACACGAGTTTCCCTTAATATCGTAAAAAATTCCGCCGCGCTCTATCAGCGCGGAAAGTTTTGCATTCTGAGTTTCAATTTTCATTACATTTCTCCGTCCGAAAAAACTTCGCGTAAACTGCGGTTCATTCTGTCAAGATCAAAAATGCCCGGCACATATTCCTGACCCAGTTCGCGCTGAGCCGATTGTTTGTCTTTAATACTTCCGGCTTCCAGGAAACCAACCAGTCTTCTGAAATGACGCGGACCGTCAACCTGTTCGGGAGGAGCCGCGCCGTCGCCTGCAATAAAACGCGTCACTTCATTTTTTGCGGGCTGATACGATGACATTATTATAACCTTTACATTCCACTTGGAGCCGTATTCATAGATTAATTCTTTCTTGCCCTGAAAGTCGATATCGCCAAGTTTTATTTTATCATGAAGATATTCTTTGCCGCCGTCAAGAGTTTCGATGTAAAAACGAAAGCGCATGTCCCCTATCCAGTTCATGCCGATACGAATCAATTGATGCAATTCTTCCATTGTGCATTCATGGGAAATAATCGCGCGCCGCCAAACATCAAGACCGGAAATGCTCACCTGAATCATTCGCCAAACTTGAGCGCGGTTGGTATCAACCTGCTTGCCCCCATGAATCAAAGTTAAATTGCTCCTTCTAAAATTGTCCATGGCGGAGTTTATCAATTCTTTGATGTCCGTGTATGTGTCAACCATACTGTCCAGTGAATTGTCCATTGCGTTGACATCGGAATCGCTCGGCGATTCGTCAAAGGCAAGGTCTTCCAAAAGCGCGGCGGCGTGTCCTTGAATTTGCGAAAGCACGATAAACGTGTGACGGGGAAGCCAAACAGATTCAATCTCACCCTTTTGCAATTTTGCGGAAAGTTCGATGACCGCCGTGTGCAATTCCGCAACGCGCTGACGAATCGGTCCTGCTCCCTGATCCAAAAACAGGGAATAGCTCTTGTAGAAATCATCAATGCTGTCAGAAATATAATCGGCTAATAAATCCCACTCGGTTTCATCAAGATGAATGACAGGCGGCACCAGACGGTTAATCACAAGATCGATATCTTTTTCGTTGCGGAAGAACGCGTCCCTTATATAGGAAAGAATTACAAATTCGGAAATCGGAATGTTTTTTGAATACAAGAGGTCTTCTATGAATGTTCTGTCGGGCGGAACCGTATAGTTCTGAAGATTCTTGCTGTCGGGGATTTCTTTTCCCGCAAACCAAAAACGCGTTTCGATTCCGTAGGGAACTGTATCGACGCGATTCGTTTTTTCAAATAAAAATTCTTCCAGCGAATAGGCGGGAACATTTCTCATGCGCTTTCCGCCGAACCAAAATGCAAACGCAACCTGCTCTTCTGTGCTTGCGCCCGGGCCTACAAGCGCGAAGCTGTCTTCAAAACCGGCTTCGGCAGCCTCGAGCCACTTGTCCAAATCGGAGCGTGACCAGTCTTCGTTGCCGGCTTTTTCCAATTCAAATTTACACTCTTTCCAATCCAAAATGCGCACGATAAATCTGTCGCCCGGAACAAATGCGCTCTCGCGGTAAATGGCGCGCATATCTAGCGTATGAATCGACACTTCGGGCGGATCTTCGTAAGGGTCTGCGTTGAACGCTTCTTCGTTTTTCGGATTGTCCCGCGCGATATATTGAGGGGCAAACTCTTCGCCATAAATGCTGTAATACGGGTACAGATCTTCGGGCGGCGCTTCGGTTGTGGTGCCCGGAACAGCTTCGCCCTTCCATATAAAAGTATACCGATGCGGCAGCGTCATGGGATTCGCAAAAGGAACGCACCTGTGACCGGGAATCAAAATCCCGTTAAGCAGTTCCTGACGCGAAGGAGTAATCGCAAACACGCCCGACTCGAAACAGGCTCTGCGCGAAACCCAAGTATGATTGTTTTGCTTAAAAGCGATTTTACGCGCATCCAGATACGCGCTTATTTCCATTATCAGCTTTTTATTGGGTTTTTGCCCCGAAGCCTGTACGTAAATGGTTATTTCTTCCAGCGTAAACGGCTCGGTTGCATTCTCGAGAAATTCATAAAGCGCTTCTTCCTGATCCAATTCCATTGACTTTATGATAGAATGATATTTATAGTAGATCAATACGGCATAATACGGAGGTTAATCATGCAGTACGGTTATTTTGATCCCGATAAAAGAGAATATGTTATCGACAAGCCGGACACGCCCGCGCCTTGGGCAAACTATCTGGGCTCGCCTGCATACGGCGCGATTATTTCCAACAATGCGGGCGGTTACAGCTTTGTAAAAAGCGGAGCTGCAGGGCGCCTTATCCGCTACCGGTTCAACGAGCAGGATCGCCCCGGACGCTACATCTATCTGCGCGACGATGAGTCCGACAAAACCGCCGACTATTGGTCTGCGTCGTGGCAGCCTGTCGGAAAGCCGCTGGATCAATATAAATCAATCTGCCGTCACGGCACAGGTTACACAAAGATCGAGGCCGATTATAAGGACATTCATTCCGAAGCGACATACTATGTTCCGCACAATGCCGATTACGAAGTGTGGCATTTAAAAGTTTGCAACAAAGGATCAAAGGCTAGAAAAATTTCCGTCTTTGGCTTCGCCGAGTTTACATGCGAAAGTTTCTACGAACAGGATCAGGTTAATCTTCAGTATACGCAGTTTATTACCCGTACATATTTTAAAGAAAAATTCATTTTACAGACGATTAACGAGAACTGCCTTAACGCCGTCAACGAAAGCCGCGTGGAGACGCGAATCTTCGGCATGGCAGGCGCAAAGGTTGCAAGCTTCTGCGGCGACCGCGCAAAATTTCTTGGCAACTACCGCGACTACGGCAACCCCGTTTCCGTAGAGAACGGCAAACTGGACGGCACTTTAAATTACAACTTAAATCCGTGCGGCGCTCTTCATACGGTTCTTGAACTTGCGCCGGGCAAAGAAACCGAACTAGTTTTTTTACTCGGACAAAAACGCGAGACGCAGGCAAACGAAATCATCGCGCGTTACGAAGACACGTCAATCGTTAATCGAGAGATCGAAGAAATAAAAACGTACTGGCACAGTAAACTTGCAAACCTCAAAGTGACAACGCCGGACGATAACTTCAACAATATGATCAACACATGGAATGCGTATCAGTGTTTTATTACATTTGTCTGGTCGCGCGCCGCCTCGCTTGTATACTCAGGTCTTCGCAACGGTTACGGATACCGCGACACTGTTCAGGACATTCAGGGTATCATCCATCTTGATCCCGAAATGGCGCTTGAAAAAATCAAATTCATGATCTCCGCGCAGGTCAACCATGGCGGTGCGCTTCCGCTTGTTAAGTACACGCACAATCCCGGTCACGAAGACAAACCCGAAGACGAGTCATATCGTCAAAGCACGGGGCATCCGTCGTACCGCGCAGATGACGCGCTCTGGCTGTTCCCCACTGTTTGGAAATATGTCGCGGAAACCGGCAACACTGCCCTTCTTGACGAAGTGATTCCTTATGCCGACGACGGAAGAGATACTGTCTTTAACCATTTAATAAGAGCGATTGAATTTTCGCTTAACAATTTGGGCATCTACGGTCTTCCTGCAGGGCTTCATGCAGACTGGAATGACTGTCTGCGTCTTGGCGCAAACGGCATCTCTGTGTTCGTCGCGCTTCAGCTTTATTATGCATTCGAGATCATGATTCGTTTTGCAAAATTCAAAAAAGACAACGCGGCAGAAGCAAGAATGGCAGATTTAAAAGATCGTTTCGGTAAATTGATCGAAGAACGCTGCTGGGACAAGGATCGATTTATTCGCGGCATCACAGAAAAAGATCAAATCGTGGGAAAAGGCGGCGATCCGGAAGCAAGCATGTGGCTTAATCCGCAAAGCTGGGCGGTCATCTCAACTTATGCAGATGAAGCTCGCGGCAAGGCGATACTCGATTTGGTGCACAAGGAACTAAACACAAAATACGGCGCGCGGCTTATGGCGCCTTCGTATGTTAAACATGCTTTCGACGGAGCGCTTGCGCTTTTGTTCAATCCGTCAACAAAAGAAAACGGCGGTATCTTTTTGCAATCGCAGGGTTGGATAATTTTAGCCGAAGCATTATTGGGACGCGGAGATCGCGCCGTTGAATATTATTTGGAAAGCTGCCCCGCCGCGCAGAACAACATCGCAGAAACAAGATTGATGGAGCCGTATGTTTATTCGCAATTCACGGAAAGCTCGGACAGCCCGTTTGAAGGACGCAGTCATGTTCACTGGCTGACGGGAACTGCAAGCACAGTTATGGTCGGCTGCGTAGAGGGTATTTTAGGAATACGTCCTGACATCGACGGCTTGCGTTTATCGCCTGCGATTCCTTCCTCATGGAAATCATTCTCCATGGAAAAAGTTTTCCGCGGCAAAAAATTGAACATTAAAGTAAACAACGCAGGCGGCAAAAATATCAAGCTAACCGTTAACGGAGAGGCGATGCAGGAAAATTATATTCCCGCCTCGGTATTGAAAGCAGAGAATGATATCGTGCTGGAAATGTAGGGAAAAGAAGGAAGAATTTTTTACCACAAACCTCACGAACCAGTTATACGATGTTTAACTCTTCTCTTCTTTAAAAAACCGCCGGCGTAAATCGGCGGTTGAGTGATATTGGAATTATTACTACAGTTTGGCGATATCGTCGAGGGAAAGCCCGGTTATTTCGCTGACGAATTCGTGAGAGGAACCTTTAGCAAGCAAGTTTCTTGCAATGGAGAATTTTTCTTCTTCTCTGCCTTCAACTCTGCCTTCTTCTCTGCCTTCAACTATACCAATTGCCTTACCTTCCGCCATTCCGTCTTCTTTCCATTGCTCATGCAGCATACGTTCGTCTACTTTCGCGAGGTTTTTATGAAATTGGTAATATCTTATTGATTCAATCAAACCCATTCTTTTTACACAATTTACAGGTTTTTTCAACTGTGGGTATTTTTTTGCAAGCATTTCATATTCCTCCTTATTGCTGCATTTTAAAAACCGAAGCCATGGCCAAATCGCGCTATCTTCAGTTTCCGGCAACTTTGGCAATTCAATGATAACCACTTTAAGCAAATCTGTAAAGGATCGATTTTTATCATTCCAATGTATAGAAGAGATCTCTCACGGAGACACAAAGAGCACGGAGGATCTGGAACCAATCATCTTAACTCCATTCCTATTTTAATAATTTTTATACAATTTATTAAAATCGAAATTAAATCGGAATGTTGTTTCTAATTCCTCCGTGAACTCCGTGCCCCCGTGAGAACTCTTCTTCAAAAAATTTACGCTACATATAGCGTAGTTATGTGCAATGGTACACTATGCAATTTAAGTGCCTGACACCTAAAAAAAATCCCAAAATGATATCGTGCTGGAGATGTAGGGAAAAGAAGGAAGAAATTTTTTTACCACGAACCTCACGAACCAGTTATACGATGTCTTACTTATAAACCTAAGTAATCATGGACAGCTATATGAGCTTCCTTAGGTTTAGGAAGAGAAAACGAGCAATAAGTTCGAGCGAGCGGGCAAAGAACAGAATAATAAGAGAAAAACCTTTAACTGGGAATAATTGATTAAATGAATAAATAGTAATATAATTACTTGTGCTGTAATTACAATAAGGAGACATCCGAATGAAAAAACCAATTTTTATGTTTATTTTAATTTTGTTGTTTTTGTCAGCTTGTAACTCTTCCAGAACAGAGACAAAAACGGCAGCATCAACAACTGCACAGGAGGAATTAAATATGAATAATTCTTCAGATTCGCCAAAAATACTGGTAGCGTATTTCTCCTGCACCGGAAATACCGGCGCTGTGGCAGCACACATAGCAGGTGAATTAAATACGAAAACCGCAATTGCAGACCTCCACGAAATAAAACCGGAAGTGCCTTACACATCAAATGATCTTAATTGGAGAGATAATTCAAGCCGGGCAAGTAAAGAGAACGCAGACACTTCCTCCCGCCCGTCTATATCGGGAAGTGTTCTAAACATAGAAAACTACGATATTATATTTATAGGTTATCCCATTTGGTGGGGACAAGCGCCAAAAATCGTTTATACTTTTATGGAGAGCTATGATTTTTCCGGTAAAACTATCGTGCCGTTCTGCACGTCAGGATCAAGCGGTATCGGTTCCAGTGCGGTCAATCTTCAAAAAGTATGTTCATCAAGTGCAGTCTGGCTTCCCGGTTTCCGCTTTGCCGCTAACGCTTCGCAATCATCAATACAAACATGGCTCAATGAGGTTGATTTAAGTATTGTCGCAAAGTAAAAATTGACAGTTAACGGAAAATTTATAGCCGCAAACCACATGAACAGAACCTTCGGTTCCTTCACGAACTTTTAATCCTAGACAATAAGATGACGAGACTACCGCAACGCAGTATGCTCTTCATCTAAACAAGCATTCTCCTAAATCAATAGCTCAATCAAAAGTGATTTTTCTCCTTACAAGATTAAGATCATTCCAGCGATTCCATGTGCCTGTTACAGAATGTGTATAATAAAGATAAAATTCTTTTCCTGTAATTCTTGGTTCATCTCCTGTACCGATAATAGTGGGATAAAACAATTCCCCTGCTTCATCTGAAACAAG
>WQSP01000087.1 GCA_009787795.1 Treponema sp.
CGCGCTGGAGAACGAGTTCCTCACCCTGTTTTAATTGGACAACTTTGCCGTTTTGTATGTCTATCGAAGCTATTACCATGAGATTAGTATATATTGACAGACTTTAAAAATCTAGTAGTTAACGGGAGGCAGCTCTTTTCCGTCGTAAGGTTTCATTGCTATCGATATGTCATCTACAATGTTTCTGTCTATTGAGCCGTCGTCTGCCATTTTATACATTATTTCCAATGTCGCGTTTAGATCGCGCACAGGATGATAGGGACGCTTTTCGCTGACCGCCTGATATATATCGATGCATGCCATTAATCTCGAATTAAAATCAAGTTCGTCCGCGTTTTTTCCGAACGGATACCCCTTGCCGTTTAATTTTTCATGATGAAAAGAAGCCCATTTGCAGATGTCTTCGAATCCTTCTATGTCTTTTAAGTATTCCCATGTTTTGTAAACATGTTTTTTTATAATCTCATATTCTTCGTTTGTTAATTTTCCAGGTTTTTCCAAAATCGCGGTTGGGGTTTCCAGTTTTCCAAGATCATGCAAAGCCGCCGCCAAATACAGTTTTGCCTTTTCTTCCCGATTATAATTGTAATATTCGCCCATGAACCACGCTATGTGCGCGATTTCCGACGAATGCCTTTTTGTAAAAACAGATTTATAGTCAATTATTTTGGTTATAAAATTTACAAGTTCAATTATAACACGATCTTCCATATCGACAACCCATTCTGTCAAAACGGATTTTGCAGTTTTTTCTATAACATCATCGCGCAGCGATTCCAACATATCATGATCCAATATGTGTATCATTGCATTTGCGGCAGTTGTACCGTATTTTTTTCCTGTATCATTTTTGATTGCATTCACAACATTTTCAAAGTTTTCCCGCTCTATTGTCTGCAAATGAAAAATAACATCGATTGAATCGGCAATTGCAATCAACTCCGCTTCCAAAGGTCCCTCCCCTTCCTTAATTTCATAGGGTCCTTTTCCGTCAGCTCTTTCATGATGATAAAGAATAAAATCTTTTATTTTCGCATTTGGCAATAATTTTTTTAAATTATTTTCCCCGTATTCGCAGTGCTTTTTCATTGCTTGATCATAATGTCCGCCTTCTTTGGAAGCCAGCATATATTCTGTGAGCGCGTTATCATGCAAAAGCGCGCAATTTATAAGACCTAAAATTTCTTCATTGGTTTTTCCAAGTATTTTTCCCATTTTTGCACAAAGAATCGCTATCCGCTTGCCGTGGTTAGTGCTTGCTCCATACAGCTCTCTTTCCACTGTATCCAAAGCGGCGGCAATGGCATTAATCAGGGAATCCATCCGTATTTTCATATAATAAATATAAAAACAAAATTACTAAATTTCAATATAAATATTGTTATAGATTATATTTGTTGGATTATATTAACAGAAATTGTTTACCACCTGACACAAACACCCTTTTCCTCGGCGTGTTTTTTAATTTCTTGAATACTCGTCTTTCCAAAGTGCAAAAGCGAAGCGATTAATGCCGCGTCTGCGCCGGGTGAATTTTCTGCGGTTGCCTGTTCCGTCATTTCTG
The DNA here is from genome assembly GCA_009787795.1 of Treponema sp. Taxonomy (GTDB): domain Bacteria; phylum Spirochaetota; class Spirochaetia; order Treponematales; family Breznakiellaceae; genus WQXQ01. The sequence continues at coordinate 1,565 of WQSP01000087.1, forward strand.
CATTTTTTGTGCTTAATAAAACGCTCGCAATCTGATCCAGCGTACCCGCTCCGCCGGAAGCGATTACAGGCACAGGAACAGCGTTTAATATGCGCCGCGTAAGTTCAAGATCGTAACCGGCTCCCGTACCGTCTGCGTCAATCGAGTTGAGCAAAATTTCCCCAGCTCCAAGTTCTACGGCGCGAATTGCCCATTCAATTGCGTCAATGCCAGTATCCGTTCTGCCGCCGTGCGAAAAAGCGTTCCATCGCAGTTCACCGTTATCTTTGGATGCGCCGCTACCCGGCACGCGCTTTGCGTCAATCGAAAGCACAACGCACTGGCTGCCGTAAGCGTTTGCCATTTCGCGTAACAGCTCGGGGCGGTTTAGCGCGGAAGTGCACACAGAAACTTTATCCGCGCCCGCATTCATGGCTTCGCGCATGTCATCAACAACGCGAATGCCGCCTCCTACGCAAAGCGGTATAAAAACTTCGGCGGCAACATTTTTTACAACATCCAAAAGAGTGGCTCGGCTTTTATATGACGCGCCAATATCCAAAAAGGTAAGTTCATCCGCGCCGTCCGCGTTATAACGTCTTGCAAGCTCAACAGGATCGCCGACTTCTTTTATCCCTTCGAATTTTACGCCCTTTACAACTTTTCCGTCGTCCACATCAAGACACGGAATAATTCTTTTCGCCTGCATAAATTATCTCCAATTAATTACATGGTAATCCAGTTTTCAAGCATTTTGATTCCTGTTTCGCCCGATTTTTCAGGATGAAACTGTACTGCGCATAACGCGCCCCGTTCCACCGCGCAGCAATACTTTACATAGTAATCTGTCTCTGCGGCTGTTACGTCTTTTTTCACAGGGTCTGCGTAATACGAATGTATATAATAGAAGAAACTGTTTTCCCGCAAACCGCGGAACAATTTTGATTCTTTTTTTGCCTCGGTTTGATTCCAGCCGATTTGCGGAACCTTTCGCCCCGGAAAACGTCGCACTGTTCCTTCGATAACGCAAAGCCCTTTTACTTCTTTGCCGTCGACAGACGCAGCTTTCGCTTCATCAGAAGTTTCGAATAACAACTGCAAGCCTATGCAAATTCCCAAAAAGGGTTTGTCCGCTTTTATCCAGTCCTTTATTGCATCCGCGTATCCCGACTTGTTTAATGACGCCATCGCTGTCGCAAAATGCCCGTCACCGGGAAAAATAATTTTTTCAAACGCACAAGACGCGGGGTTTAATTCTTCCGGTCCCGATACAAAACGCGCAGGAGCATTCAAACGTTTTAATGCGTTCATTACAGAACCAAGATTCCCCGCGCCGTAATCAATCACGCCAATCAAACAAGTACTCCCTGGGTTTCAAAGCCCGGCAATGAACCCTTTGTAGAGGGGATAACGTCTTTTGCGCGTTCGTCCGTTTCGCATGATGCGCGTAACGCTCTTGCCGCCGCCTTAAACATTGCTTCTATCTTGTGATGATCGCTTCTTCCGCGGATTATTTCCAAATGCAGGTTAATTCCTGCGGCGGTTGTAAAACCCTGCCAAAAATCTTCGATTACGTCGGTTTGAAAATCGTACTGCTCTCCATTCTCCTGCGCGGATTTTAACGGAACGCCGGAAAGTTGTCCGTCAAAATAAAGAAAAGACCGCCCCGAAACATCAACTGCAGCGCGCGCCAAACATTCGTCCATGGGGAAAAGGCAGCTTCCGCTTCTTTTAATGCCGCGCTTGTCACCTAACGCCTTTGCGAAACACTGACCCAAAACGATCCCCGTGTCTTCTACCAAATGATGCTGATCAACTTCCAAATCGCCTTTCGCGCGCACATCGATATCAAAAAGCCCGTGACGCGCAAATGTGTTCAGCATATGAGCCATAAAGCCAATCGGATAATCAAGCTTTGCTTCGCCTTTTCCGTCAAGGTTAAGTTTTATATGAATTTCCGTCTCTTTTGTTTTACGTTCCGTCTCGGCAAATCTGCTCACCTCTTCCTCCTGCTTTTTTCCCTCACTGCACAACTTTTCTAAGATCATATTCCACAATATCAAGCGCTCCCAGTTTTTTTAACTTGGGAATAATGTCGGGCACTTCGTTTTTCTTTACGGCGATTTTTACCGCGTAACCCGCGTCTCCGTAAAGGGTTGCGACAGTGGGGCTTCGCATTGCGGGAAGATTCGCGAGCGATTCAAACTGCTCTTTTGGAATGTTCATTTCCAGCATTACGCGCTCACGTCCATGCAAGACTGCATGAAAAAGCATCGCAAGTTCCTCGATGCGGCTTTTCTTTTCCGCATTGGAAAGCGCAATTTTTGACGCGACAAAACGCGTTGACGATTCCAGAATGGTGCCGATAATTTTTAAGCCGTTGTCTTTTAAAGTCTGCCCGGAAGACGTGTTGTCGATAATCATGTCGGCGTCATCCGGCGGAAAAACTTCAGTTGCGCCGAATGTGCGCAGTATTTTATACTGATACCCCTGCGCCTTCAGCCACTGTTCGGCAAGATTGACATATTCTGTTGCGACCACAATTTTTTTGGATTTTAATTTTGCCTCGTCATAATCGTTCGGAACAGCCGCGACAATGCGCACCTTGTCAAAACCGAGGTCCAAAAGCTCCTCGACGTCTGCGCCGCTTTCCTTTATCCAGTCGATGCCGGTAAAGCCAGCGTCATGACTGCCAAGTTCCAAAAGCTCTCCGACATTCTGCGGCTTCATTATTTTTGCTTCCATCCATGCGGCTCCCATCACAGGACGGTAAGTCCTGTCCGCCAAAGAAATGGGAAACCCTGCCTCCGAAAAGAGACGGCTTACATTGTCAAAAATTCTCCCCTTGGGGATAAGAATGCTTAGTTTTTCCATAAAATAAGTTTAACGCAAATCAGGGAGAATTGAAAGATTAGCGGCGGTTAATAAACCCGAACCTGTAACCGAGACCAATACCAAAAGTATATCGTTCGTAATGAATTACAGTTGGGAGCTGATACAATATATTGAGATTGTTATGACGGATTACCTGATATTCGGGCATCGGCAATGCAAAGGTAAAGCTGAAATTGACAAAAATTACGTTTTTGCCGCCGCCGTTAATGCCGATTTGAACGCCGCCGCCCACAAGGAACTCCGGAAACTGCTTGAATGTGTCCGTACCCTTAACAGGACGTTCGCTGGCAGGAATATCGTCAGGATAGAGCCAACCTTCGGTATCGCCAATTCCTTCCATTAGGAATTGCAGCGGATAAACGAATGTCAAATAGGGTTGTATCAATGCATTTCTCAATTTGATGTTGAATTTCAACTCGCCTGCCGCGGCAAAATAAAAGTCGTTGGTCATGCCGTTGGTCGTGTTCCAATGCAGATTCGCTTCCAATGCCATAAAGCTGAACGGGTGAAATTCAAGGCCCACTGTTACGCCAAAAGAAGGCCAGATAATCGTATGCAGACGATCGGCATCGGTCCATCCGTCTTCGGGAGAAGGAGGCGACGACGGAACGGTAGAACCGCCGTAAATCGCATCCCCTTTTAACCCGTCTAGCAACAATTGATATATCGCTATGGGGTAATCGAGTGAAAGGCGCAAATAAAGTATCTGATTCTGCCACCTGTTATCGGTCGTTCCTGTCGATGCGGCAGTAACCAATGTGTTGATAATATCATCTCCGACAGGCGGGATTAGAACCGCCGCGCGGTAAAAAACAAACTGGTTAAACTCGTACATCTCGTCCAATGAACGGTAGGGATGCCCGAACGAGACCATTTCCGTGTTCGACTCGTTAAAAACAAGCGAAATCATAATGATAAACTTGATTGTCGAGTCATAGTCATCGGTATAGTTTTGAGCGTCAAATTTAAAGGTAAATCCCGCATCTGCCTTGTTATTTACAATTGTATAGCCCATCGCGGAGGCTTCCATGCGGAAATTTTCGTTAAAAAAGGCCAAGTGATCGCGAAGAGTCGACGATCCTTCGATAAAAATGCTCCTGTTTGGGATATCGATATCGAGACCATTGGCAGAAACGAGAGCCAGAGCTAAAAATAGTGTAAAAATCAGTGTTTTCTTCATACCTATTCTTGTCTTAATTATAGTATATTTATCGGCAGATTTTCAAGTTTAGCCAGCATCTTCGATCAGATTCTTCATTATATATTCGCGTCTTTCGGGGGTATTTTTGCCCATGTAAAAGTTTAAAACCTGTGGAACCTGCTTTAAAGTATTAACCGAGACAGGCACAAGGCGGATATCCTTGCCGATAAACTGCCCGAATTCTTTGGGGCTGATTTCGCCAAGCCCCTTAAAGCGGGTAATCTCGTTTGAAGAGCCAAGGGCGGCGGCGGCTTCATCGCGCTCCTTCTCGGTGTAGCAGTAACGGGTCTCTTTTTTGGTGCGTACCCTAAAAAGCGGGGTTTCCAGTATATAGATATGACCTGCCGTAACAAGCTCCTCAAAATAAGAAAGGAAAAACGTTAAAAGAAGGTTTCGTATATGGAAACCGTCAAAGTCCGCATCGGTTGCAATTACGATTTTTGCATAACGCAGCCCGTCAATGTCATTGTCTATGCCAAGCGCCATCATCAAATTGAAGAGCTCTTCGTTTTTATAGATCGCCGCTCTTTTTTTGCCGTAAACATTTTCCACTTTTCCGCGAAGGGAAAAAATTGCCTGCGTCATTACATCGCGGCTTGATACGATTGAACCGGACGCTGAATCGCCCTCTGTCAAGAAAATGGTCGATTCTTGTCCGTCCTTGCCGTCTTCCAAATGGAACCTGCAGTCTTTTAACTTTGGAATTTTAAGGGCGATTTTTTTAGCCGCATCACGCGCTTCTTTTTTGACGGCGTTCAATTCCGTGCGAAGCGATTCGTTTGCCATTATTTTGCTTTCCAATTTTTTGCTTGCCACAGGATTTTTATGGAGCCAGTCTTCGACGGCGTTTCGCACTTCCTGCACTACCCATGCCCTTATATCGGAGTTTCCAAGTTTGTTTTTTGTCTGACTTTCAAAAACGGGATTTTTCAGTTTGATGGCAACCGCGGCGGTTGTTCCTTCGCGCACATCCTCGGAACGGTAATCTTTTTTATAAAAAGTTTGAATGCCTTTTAAAAATCCTTCCTTAAACGCCGACAAATGCGTTCCGCCGTCGGATGTGTACTGACCGTTAACAAACGAAAAATATTCTTCGCCGTAATTGTTTGTATGAGTAAACGCAATTTCAAGCTGACCGTTAGGTGAATGTTTGCCCTTGTAAAACCCAAGCGGATACAGCGCGTCTTCGCCTGTTTCTTCGGTTAAAAGATCGAACAAACCCTTTTCCGATACAAATTTTTTGCCGTTAAACGCAAGGGTAAGCCCCGCGTTAAGATACGCGTAATTTTGAACGCGCTTTTCGATAAATTCCGCGTTAAAAATAAATTCCTTGAAAATTTCCGGGTCGGGGATAAATTCCACCATTGTTCCGTCTTTTAAGTTTTCTTTTAATTTGCCCTTGCGCTCGCTTTTTAAATTTCCCCTTTCAAAAATTGCCTCTGCAAACTCGCCGTTACGAATCGCAACTACCCTAAAGTGAATCGAGAGCGCATTGACAGCTTTTGTTCCGACTCCGTTCAAGCCGACCGAAAATTGAAAAACATCGTCATTGTACTTGGCTCCCGTATTAATTACGGATACGCATTCAACAAGTTTCCCAAGAGGAATACCGCGCCCAAAATCGCGCACCTTTACCATCGCCTTGCCGGGTTTATCAATGTCTTTTATCTGGGTATCGATCAATTTTCCGTTCCCCATGATAAATTCATCGATACCGTTGTCGATAACTTCTTTTAATAAAATATAAATGCCGTCATCGGGATTGGAACCGTCGCCCAAACGCCCAATATACATACCTGTGCGCAGACGGATATGTTCAAGAGAGGAAAGCGTTTTTATTTTTGATTCATCGTACTCGGGTTTTTTCGACGCAGCTTTGGCCGCAGGTTTCGCGGCAGTTTTTTTCGCAGTTGTTTTTTTTATAGTCTTCTTCGCCGCCATATTTTACAACATATAAACTTTATCAAATTGTCCACGAATTTTCACTAATTAACACGAATTAAATCGGCACTTCTTCTCTCTTAATCCGTGATAATCAAGAGGGGAACCTTCGCCAGTCTGCGACTTGCTCGGTTGAGGATCCGTGTAAATCAGTGGACAAGCGTTTTAAGTTTTATGTTATCCTCCCTAGAGTTGTTTTTGAAGTTCCTGGATGT
>WQSP01000088.1 GCA_009787795.1 Treponema sp.
TTCAGGTCAACATTGGATTCCATAGGAACCTCCATAAAACAGATTCAACCTTCGAAAGAAAGTTGTACCTATATATGGCGTGAGCGTGCATGGCGCTTTAGCGAAAATGAAAAAATTTTGAAAAAAATGATAAATTTTTAATTTGTCCACGAATTTCCACAGATTTTCACGAACCTTGTCCGCGATCTCTTTCTTAAACCTAAAAAGCCCTGATAGAAAAGAAATACTTCTTGTTTAAAGCTAAGATATCGAACAATAAATCCGTGTTAATCCGTGTAAATCCGTGGACCCTCTTTTTTCTTCCTTGGCTTTCTTTGCGTTCTTGGCGAGAAGTCTTCCCTCCTAATCCGTGCTAATCCGTGTAAATTCGTGGACCTTTTCTTCCTCTTCCTTGGCGAGAAATTTAATTTACAGAATCATTAAAACAGTTTATAATATGTTTTATAGGATAGAATAACTATGATAATTTGAATGATCCAAGACGGGCTGAAGGAGAACCGGATGCTCAAGGTGTTAATTAATATCCGTTGAATAATTTTTTAAAAGAAGATTTTATGAACTGCAAGGGAAACAGATAATATAATGAAAATTAATAAAATTTCATCAGTAAAAGGAATTATCTCAATTATTGCTTTTTTTATATTAATATTATTTTTACTGATATATTTTTTAATTTCACAAAATTTTAAATATATAGCGATTAATATTATATTGTTTTGCGGAGCATTAATAGGTATGCTAATAATGTTCCATTCTGCTGATATGGAAATAGAAAATGAAGAAATAATAATTAAATATTTTTTTTAGTGAGAAAAGATTACCTGTCAATAATTTTTTTGTTACTGGTATGGATAAGCCCAATCAAGGTCTATTTTATCTGCATACTAATATTGGTTATTTGCTTATAGTTTATAATAAAAAAAAATTATGAAGTATTTAAAAATATTGCATTAAAATGCAGGCAATCAAATATTTTAAAGGAGGATATAGAAAAATATGAATTATAAGCGAGTTTTATTTATATTATTGAACCAACCATTCCCGTAAAAAACCCATTAAACTTTATTTTATACTAATAATTTCAGATTGACGAAATTCCAAAAAGCACCTATCTGTTTCAATCCATGAATCAACGTTGTTTTGATAATTTTTTTCCACTATACTCCTTTTTTTACAATTTGTCAAGATACCTTGTATTATTATTTCATCATTATTGTTTAATAAATAATTTTTAGTTACATCTTGATTAAAATTAAAAATAAAAGAAAATTGATTTCTTCTTAACGAAATTGAAGATTCGTTTTTATTGGCTCCTCGATGTCTTGGAACTGCAATTTCAAATATTTCATCACTTGTTTGTAATGTTTTATTTTTATATTTTTTTAATGCCGCTTTGTCATTTTCAATAAATTCTTCCAGTATTTCTTCTGTTATTGTTAAAACAATATTGTCTTCTGTTTGTCTGTTGCAATTACTAAAAATAACAATACAACAAAATAAAACAAATATTAATACAATACTGGTACCTGAATGCGATACCTTGATAAAAAAACTTCCAATTGTACGCATTATTATTTTGGGTACCATAATGGCGTTTTCATGCCTGTATCCGGCCTTCGAGGACTTGCCTTTCACGCCTCGACATCCTGTCTCACCGCTACAGGCTGGGGTGCTCACTGGCGGCGTACATCCTGTACGCCTTACGCTGCACGCGTTCGCACCCTTCAAGTCCGCATAAAATTTAATAAAAACTTTATTAAAATAAAGTTTTTCATTGGGCCTTCGAGGACTTGAACCTCGGACCTACAGATTATGAGTCTGCAGCTCTAACCGACTGAGCTAAAGGCCCCTACCTTTACCCTCAATTTATACTAAAAACCTGTCAAAATGTCAATATGCCGCGCAAATACGGGGTAAAGAGTCATTGTCACATGTTCCATCCCGTTATATAATGAAGGGTATGTTGAATCCGGCAGCCCCGTTAAAGCAAATATTCTATAATTTGGGCTTTTTTGCGAAGACCCTAAAGGGAGTTGGCAGATTTGTCAAAAATTCCAAGGCTTCGTTCAAAATCCTTGTTATGCAGATTCTCTTTACTTTTGTGTATGCAATGGGGATTTCAACAATATTGGCGCTTGCAATCGGGGCGGCTGTCAATATAATCGGATTTCCAATGCTGATAAGCCTGAATCAGCAGGAAGTTATTTTCTACATCCTGAAAATCATCGTAATGATGGAACTGGGCCCGCTTTTAACGGCATTTATCGTTATTGCAAGGTCGGCAACTGCCATTGCTACGGAAATTGCCGGCATGGTGATCTCTCACGAGGTGGAGGCGTATATTTCGGTCGGTGTTGATCCAATCGAACATTTGGCTGTTCCCAGATTCCTTGGCGTTACCATTTCGCTTGTTCTGCTTAATATTTATTTTTCGGTGTTCGGGCTTGCAGGCTCCTATGTTGTCGCTTCAATGTTCAGTCCGACGCCGATGGATCATTATTTTACGACTTTGCTTTCGCAGATAAAAATTCAGGATATTGCGCTTTCCCTTTTTAAGAGCGCCGCATTTGGCGCAATTATTTCCATTACCGCAGTTGTCGAAGGCTTTTCGGTAGAAAGAGCCAGCACCGAAGTTCCGGTTGCCGGTTTACGCGCGGTAAGCGGCGCATTCGGACTTTGCATACTTGTAAACGTTCTTTTGTCCGTATTGTATTATGTTGTGTTTAGTTAATTATGGATAATATTATTGAGTTAAAAAATGTATTTTTCTCGGCGCAGGATGACAGAAAAATCCTTCAGGATGTTTCTATCGAATTTGTGCCGGGAAAGACAACGGCAATTGTAGGACCTTCGGGCGGAGGAAAAAGTACGGTACTAAAATTGTCGGCGGGGCTTTTGATACCGGAAAGCGGAGAGGTTCTTTTTAAGGGGAAGAATGTAGCGTACATGAACCGAAGCGACAATTTGGAATTCAGGCGGGAAGGGGCGTTTGTTTTTCAGGATTCGGCTCTTTGGGCGAATATGGATCTTTATCAGATACTTGAGCTTCCTCTAAAAATTCATTATCCGCTTATGAACAAAAATCAAAGAGACAAACGAATCAATGAAGTTACGGAACTTGTAGGTTACAGAAAAGATTTAAGGATAAGACCTGCAAGGTTGTCCATGGGCGAGCAAAAATTGATCGCGTTTGCGCGATCAATGCTTTGCAATCCTTCGGTGTTGTTTTTGGACGAATGGACAGAATCGCTGGACGAATCCGCGGCGGACAGGCTTATAGAAATTGTAAGAAAAAAACAAAGAGAGGATACTTCCATTTTGTTTGTTAGTCATGACATGAGGATTATTTTGGATTTGGCGGATTATGTTGTGGTAATTATTGACGGCAAGGTAACAGCGCATTCGCAAAAGGAAAATATGATTAGTGATTTGCTGCTTAATGATTTCTTAAAAATAGGGATAGCGTCATGAACGCTGTAAAGTTGAGGTTTGAATGAAATTTTCAATTCGTTTTGCCGACAAAATTGTGGGTATTTTGGTCATTTTGGCTCTTGCCATACTTGTTTTTGTGGTTTTCATGCTTGGAAGCAACCAAAGGTGGTTTGCACAGGATGTAAAGTACAGGACACTTTTGCCGTCCGCTTCGGGTGTCAGCCGCAATATGCCCATTTCGTACAAAGGCTTTACCATAGGCCGCGTAAAGGATTTTAAGCTTTCAGATGACGATCGCGTGGAAGTTCATTTTACAATCAACGAAGAATACAAACTTAGGGTTGTGGAAGGTTCTCTTATGGAAATGCAGTCCAGTCCAATACCGGGTCTTGGAAATGCGTTTGTTTTTCATCCCGGAAAAGGAACAACGCTTATTGATGAAGGAGAAATAATACCCGAGATTAATTCCATAGAAGCGAGAGCTGTTTTTAGTCAGGGACTTACGACTGTCGCAAAAGCGGATGACAGCATTACAAATATATTGAATCAGGTAACGGGGATTTTGGAAACGGTCAATTTGTCTTTATCAGGCGCTCAAGGATCGGGACAGGCGCCGCTTGAAAAGATAATTGCGGATGTCGCCGTAATAACAGGCGATGTCAGGGAGGTAACATCGTCGTTATCCGAACAGTTAAGTCCCCTTCTTTCGATGATCTCATCGCCGGACGGAGCCGTCGGTTCGATTCTTTCCGCGGACGGTCCGTTATACTCAAGTCTTGCATCGTCCCTTAATTCGCTTTCGGGAATTATCGACAATCTTGACAAGGCAACGGCGTTCATTCCGCAGCAGCTTCCGCAGGTGGCAGTCGCCATAAACGAATTGAATGTCGCCTTAAGATCGGTTCAGGATATTTTGACATCCGTTGCAAACAATCCTCTTATAAGAGGCGGAATACCGGAACGTATCGAGACAGGCCCGGGCGGAGCCAGTCCCAGAAACCAGGAATTTTAATTGGAGTAACAAATGAAAAATGTTTTTTTGCGCATTTTTTGCGCGGCTTTTACGGTTGTTTTTATCGTTTCGTGTTCATCGGCTCCGAAAAATCCGGGAGATATAAACATTCTTCGCATACAGGCGGAGCAGGGAATAAAATCCGCAAACACGGAAGCTGCAAAAGGCAACTTTGAAATTGCATTTTCGTTGTTGACGGGCTTTAAGCAAAATTCGATACTTGTTGACGATTCTTCGCTGATAATAAGGGTCACTCTTGCGCTTGGCAATGTTTTGTTTTCCATGGGAAGAATGAACGAAGCTTTTGCAGAATGGGACGAAGCAGTCCGCGAAGCCGAGAGATTCGGCAACAGCGAACTTTTATCGGTTGCAAGAATTTTCAAGGCGAGAGGAAATTTAATTTCCAAAAGAGCGGAGGCCCGTGATGTGTTGGACGAAGTTACAAGAGAGAGCGCGAATGTCAGAAATAACAGGCTTTATACTGCGTTTTCATGGCAGGTAAGGGGCATGGCTTTAAGTTCGCTCGGTTCCTACACAGAGGCGGAAGCTGCAATAAGACGCAGTTTGGACATACATTTAAACGAAAGAACACTTGAAAATGCTTCCTATGATTGGTACACTATTGCTTCGATACGTTCGTTGGCGGGGAATACCGCAGGTTCGATTGAAGCGCTCGAAACATCGATAGGATTGGATCGGCGCATCGAAAACTCATGGGGGCTTGCTTCGAGTTACCGCGCAATGGGCGATGTTTGCAGAAAGGCAGGGAGAGAGCAGGATGCATTGGAAGCGTACAGAAGGGCACGATCAATTTTCGCAGCAATGAATAACGAGGGCGAGGTTTCGCAAATCGACAGAAGAATAAGATCGTCTAACTGACGTTTTAATAATTATTGGAGTTATAATGAACGATATATTTATGAACACATACAAAAGGCTTCCTGTGACCTTTGCAAGAGGCGAAGGCGCGTGGCTTTTTGACATAAAAGGAAAAAAATATCTGGACTTTGGTTCGGGTATTGCGGTAAATGTGCTTGGGCACAATTATCCGCCTCTTGTAAGGGCTGTAACCGAACAAGCCGCAAAATATCTGCATGTTTGCAATTATTACATGAGCGATATAAGCGAAATATTTGCGGAAAAATTAATAGAAGCTACGTCTCCTGCAGGAATGAAAAAGGTTTTTCTTGGGAATTCGGGCGCGGAAGCAAACGAAGGCGCATGTAAAATCGCAAGAAAATATTCGCTTTTAAAGTACGGACAGGGAAGGCATACAATCGTAACTTTAAACGGAAGTTTTCACGGAAGAACGATTACAACATTGGCGGCGACAGGACAGGAAAAATTTCACAAAGACTTTGGTCCTTTTACAGACGGCTTTGTCCATATTCAAAGCGGCGATATCGGCGCTTTGGAAAAAGCCTTGGACGAAAAAAAGGTATGCGGTCTTTTAATCGAAGCGGTTCAGGGCGAAAGCGGGATTGTCATGCAATCACAAGAATACATTGCCGCCGCCGCAAAGTTATGTGAAGATCGGGACATATTGTTAATGTTCGACGAAATCCAGTGCGGTCTTGGAAGAACGGGAACTTTTCTTGCTCTTGAACAATATAAAGACAAAAGTGGAAACCCGATTAAGGCTGATATCGTAACGCTTGCAAAAGGTCTTGCAGGAGGAATCCCCGCAGGCGCCGTTTTGGCAGGCGAAAAAACGTGCGATGTTTTGCAGACAGGCGATCACGGCAGCACATTCGGCGCAAATCCCGTTGCGGCCGCAGCAGGGCTTGTTGTTTTAAAAACCGTAAACGATCCCGAATTTTTGGCGTCGGTAATTCACAAAGGCGATATTTTGATTAATGCGTTAAAAGAGCATCATAAAGTGAATGAAGTTCGGGGTAAGGGGTTGATGATCGGGTTTGACATCGACAGTGACGCATGGCCCATATTGGAAGCGGGTGTTGCAAGAGCGGATAACACAAAAAACATGAACGGACTTTTAATGCTGTCGGCGGGGCAAAAAACATTAAGGCTTCTTCCTCCGTATACGATTCTTGACAGCGAGATAGATACGGGCATTAATATTCTGTTTGAGCTTTTGGATGCAAGCTGATGTTTCCTTATTCTGTCAGATAATCGATCTTTCCTTCGCCAAGCGCTTTAAGGATTCTGCGTTTAATGTCGCCTGCTTCTTTTCCAAGGAAGTCTGAGATTTTTTCGCGCATGTCTTTGCGCTTGGAATTCTGACCGTACGGGCAAGTGCAGGCGTTTTTCAGAATATTCTGTTCCGATGCGCATGTTATTATTTGTTTTTCTTCCAGAAGCGCGAGGGGGCGAATAAGGCTTACAGGGTATTTGCGGTAATTTAACAAAACAGGCATTGCAAGCATTTCGCCTTTTGAGCATAAATTCATAAAAAATGTTTCTACGATGTCGTCCAAATGATGTCCAAGCGCGATTTTGTTAAAACCGTTTTCTACCGCGTATTTTAACAATTCTGTTCTTCTTTGCGTTGAACACCAGTAACAGTTCATTTTTTCGCCTTCTTTAAGCCTGCCTATTACGGGAACAAAATGGTCTGTAAAGGGAACATTCCATTCTTCAAGTCTTTTGCATAGAATTGATTTTTTGCAGCATGCGCAAAAATCAGTGCTTATATGAAGCCCCGATAATTCGTAATTGAATTTTAACGCAGGTTTTATCTGCGAAAGCGCCCATGCAAGCACGCTTGAATCTTTTCCGCCTGAAACTGCGATTAAAATGCGATCGCCTTCGCAGATTAATTCTCTTTCCATTACAACTTTGGTTATAAGTTTTTTTACGATTTCACTTGCATTGGTTTTCTTAAAAAATCTGCTCATTCGGTTTTCCTTAAAATATCGTTGATAACCAAACTTGCAAGCGTAATTCCTGCGCTTGCGGTCACTGTTACAATGCTTCCGTTGATTCTTTTTTCTCCCGGAACATAAGGCGAAGCGTTTTCTTCCTTGTTTTCAAGCGCAGGTTCATCGGAGTAAACAACTGTAAAATCGCCTGAAAATCCGCGTTTCCTTAAACCCTGGCGCACAATACGTGCCAAAGGACAGATTTGTGTTTTCCATATCGAAGCTGTTTTGATTTTTAACGGATCCAGTTTAAGCGCCATACCCATCGAAGAAAAAAGAATTGCTTTTGTGTTGCAGACAGTTTCTATTAAATCAAGTTTGTGATTAATGCTGTCAATTGCGTCTATTGCATAATCTGCGTTTTCTATTCCAAAAATATCCGCTTTCTCCATGCAGAAAAGTTCATCCCATGATCTTATTTCGCACTCGGGATTAATTTCTAATAAACGCGTTTTTAATGTTGA
>WQSP01000089.1 GCA_009787795.1 Treponema sp.
GGAACCGATCTTGCGAGCAACATGAACGAAACAGCCGCCGCGGTAAACGAAATTACAGCTAACATTCAAAGCATTAAGGGGCGCGTTATAAATCAAAGCGCAAGCGTTACGCAGACAAACGCGACAATGGAACAGGTAACGGTAAACATTAACAAGCTCAATGTAAATATCGAGGAACAGGCTTTGCATGTTTCGCAGGCTTCGGCGGCAATCGAAGAAATGGTTGCTAATATTCAATCCGTAACGGAAACGCTTGTTAAAAACAACGCAAATGTAAACAGGCTTAAAGAAGCGTCGGAAGTGGGGCATTCGGGACTTCAGGGCGTTTCAGACGACATTCAGGAAATTGCCCGCGAATCGGAAGGTTTAATGGAGATTAATTCCGTTATGCAAAATATTGCGAGTCAGACGAATCTTCTTTCCATGAACGCTGCAATTGAAGCCGCTCATGCAGGCGAAGCCGGAAAGGGTTTCGCGGTTGTAGCGGACGAAATCAGAAAACTTGCCGAGAGTTCAAGCGTACAGTCAAAGACGATAAGCTCGGTGCTTAAAAGGATTAAAGGTTCCATCGATAAAATTACAATTTCTACAGATAACGTACTTAATAATTTTGACGCGATTGATTCAAGCGTAAAGATTGTTGTACAGCAGGAAGACAATATCCGCCGCGCGATGGAAGAGCAGGGAGAAGGTTCAAAGCAGATACTGGAAGGAATAAGCAATGTAAACGAAATTACTCGCAAAGTAAAATCGGGTTCAAGCGAAATGCTGGAAGGTGCAAACGAAGTGATACGCGAAAGCGTCAACCTTGAAAAAGTTACGCAGGAAATTACAAGCGGCATGAACGAAATGGCTTCGGGCGCGGATCAAATCAATACGGCTGTGCATCAGGTAAACGAAATAACCATAGATAACCGCCAAGGAATCGATACATTAATAAGGGAAGTGTCCAGATTCAAGGTTGAATAGGGATTATTCATAAAAATTATATTTTCTTTCACGGGATATTGCCTTTTTATCAAAATAACGTTAAAATTTTCCTTAAATAATCCAAACGGGATATTAGGGAAAAATGGTGAAATTTAAGATACCGCGATCCGTTATAAGTCAATTGCTGTATGTCTGGCTGGCATTTGCCCTAATGGTGCTTATAACATTCTTTTTCGTAAGTAACATTGTTCAAAGCTATTTGGCGAAAGAAGCCGAAAACATTCTTTCTTACACTCGATCGAGAATAACCGCAGATTTGCGGGAAGCCGAAACGATTCTGCAGACAGTTTCGCAAAATATTTTAATAATGATTCTGCGGGGAGATTCTGCAGAAGTTGTTCACAAGCATATGCTCGAAATTACGGATTATCTGGCATCTGACAATATGCGTGTATCGGGTTTTAACGGAATTTACGGTTTCTTTTACAAATTTGCCCCCTCATCTCCCGCAGGCGGCATGTTTCTTGACGGAAGCGGATGGGTTCCGCCCGATGACTATATGCCAAAGGAACGTCCATGGTACATTGCCGCCATCGAAGCAAACGGTAACATTGCATCGACAACTCCGTACATTTCCCTTTTCCCGGGCGCTGCAGTAATTTCTTATTCAAGATTGATCTTTGACAACGATGGCAATCCGCTTGGCGTTATATGCTCGGATATCCGTCTTGATAAAATGGCGGATTATGTTGTAAACATGCGCCTTGCAGAAAACGGTTTTGGAATGCTGCTTAGCAAGAATCTGGAAATTATCGCCACTTTATCCAAAGAGCATATTGGAAAGCACCTAACCGAACTGCCGGACAAGGGCATTACAAACGCTGTGAATAAATTGAATAACGGCATTGATATTTTTGAATATATTATAAGGGACGACGCGCATGATTCCGATTTTATTTTGTTTACAAAGCGGCTGGAAAACGGATGGCATATAGGTATTTTCACTCCAATTGACAAATATTATCGGCAAGTGACAAGCATGAGATTTTTCATTGCCATCCTTGGAATTATTTTGGCGTTTACGCTTTCGCTTGTCCTGCTTAGAATCGCAAGGGAAAAACAAAAAGCCGATGAAGAATCGCTGGAAGCAAAGGCGGCGTCAAAAACAAAAAGCGATTTTCTTGCAACCATGAGCCATGAAATGCGCACGCCGCTCAATGTAATAATCGGGCTTTCGGAAACTGAAATGCAGGAAACAAACAAAAGCAATATCGCCCAAATTCATCGCTGCGGCACGACGCTTCTGGAGATTGTAAACGACATACTTGACATTTCAAAAATCGAAGCGGGAAAGTTCGAGCTTTACCCCGATGTTTACGACACAGCATTGATGTTAAACGACACGATTGTCATAAGCAAAGTGCGGATAGGTTCCATGCCGATAAATTTTGTTTTGGAAATTGACGGCAGTTTCCCGGGAAAATTGATTGGAGACGAACTGCGCGTAAAACAGATACTTAACAATCTTTTGTCAAACGCAATTAAATATACAAAACGGGGAACTGTGACCCTTGGCGTATCGTTTCTTCCAAAAGATGCGGCATCCGTAATTGTGCGCTTTAAGGTGGAAGATACGGGTATTGGAATTCGCGCGCAAGATATGGACAAATTGTTTACAAATTACATTCAGCTTGATGCCGGTGCAAACCGTAAAACCGAAGGAACCGGTCTTGGACTGCCGATTGTAAAAAATCTAGCCGAATTGATGAACGGCGGCATAACCGTAAAAAGCGAATACGGCAAAGGTTCGTGTTTTACCGCAGAAATAATCCAGGGTTTCAACGAATTGGAACCAATCGGAAACGAAACCGCAGAAAACTTGCGATCATTTAATTTTGCAGACGAAAGAAAAAAAGACAAAATCGATTTCATTTGGGTGCCCGAAACAAAAGTGCTTGTAGTGGACGATATAAGGGTTAATCAGACAGTGATGAAAGGTTTGCTTGCGCCCTACGGACTTGATGTTAAAACCGCCATATCGGGAGAAGAAGCCGTTAATAAAGTAATGGAGAATGAGTACGACATAGTCTTTATGGATCACATGATGCCGGAAATGGACGGCGTGGAAGTTACCGCAAAAATCAGGGCATGGGAAAAAGATGCAGGGCGCAAGCGGATTCAAATAATTGCGATGACAGCTAACGCAATCAGCGGAATGAGGGAATTTTATCTTGAAAACGGCTTTGACGATTATATTTCAAAGCCTGTAATTCCCGAAGATCTTCACGATTTATTAATCAAATGGGTAAAGGAACAGCCGAAACCGTATCCGGAACAAAAGCCGCAGACAGTTCAAAAATCATTGTCATCCTTGTTTGCACAGCAATGCGCGGACGTTTTAATGCATTATTGCGTTACATTCAAAAGCGCTCATGAAATAAAAAGCGAATATTATTTGAAGTTTACCGCATATATGGAATCGCTGGACGGTGAATTGATTTGTGCCGTCGGGGAAGAAGCCGCCTTATTGTCTTTAATCGGGGCGGGGAAAAGGGAAGATCGCAAGGCATTATGCGAAATGCTTCCCGTTTTTTGCGATGCCCTGAAAAACAGGAATGGAAATACGGAAACAGACGGGAAAAATTTCAATGAACTGATGAAAAAACTCATGAATTGTCTTGAGAAAGAAGACATAAAAAACGCAAATGCGGCGCTTGGCGAAATGGGAAAAGAAGAGATGACAGATACCGAACGTGATTTGTATATAGAGCTTTATGATTTGATGTTCGAGGAAAAAACGGAAAAAGCCGTAGAGCTTATCAAGGAGCGTATCAATGATTAAAATTCTTATTGTTGAAGATCAGGCTTTGCTAAGTGATATGCTCAAAGATGTTATCTCTGCGCAGGAAGACATGGAACTTTCCGGAACAACCGATGACGCGGCTCTTGCGCCCGAGTTGTGCAAAAAATTAAAACCCGATTTGGTTTTAATGGATGTCATAACAAAAAACAATTCCAACGGCATAACTTATGCGGCACAAATCCGCGCTGAAATGCCCGATGTCAAAATAGTGATCATGACAGGTTTGCCCGAAATAACGTTTGTGGAAGAAGCGCGAAAAGCGGGGGTTCACAGTTTTATCAACAAAGACAGGGGGAAGGAACATCTTCTGTATGTAATCCACAATACTATGCAGGGAAACGGCGTATATCCCGGTCCTGCAGACAATCAACCCTTTAACGCACAATTCAACGAAAAGGAAATAACGGTAATTCGCCTTGTATGTCAGGGAAAAACAAGAATCGAAATAGCCGATGAACTTGCAATGTCGGAAGCGGTAGTTAAAAGGATAATTTCGGGAATTTTGGACAAAACATATTTTGACAGTATCATGAAATTTGCCGTCTATGCCGTAAGCCGCGGATTGATTGTACCCGACAATAAATGAGACGTTCGGGAAGACAAAAACAAAAAACTCCTGTACAATAATTCTATGGACTACGAAAGGCTGATGAATAAAAAGAATTCAAACGGCAAGGACGCTGTCGATCTTTTAAACGAAGCCACCGATATAATGGATAAGGATGATTTTAAGGGAGCGATCGATTTATTGTCGGAAGCCGTAGACCTTTGCGGACATCCGCGCCTTTATTTTAATTTGGGATATTGCTATTATCAGCTTAGGGATTATAAAAACGCCATTGTCGATTTTGAAAACAGTCTTGCAAATGACAGGGGAACGGATCTTTTAAAACATGAAAGGCAAAGACTTTTTTTATACCTTGGAATCATATACGAAAAAAACAATGACAATGACAAGGCGATAGAAGCATATAAAAATTCCGCCGACTGGGGATACGAAGGCGCTCTTGGAAAACTTGAAAACCTTGGCGTTCCCTACATTCCCGATGAACCCAAAATGGAGCCTTTTGTTTCCAAAGCTGCGCAGACAAATCAGCGTGCCCAGGCAAAACAAAATACGCAGCAAAAACAAAGAGCGCAGCAAAAGCCGCGAGCGCAAGCAGACAAACCTGCAGCCGTTTCATCGGCAAAAAAAAGAATACCTGGTTTTATCGTACCTGCCGCAGTCGGCATTATAGTCGGGTTTTTCCTGTTTATAATGATAGACGGTTTAAGCAAGCGGGAAGTATCGGCAAAGCCTTCGGTAATCAGGGCAACTGTAACATCAAGCACCCTGGATCTTCGCGCAGAACCATTCACATATTCGGAATTGCTGAAAGTGCTGTATAAAGACAGTGTTGTGGAAGTTACAGGGGACGCTTCGGGCGATTGGACTCCCGTTGTGCATGAAGGCGTTCGCGGCTGGGTCGATTCTCAGCGAATAGAAAAATAACGGCGTAAAATTCTATAATTAATTATTGACAATTTGTATTATTGGGTTATAATGGGATATCATGAAAATTCGGACAAAATTGGTAGGCGGTTTTTCAATAGTTGCCTTAATCGGCGCTTTTTTGGGTGTGGTGGGTCTTTTCAGCATTAATAACCTCACAGATTCAGCAGAAGATATTATCCATATCACAGAAATCGAAGCGAATATTTCGAGTATATTAAGCTCGCATTATAACTGGAGACACAATCTGACAGAATCGGTGTATATGGGAACACCTTTTACAGGTACGCTTGATCCGAGTGTATGTTCTCTGGGTCAGTGGCTGGCAAGCGATGATGCAAAGAGTATTGATAACCCCGATCTTATAAAAGTATTACAGGATATTGTTGATCCTCATAATTTTATCCATCAAAAAGCGGGTGAAATTGTCGGTTTAAAGAATAATAATAATCAAGAAGAAGCCCTAAGAATGTTATTGGAAGAAGTTTATCCGAATACCCAGCGTGTTATCGGCGATTTGCAGCTTCTATACGACGCGTACGGAAATATACTTCACGAAGAAATAAATGATATTCACAGAAACGGACAAACTTTTGCCGTTTTAATTGTTGCAATAATTATTGGCGCGTTTGCAGTAAGCGTTACCCTGGCTCTTCTTGTCACAACAAGTATTGTTAAGCCCCTATTCAGCGTTATGCATACGTTAAAAGACATTTCGGAAGGCGAAGGCGATCTGACAAAGAGGGTTAATTACAACAACAAGGACGTAATAGGAGACCTTTCGCGTTACTTTAATCAAACGATGGAGATTATAAAAAATCTTATCATTAGTATTAACAAAGAGGCGGCGCATTTATCCGAAATAGGAAGCGATCTTGCAAGTAACATGAACGAAACCGCTTCGGCGATAAATCAAATTACCGCAAACATACAAAGTATTAAAGCTCGCGTTATCAATCAAAGCGCAAGCGTAAGCGAAACTCACGCGACAATGGAACAAGTTTCAACCAATATTAACAAGTTGAATGTCCATGTCGAGAGTCAAACCTCGCATGTTTCGCAAGCATCTGCGGCAATCGAAGAAATGGTCGCAAATATTTCATCCGTTACCGAAACATTGATAAAAAATTCCGCCAACGTAAAAACATTAATCGATTCTTCGGAAGTCGGGAAAACAGGGCTTAATGAAGTGGCGGATGATATAAAGGAAATTGCGCGCGAATCGGAAGGCTTGATGGAGATCAACTCTGTCATGGAGAATATTGCAAGCCAGACAAATCTGTTGTCGATGAATGCCGCAATCGAAGCGGCTCACGCGGGAGAAGCGGGAAAAGGCTTTGCCGTTGTTGCGGACGAAATCAGGAAACTTGCGGAAAACTCAAGCGAGCAATCCAAGACCATCGGCGTTGTGCTTAAAAAAATTACGGAATCAATAGACAAAATTACAAATTCCACGGAAAACGTACTTACCAAATTCGACGCGATCGATACAAGCGTAAGGGTAGTATCGGATCAGGAAGACAATATCCGCCGCGCCATGGAAGAGCAGGGCGAAGGTTCCAAGCAAATTCTGGACGGCATAAGCAATGTAAACACCATTACCCGTCAGGTAAAGAGCAGTTCCACAGAAATGCTCGACGGCGCAAAAGAGGTTATTCAAGAAAGCAATAACCTGGAAAAAGTTACGCAAGAAATTACAAGCGGCATGAACGAAATGGCTTCGGGCGCGGATCAAATCAATATTGCGGTGCATCATGTAAACGAAATTTCCGTTAAAAACCGCGAAGCCATCGATGTTTTGATAAGGGTTGTCGGACGCTTTAAAGTCGAGTGATTTTTTTCTCATGCCACTTTAAACCGTGAAATCTCCTTTACCAGTGTTTCGATGCTGTCTCTGTTGTTGGCGCTTATTTCATTTACCCTGTTAATTGCATTGTTTATCTGCTCTGTGCCTGCCGCCATTTCATTCATTCCTCCGGTGATTTCCTGAGTTACCATTTCAAGATTTTTACTTTCCTGAATGACTTCTTTGGAACCTTCAAGCATTTCTGTCGATTCGCTTTTTACATCCTGCGTGATGCCGTTTAACTGAGTGATAGCTTCCAAAATTTGCTGGCTTCCCTGCGCCTGTTCTTCCATTGCGTTTCGAATGTTTGATTCGTGATCGGATACTGTTTTTACGCCTGAGTCAATCGCTTCAAATTTTGTAAGAACATTGCCTGTTGACAATGTGATTTTATCGATAGATTCTTTTATCTTTTTTAACACTGTGCCGATTGTTTTTGATTGTTCACCGGAATTCTCCGCCAGCTTTCTAATTTCATCGGCGACTACCGCAAATCCCTTGCCTGCTTCCCCTGCGTGTGCCGCTTCAATCGCCGCGTTCATGCTTAAAAGATTTGTCTGGCTTGCGATATTGTCCATAACGGAATTTATTTCCATTAAGCCTTCGGACTCACGCGCTATTTCCTGAATGTC
>WQSP01000090.1 GCA_009787795.1 Treponema sp.
GTTTCTATATGAAAGGCACGATAGAGGATGTATACGAAGATGCAAAAAAACGTTAAGCTCTCGATTCTAACCCCGGAAAAAGTTTTCTTTGAAGGCGATGTNTCGCAAATTATAGCGCAAACGCCNGATGGAGAAATGGGCATAATGATCGGTCATATGCCAAGCATCGCTGTAGTTTCTGACAGCCTTTTAAAGATACANGAAAACGACGCATGGCGAAACGCGGCGCTCGGTCAGGGGATTATGGATGTGTCTGCGGCAGGAATTGAATTTTTCGTGGACACAGCGGAATGGGACGAGGAAATCGATGTGCCGCGTTCGCAGAAAGCTTTGCAACGCGCCGAGGAACGTCTTCGCGGAAGCTTGTCGCACAACGATTATATCCGCACACGCACTGCAGTTGCAAGAGCGACGGCTCGTTTAAAAACCGCGCAAAACAGAAAACGTTAAACGTGCGGTTACGCCTGTTGTCTTAAAATCTTGCGCGGATGTTTCGCCACAAACGTCCAAAAAATCCGATATTTTCTTCTGTGTAAATTTGAGCCAACCTTTGTTTGGCTTCCTCGTGATAATCCTGCGATACCCATGATTTATGATTCTTGTACCAATTCACCGCCCTGATATAAAACTGAATGGCGTCTTTTTGCGATTCTATTTCCTTTAACCTGGCGTTCAGATAAAAGACATCGCCGTTAAACAAGTATGCTTTATCGTTATAATACTTTACCGCGATTTTTTCAGCTTCTTCTATGTTGTTTTCGTTTATTGCGGCAAAACCCGTTCTTAAATCATTTACTGCCTGCGCTTCCCATGGAAGTTTTACAAATGCCGAAATAATCAACAATATCGCCGATACGGCCAAAACAGGCAAAAGCGTTTTCTTTTCGCGTTTTTGAAGATCGCTGCTGTATTTAAGGTCCTGCGTATATTGCGCTTTCTCGTTCTCCTGAGTTTCCGCCGTTTCCAATATTTTACCGCTCGATGCTATATGATAAATTGTTCTTGCAATTGCGCAGAGAAAAATCGCCAAAATCACCCAATCCGCCGCCGAAAAATAAATATCCCCCGACCATACTCCTCGTGGATCTGACAATAAAAAACTGCCTAGCAAGTGATTGATTCCCATAAACCACAAAACGAAAAATATTAAACCCGATTTTATATTATTGGTAAACGAAACGGGCAGTTTTTTTGATATAAAAAATAAAACTATATTATATATAATCGTCATCACCAGCCCGATGCCCGGCAAGACAAAGTTTAAAAAAAGAAATAAAAGCTGAAGCAGCGCACAGACAATAAACGATCTTATATACATTCTCCATTCTCTGCTCATTGCCGGAACTATCGATAAAATAATCATGGTAAGAAAAAAGAAACATGATAAAAATGCCTTCAATAAGCCAAGCTGGAAAGGCGAGCCAAGCCATTGAACGGCAAAAATCAATGTGGAAATCTGTAAAAACATATTAACTCCTTTCTTATTTCGGAAACAAGGTAAAACGACCCGGTTGCCAGAATGGGTAATGATTTTTCTTTCGCAAACTCCTGCGCCTGCCTGACCGCTTCCTGCGTATCCATAACAAGCGCCGCCTTTTCTGTTGACGTAACGCCACAGAACGCTTCATAAACTTTTGCAGGATCGCTTGCTTTAAATGTTCCGGGCGTAGTTATGAATATTTTCGAAAAATGAGAATGCGCAATGTTTGCCATTACCGAATCGTCCTTGTCTGCGGCGCATCCAAAAATCAAAACGTTACCCTCGCCGTAAAGCGAACAAAATGTCTCGATGCAAAGATGAAGGCTTTCGGGCGTATGTGCGCCGTCAATAATAAACGGCAACTGTTTCCCCATGTTTTCAAAACGCCCCGGTATCTTTAAATTTTTTAGTCCGCTGCAAATAGCGTCTTCGTTAATTTGCGGGAAAGCGATTTTGAGCGCGGTAATGGCAAGCGCGGCGTTTTCGGCTTGTACCTTGCCGGGAATTGGTAAGAAAAGAGGTTCACACGGACATCGAACCAACGGTTCGGAGGAGCCACTGAGATTATTATTTTTAATATTAAATTCTGTGCCCGTATTTGTTATTTTTATTTCTGAAAGTAATAAGGTTTCGGGGATATAATAAAGAGTGCTGTTCGTTTCCTGCGCTTTCTTTTTAAACACCTGTAATGCCTCTTCGCATTGAGCCGCCAAAACAAAAGGTTTGCCATTTTTTATAATTCCCGCTTTTTCGCCTGCCACTTCTGCGATTGTATTGCCAAGAAAAGAAGTATGTTCAAGTTCGATTAATGTTATGACGCTGACAAGAGGATCAAGTATATTTGTGGAATCAAGTCTGCCGCCCATGCCGGTTTCCACTACCATTACGTTACACTTTGCCTGCCGCGCGCAAAGAAAAAACAAAAGCGTAAGAAGTTCCCAAAATGTCGGTTCGCAGCCGTCCGCAGTTGAGGTGTCAAAAAGCGCGGCATGCGACAAAGGAAGACGCGTTTCTGCAATATCGCGCAGTTCGTTTCCTGCAGCGCAATAAATTTCTTCATCAAAAAACGCATCGCCAAGGCAGATGCGTTCCCGTATATCGGTTACATGCGGCGACATGTAACGCGCTGCGCGAAAACCTGCGGCGCTTAGCATTGCAGTCAGCATGCTTGTAACCGAGCCCTTGCCTTTGGAACCTGCGATATGTATGGAAGGCGCGCATTTCTCCGGATGCCCTGCAAGCTCCGCCAAAAAACTCATCCTTTCCAGACGAAAACTTTTTGGTTTTTGCCCGCGCTCAAGATTGATAAAACCGGACACCCATTTAAACACATCTTCAGAAGATAAAAATTTTTCCATCCTAATTCAATTCGTATGTTTTTCCGTATTTGATTATCTCAACATGCGGGTAGCCGTTTTCTTCCAAATATTTTTTAAGGAAGGCTTGCGCTTTTTTCTCGCCGTGTACAAGGAAAATACCCTTTAACTTTGATGTGTCCACCTCTTTAAGCCAATCAAGGGTTTCCTTGTAATCGGCATGGGCGCTGAACGCGTTTATTTCTTCGACATGCGCTTTTAACTTGTACCAGTCGCCGTGGATTTTCACTTCGCTCTCGCGGTTTCGAATGCGCCTTCCCAGCGTATTTTCCGCCATGTAGCCGACCGTCATGATTGTCGTGTTGGGGTCTTGTATGTTGTGCATCAAGTGGTGTTGAATTCGCCCCGCTTCGCACATGCCGTCCGCAGAAATTATTATAAGAGGACCGGGATGATCGTTTAGGGCCTTTGATTCCTGCACGCTTGTTGTAAAATGAAGACTGTTAAAACCAAACGGATTTTTATGATGTTTGATAAACGCTTCCTTGATTTCTTCGCCGTAACATTCGGGATGCACCTGAAAGATTGTCGTTGCATTGGTTGCCATCGGCGAATCAACATAAATCGGAACTTCGGGAATTACGCCGTCGTCTACCAATAAATGAAAATAATAAACAAGTTCCTGTGTGCGTTCAATTGCAAAAGAGGGGATCAAAATCTTTCCCTTTTTTTCTACGGTTCTCTTTGCTATATCGGCAAGCTTCTTTATTGCGTCATCCGTAGAATCATGAAGGCGATCGCCGTAAGTGCTTTCCAGAATGATATAATCGGGCGCCATTTCGGGGATCGCGGGGTTTCTGATAATCGGTTTGCCCTTTCTGCCAAGATCGCCTGTTGCAAGAATGTTTAATTCGTCGCCGCCTTTTTTTATTTTTATCGCCGCGATAGCAGAGCCCAAAATGTGACCGGCATCGTAAAATTCAAGGCTTACGCCGTCGCCAATAAACATCGGTCTGTTATACGAAACTCCGATTGTCTGGCTGACAGCTTTTATCGCGTCCTGTTCGGTGTAAAGCGGAGTCCAGTCGAACTTTTGCCCTTTTTTCTGCGCCTGACTCTTTAAGTATTTTGCGTCACGCGCCTGAATGTTTGCAGAGTCCATCATTATAAGGCTTGCAATATCACGGGTTGCAGGCGTTGCGTAAACATTTCCGCCGTAGCCGCGTTTTGCCAAAAGCGGCAAAAGACCGCAGTGGTCAAGATGACCGTGAGTCAAAATTACGCTGTCTATGCGATCTTCCGCAATACCAAAGTCTCTGTTCTTGCGGTCTGCTTCGGCTCTGGAACCCTGAAACGCGCCGCAATCAATCAGATAGCTTTGCCCGTCAATCTCAAGCACATGCTTGGAACCTGTTACCTCTTCGGCTGCGCCGAGGGAATAAAAACCTGCGTACATTCATCAAGTTTATCACATTTCAAAAGAAAAGAGTATCGAATTTTAATTGTAAGTTTTAATCAAGAAATTGAAAAAAAGGCTGCCCCGTTTGGGACAGCCTTAAAATTTAACCAAAATTAACGGTTATTTTATTTCGATGTAATCAATGAATACGTCCCAAGTGTTGTTGTCGTTGATGCAAACCAATTCGATTGTTTTGCTTCCTGCGCTGGAGTTGTTGAATGTGATTGTTTTGCTGGCTGCGCTTGTTCCGCTGAAGCTGATTGTTCCAACTTGAGTTCCGCCTACGTTAACTCTGATTTGAGCCGAGCTGCTGTTGCTGGAAGCGCCTCTTACAGTGATTGTTCTGCTGCCGGAAGCCAGGTTTTGCGAAGTGGAGATCTTGTCGTTGTTGGCATATAATGCAACACCTTGGAAAGGCGAGCTGATATTACCTGTATACTGACCGCCTTTTGTCATGCTTTCAGCTTGAACTGTTACTGTGGAAGAAGAAGTGGTTGTGCTTGAGCTGCTGCTTGAACTGGAACTTGAACTGCCATTAGTTGCACCGCATTTGCAAGTTCCGTTGGAATAACTATGAGCTTCATTCCATGTGCATGCGCAATTGTCTGCCCAATGGCTAGTGGTATTGCCACCCCATTTCCAGCTGCCGCTTTTTCCGCATCCGGGGCAATTACCGCTTGAAGAGGAACTGCTTGAGGAGCTGGAGCTGGATGAGCTGGAGCTGCTTGAGCTTGAACTTGAGCCGCCGCCGAGTGTGGTGCTGCCGTACTTAAGAGTATAGCTTGAGATTTCTCCGCTGCCATTGCTCTGCCAACCTTCCAAGCAAAGTGAAACTTCGTACATTTTGCCGAGGCTCATGCCGTTGTCGTACCATGCATTGAAAATTCCTGTTACATCAATTGTTCCGCTCGTGCGTTTTGACTGACGAACTGCCCAATATTGTTTGAATGTCTTTGTGCCTTCGATCGAAGGTTGATTTGTTCTTGTTGTTTCAAAAAGATCGTATCCGTTCCAAGATTTCTTCTTTGTTGCACCGGAAGCCGAACGGGGATCATATGAACCGTAGTTTTCTACGATGTAGTACTCAACCAAAGGATCTTTTGACCAGCCATAGACGCACAGATAAGAATTTCCGCCGGGTGTAAATGAAGCACTGTAGGTAATGGAAATGTTTCCAATCTGATTGTGAGATTGGGAAGAATTGAATTTTTTGCCTGTGCGGAACAGAATATTGCCAATGTTACTCCAATTTGCTTTGAATGTACCATTGTCATTTACAGTCATGCTGCCTGTTCCACTGTCTTTCCAATACTCATAATCCCATCCGTTTTTGGTTCCTGTTTTGTTGTTTGTGAATGTTTCGGCGGCCCTTGAACTGCCAATAGCTTCACCGTCGATCAAGTCGAAGTCATTACATCCAACCAACACGAACCCGCCTGTTGCCAAAAGGAGCGCTAACAAAATCATCATACTTTTTTTCATAATTTTTTCTCCCTGTAATAAGATTAGGCGCTCATACGAACACCTGTAATATAGAATTTTAACACTGGTATATGAATTTTGTAAAGAAAAATTTTCATTTTTTTTAATAAATTTTCTACTATCTTAGGTTTTTCATCCAAAAAGAAACAGTTTGACATAATTTGTAATACTGTCAAGATAACGCCTAATTATATGGTCGATGATATTTTGATTCCTTATATTTTATTTAGGAAGAATTATATAGGAGGAAAATTATGAAACTTAAAATTAAATTAAGTCTTATGGTGATTGCCATAGTTGCAGTCATTGTAACCGGTATCGCGGCGCTGCTTTTACGCGAAGCCAGTAATATCAGCCTTGAATTGAGCCTTAATAACCTTAAACATATGCTTGAAAGGGAAGTAAATTACTGGAAAGGCAGGGAAGACGGACATTTTCTCGCGCTCAGTACGCTTAGCGCCATGATGGAGGATTTTGAAAGTTTGCCGCCTGAAACAAGACGCGATCAATTCGACAGTATGCTAAAGGGCGCTCTGATCGAGAACGAGAGATGGGGGCTTGCATATTCGATCTGGAAACCAAACGCGCTTGACGGCATGGACGACCGTTATATAAACAGGGTGGGTTCCGGTCCCGGCGGGCAATATGCAATGACAGTTACCAAGGAAACAGGCGTCATTACAACCCGCGCCAGCACTGATATCGATCTCACCATGGAGCATTTAGCCGGTCCCGATGCCAGAAAAGACCGTTTTGACGACCCGGTCCCGGTAATCATGGACGGGCAGGAAACTTACGGGATGCTGATTCAGGTTCCCATTATCAATCCCCGTACAAATGAGGTTATTGGAGCTGTAGGATGCCTTCTGGATATGGCTGTCATTCAGCCCACGCTGGAAAAAACCCTTCATGAAGACGACAATATCGCCCTAATGGTTATGTATTCCGGCAACGGAGACATTCTTGCGCACTTCCTTCCCGAAAGAAAGGGAAAAAATTTGCTCGATGTCGATGTTGAATACGGCGATGCACAGCAAGCCGCTTTCAATGCGGTAATAAACGGGAAGGATTTTTCGGGCGAATCTTATGATCCTTCGCTTGATACAAATATTTACATGATGATGAAGTCTTTCCAAATCGGCGAATCGGATCAATCATGGTCGATTTTAATCGGCGCTTCAGAAGCTAATATTTTTAAGCCCATTCAAGCCATAACCAGATTTACGATTATTTTGGCGCTGATTGCCATAATTATAGGGGCTGTTATTACATACTTTGTTCTTCATTATGTTACAAAGCCGCTGGTTACATTGGCTGATACCTTAAAAGATATTTCCGAGGGCGAGGGCGATTTGACAAAAGCAGTCTCTTTAAATTCATCGGATGAGATCGGCGATTTGGCAAAATATTTTAACAATACACTGGATAAAATAAAACGCCTTGTTCTTTCCATTAAAAACGAATCTGTTACATTATCCGGCGTAGGAACGGCTTTGGCCGGCAATATGAACGAAACTGCCGCCGCGGTAAACCAGATTACTTCGAATATTCAAAGTATCAAGGGAAGGGTAATTAACCAAAGCGCAAGCGTAAGTCAAACTCACGCGACAATGGAACAGGTTGTAAGCAATATAAGCAAACTTGACAGTCTGGTTCATGAACAAAGCCAAAATGTCGCGCAGGCTTCATCCGCTATCGAACAAATGGTTGCAAATACGCATTCTGTAACGAATACCGTTATCAGCAATGCCAATAACGTTAAATCATTAATGGACGCTTCGGAAATCGGGCGCAGCAGTTTGCAGGAAGTATCAGAGGACATACAGGAAATTTCCCGCGAGTCGGAAGGGCTTTTGGAAATCAATTCTGTCATGAAAAATATTGCAGGACAGACAAATCTTTTATCGATGAACGCGGCAATAGAAGCGGCCCATGCGGGGGAAGCGGGGAAAGGTTTTGCCGT
>WQSP01000091.1 GCA_009787795.1 Treponema sp.
TCGGGATAAAAGGCACAGGTGTCTGCGCTTTGGCGGAGCTATTTATCCTGCAAGCAGTCCGAAGCTAACGGTTATAAATACGCAGTTTATTATTTGTTATCCATGAAATCTTTTCCGATAATTTGGTTTGGTTATGTTAAGATAATGGACTTGGTTAGAAAGTGATGAGAATACTAAAACAACTCAGAGTGAGAACCGGTGCGGTTAAATAATATTTCATTGGTAGATTTTTCTATGCAATATATAAGAAGCCAGTCCAGTTCTACATGACATTCCATTTTTCCTTTGTAATCTCCATATAGTAAATGATTCTTGTGTTTTGGTAAAAGCGGCTTTTCATTTATCAGTAAATCCATTACCTCATCGAGTTTAGTCATATCTTTGTTTTGCTTAACCATGAGTTTGCGATCCTTTTTAAAAGGACCTGTAAAAATCGCATCCAGCATAGGTTAGTCGTCCGATTCCAAATCTACTAACATCTCTTTAAGTGATTTATATCTTTTTGCCGGAATTTCACCTCGAAGTATTGCGTCTCCTTCTTTAATTGCGGCAATAGTCTCGGCATTATAACGCGGATTTCCGGTTTCAGGATCAATATTCCTAGCGCAAATTGGACATGGGTGTTCAGGGGCAGGGGTAAAAGAAATGATAGTTCTTCCTGAAGGAATTTCACGAGGTACTTCAAGAGTAATACTCCTGTGATCAGCCGGAATCTCTATTGTTTGTGAAATGGTCATGGTTAAAATATAGCATAAAAACAAAGAATTATCAATGACTAATAAAATATTGGCAAAAATTAATATCTAGATTACAAAAGAGGATATATCATGGCAATAGTGAGATACACGGCTGGCGAAGAGTTAACTCCTGAAACCTGAACAAGCTGCTGTTGTCAAGAAAAGATTTCACACAAAGACGCCAAGACACAAAGGAAAGGCAACCAATCCTCCGTGTCTTTGTGCCTTTGCGTGAGGGTTTTTTCCGATAATTTGGTTTGGTTTTGTTAAGATAATGGACTTGGTTAGAAAGTGATGAGGATATCTTTGAAATATTGACAAAACCAAATTTATTTAATATATTTAAATTGTTATATCTGTCTTGCCTCTATTGGTGAAGCGGATATTTTTTGAAAACTAACCGTTAAATAACCCTGCTTCGTGATACCTTTTAGCCAAAAATACCCTCGTTGGTCAGGGTGAATTCTTACGCGGGGTTTTCATGAGTAAATGGGTAGACACAAAACCTTTAGGAGGTTTTGTGTTATGATTGAATTAAAATTCGAATGGGATCCGGAAAAAGAGCAGGAAAGTATTATTGAACATGGAATTTATTTTAAAGACGCTACCAGGGTCTTTTATGATTTTTTCCGTATGGAACGCCATGATGATGATTCGAGCAGTGAAGAAGAACGCTGGCAAACTATGGGTTATTTTGAAGATGTGCTTTTTGTAGTTTATACTGAACGTGGAGATGCAATTCGTATAATATCGGCTAGGGTCGCAGAACCCTTTGAAAGGAGGATATATCATGGCAATAGTGAGATACACGGCTGGCGAAGAGTTAACTCCTGAAGAGGAAGCCGAAATGAGAGCAAGGATAAGAGAAGCAGCAAAACGCCCTTATACCTATGATCCTGATTGTCCTTTGCTTACAGAAAAGCAACTTTCCGAATTTCGTCCGGTAAATTTTAGCAGCATGGAAGAACGTGCCAAGTGTATGGAAGCGGCAGGGATACTTAAACCTGAACAAGCTGCTGTTGTAATATAAGGAGATATCGGACAGCAAGTTCGGTCCTGTCTCTTCTATTGGCGATATTCCCAATTTATTGTAAAATAAAGTATGAATCCTGAACAAATCTTCAAGCCAAACTCTTATGTTTACTTTATCGGGATAAAAGGCACAGGCGTTTGCGCTTTGGCGGAGCTTATGCACAATTCGGGAATAAAATGCGGCGGCAGCGATATACCCGAAGTTTTTTACACCGATGCAATCCTTAAAGAGCTTGGCATACCATATAACGAAGAATTTAACGCTGCAAATATTACAAATAATATCGACTTGATAATTTATTCGGCTGCATACAGCGCGGATACGAATCCTGAAATGGCGAAGGCGCAGGAACTTGGAATCCCAATGTTAAGATATACCGAGGCTCTCGGCGCATGGTCTGCCAAGTTTGATTCGACAGGTATTTGCGGCGTGCATGGAAAAACAACCACCACCGCGATCTGCGGCGTAATCATGCAGGCGGCACAGTTACCTGCGCAAATACTTGTTGGCAGCGCCGCGCTTGATTTTGGCGGAAGGTCAACGCTTTGCCTTGGAAATAAATATTTTATCGCGGAAACCTGCGAGTACCGCAAACATTTTTTATCGTTTTGTCCGCGCCGCATTATTTTAACTTCGGTAGAAAGCGATCATCAGGATTTTTTTCCAACTTACGAATCGATCCGCGACGCGTTTGTCGAATATTGCAGATTGCTTCCAAAGGGAGGACAGTTAATCTACTGCGCGGATGACAAAGGCGCATGCGAAGTTGCAGATATAATAAAAAATTATAATCGCAATATCGAAATTATCCCCTACGGTTTTACCGCGCCCGGCGATTTTAAAATTACGTCATATAGCGTGGAAAACGAAAGAGCGGTTTTTTCCGTCGCAGGAATTGCCGGTGATTTTAAAATGCGTATCCCCGGCAGACATGAAGCATTGAACGCCGCGGCGGGACTTGCGCTTGCCGCTTCTCTTGCGAAAAACGAAAGTGGCGCCAATGGAACTGATTGCGGCGCGCTTAACGAAAAGCAGTTACAATCGGTAAAAAACGCGCTTGAAAATTTTAAAAGCACCAAACGTCGAAGCGAGATTCTGGGCGAAGCAAAAGGAATTGTCTTTATGGACGATTACGGTCATCATCCGACTGCGATAAAAACTACGCTGGAAGGAATCAAATCTTTTTATCCAAAGCGCCGCCTTATCGTAAGTTTTATGTCCCACACATATACGCGAACCGCGGCGTTACTCGAAGAATTTTCGCAGTGTTTCAATGACGCGGACGTAATGTATTTTCATAAAATATATGCAAGCGCAAGGGAAAACTACAAAGGCGGCGTAAACGGAAAAACTCTTTATGAGAGAACCAAAGAAGAACGCGAAAAATTAAATAAAAACGAAACTTATTATATTGACGAAGTCGATGACGCCTTCGCTCCGTTATGCGACATGCTAAGGAGCGGCGACATCTTTGTCACTTTGGGAGCCGGAAACAATTGGCCGCTTGGCGTTAAACTTTTTGAGCGGTTTAAGGGGGCGAATAATGATTAGCATGACAGGTTTTGCGTACCGCGAAAAATCGGGGCAGGATTTTTCCGTTTCGGTCGAGATAAAAGGCGTTAACAGCCGTTATCTGGAACTCAATGTGAATCTTCCGCCCTGGCTTGGCATGTATGAATCGAAAATACGCGAAATAATTTCTTCTTCGTGCAATCGCGGAAAAGCCGATGTGAGTATCCGCGTTCGCGAACATAATGTGCCCGTTAACATCAATATAAACAAAAACGCGGCAAAGGCATATTATTCTGCGCTTGTCGATATCGCAAAGGAACTTGGCATAAAGGAAAAACCTTCGCTTTCTTCATTAATGGAGATGGAAGGAATTTTGGAAATTGAAAAAACGCGCGACAATGATCGCTACTGGAAAGAAATTGAGCCGCTCTTTGACGAAACAATGAAAATATTTTGTCAGGAACGCGAAAGGGAAGGGAAGCATACCGAGGCGGACATTCTTTATCATCTTGGAATAATTGAAACCTCGTTAAAAACTGTGGCTTCTTTTGCTCCTGCAATCGAACAGACTTTAAAAGACAACATTAAAAATCGATTTAATGAAATGCTTGGAAATCAAGTTGACGAAAACAAGGTGCTTGCCGAGACCGCATCGTTATTGTTAAAATACACGATTTCCGAGGAGATTTCGCGTCTTGATTCGCACTTGAGCGAGTTCAGAAAGGAAGCCGAAAGAAACACAAGACCCGGGAAAAAACTGGATTTTTTAAGTCAGGAAATTAACAGGGAAATAAACACAATCGGTTCAAAGAGTGCTATAATAGATGTTACAAACGAAGTTGTTAAAATGAAAGAGACGCTTGAAAATATCAGGGAGCAGCTTAGAAATATCGAGTAGCGTTGCGAAGGAGGGCTGATGGAGAAAAATATTAAAATAGCCATTTCCGGAAGAAGCGGCTGCGGCAATACGACTGTCAGTAAAATGGTTGCAGAAGCGCTTGGTTTGCGTTTTATCAATTTTACTTTTCGCTCTCTTGCACAGGAGCGCGGCGTAGACCTAAAAACAATTCTCGAACTCGCCGCAAAAGACGATTCAATCGACAGGGAAGTTGACACGCGTCAGGTAAAACTCGCCCATGGAACTGATTGCGGCTGTGTTTTGGGATCGCGTCTTGCGATTTGGATGCTCCAAGATGCCGATTTAAAAGTCTATCTTGACGCATCTCCCGAAACAAGAGCAGCCCGTATTGTAAACAGGGAAGGCGGCAACTTGGAAGAAATCGCGGCTTTTACCGCAGAGCGTGACAGACAGGATCACGCCCGCTACCTGCGTATCTATAATATTGACACCGATGATTACAGTTTCGCGGATTTAATTATCGATGCAAATGTCATCAATCAGCAGCAAATTACGGATATAATTTTGGAAAGAGTCAAAGGAATTTGACCACTAACCTCACGAATAGAATCTTCGGTTCTTGCACTTCATGGTAAAAAAAGGAAAAAATGTTAAGGAAAATTGATTCAGGAATTCGTGATACATCCGCTTCAAAAGTACAACAGCCCAAGCAGGCTGCAAAAGCGGCATCTTCGGCGCTTGCCGCAAATCCACGCTCTGCGCCTTCTGTTTTGGCGGCATCCGCACTACCCTCCGACAAACTTTCTTCTTCCATCATTTCGTTTGCCAAATTTTTTTCCCTGTCCTTAAAGCCGCAAGTGTTAGCTGACATTCGCCGTCAGGCGCTTTCTTTGCCTGTGTTGGGGCAATCCGTTAAAATGGCGGCGCAATCGGTTCAATCTGCGCCGCAAGGAAAAATTGCTTCAGCCGCAGCCGCAATGCAGGGTGAGGCATCCGTTAAAATGGCGGCGCAATCGGTTCAACAAACGATGTCGCTATGCGCCGCCGCTTCGGAAAGCAAAGGAGTTGAACTCGCACCCAAAGGTTTTGAGGCATACGTTGATGCTGTCGATCCCGATTCGCGGCGGCAAAACGATCAGCGGAGAGACAGGCAAAAAAAAGACAAAAATGAAAATGAAGAAAAACCCTCTTTAAAAACGGAATCAATCACAGGCGATATTTTAAAAAAAGCGGTTTATGATTATATGGAAAAAGATCCGCTCATGGAAATACTAAACAAACTGCCGGGAAAAAACGGTCAGCGTTGGATTGTGCTTCCTTTCGATTTTACCGAAGGCGACAACGAATACAATGTCTCCATGAGAATTTTACTGGACAGCGAAAAAATTTCCAACCGCGCAGTTTGCATGACGATAGATGTTTTGTCGGATGCAGGAGGCAAAAGGGAGATTTTCATTTTTGAATCTGCGAACGAAAAAATAACAAGGCTGTGCGTTTATCAAAATATTGAAATGCCTGAACGGGAACATCATCAATATAAAGAGGAACTGTCAAAACATTTTAACATGCCGATTCAATGCGTATTTGTCAGAACAAGCGAAGATACGTTTCCGTTTGAATCGGGTTTCGGCGATGAAGTTTCCACGATTGACGAGGCGGTGTAATGGCAAAGAAAAAACTTGCGTCGGCAATTGGCTATTCGAAAGGAGATCCTGCGCCGCAGCTTTTGGCATCAGGCAGGGGAAGGGAAGCCGAACGGATCATTTCAATCGCGCATGAGGCGGGAATCGAAGTGGTAGAAGATGCCGTTCTTGCCTCCCTGCTCGACACAAGCGCAAAACCGGGCGATTTTATTCCTCATTGGTGCTGGGAAGCGGCCGCCAAAGCGCTTGCCTTCGCAGTTAAAACATGTCAAAATAACAAACAGGCAAAGGAGTGAACATGCGTCGGTTTATTATTTTTTTTAATTTAATCATTATTACTTTTAGCGCTTTTGCACAGCAATTGCCGGATAGAATAATCGGGCGAATTCCGCCAAGTGACAGCGCCAAGTTTTATCAAATACAAGTAGGCGCGTTTAGGCTGGATATAAACGCCGAAAATACAGTAGCCCTCCTTAGAAGAAACAATTTTAACCCTGCAGCGGAAAGGTATTTGGATTTTACAAGAGTTATAATCAAGGGAATTCCTGCAAATCAGGTTAACAGTAATCTTGTTAATTTAAAAAGAATTGGTTTTAATGAAGTGATTATCCGCGAAGATTCATCAACATTAATACCGTTTTCACTTTCGGAAAAATGGGAAATTAATATTCCCGAAAGCGAATATCTTTCGTTTGAGTTCAATCATGACATGAATTATATAGTTATCGCAAACAATCAATTCAGAACCGCCTATTTTGGCACTTATAGCATGCCGCAGCCGGAAATAATCGTAATGAACGATCTCGGCAGATTGGTTATTTCAAACAACAATAATTCAGGTGTCGATTTCAAATTTTATACCTTGGACGAACCGGACAGGGAAATCAATTTTTCCGCGGTAAAAGCCGAAAGGATGGCAGCTTCTTCCGAGCTTGATTTGTTTTGCAGAACATGGAGAGTTGTTGACAGTACCGATCCGGAAGATATTGGCATTATTGTTTTGTTTACAAACGCAGGAACATATTTTATTACGCGCCCTGATGGAGGAAGCAGTTCCATGTCAAGATGGCGATGGTATGGCGAAAGGAGAGACCAATTTGAATACACTCATGAAAATTGGATTTCTTACGGGCGGGCCTTTATAAACGATCTTTCCGCGAACTTGCTGGTTTTTACCGATCCCGGGTTTTTTGTTTTCAGGCAGGGGTATTCAAATGCCGGTTCAAATTCCATATACAGATTGGTTCCTGTCAGGTAATCCGAGTTTTTTATGGCATAATATCCCAATAAAATCCCAAAAGCCCAAAAAAAGCCATATTTTTCGGGAAAAGCCGATAAACCACCCACTTGACATTTTTCTTCCTTTTTGCAAGTATTACCATAGATAGAAGAAGGCTTAAGTGCAGAAAAAGGCGGCTGTCGTATAACGGCTATTACCCCAGCCTTCCAAGCTGGAGACGTGGGTTCGACTCCCATCAGCCGCTTAATGAATCAGTTTTAATAATTGATTCATTTAAGTTTTAACTAAAACATTGGAAATTGAAGTAGGAGTCGAAACGGAGCTGCGGCACCGAAGACGCGAGAGCGTCTGAGGGGTAAACCGGTATGGAAGCCGGTTTAGCAGCGTAGACGGCCTGGAAGGAGCAAACAGGAGGTTTGCGACTGGAAGGCGACTCCCATCAGCCGCTTAATGAATCAGTTTTGATAATTGATTCATTTAAGTTTTAATTAAAACATTGGGGCGTATAGCTCAGCTGGTTAGAGCGCCTGTTTTACACGCAGGATGTCCATGGTTCGAATCCGTGTATGCCCATTATTTTTTTTGGAGGTTAGTAT
>WQSP01000092.1 GCA_009787795.1 Treponema sp.
GTTATCATTGAACTGCCAAAGTTGCCTGAAAAAGAAGACAGCGCGATTTGGCCTTGGCTGAGATTCTTGAAATGCACAAAGAAGGAGGAATATGAAATGCTAGCAAAGAAATACCCGCAGTTAAAAAAACCGATAAAATGCACAAAAAGAATGGGTTTGTTGGAATCAATAAGGGACTATCAATTTCATAGAAACCTCGCGAGAGAAGACGAAATTTGCCTGCACTTGCAATGGAAAGAAGACGGCAAAGCTGAAGAAAAACTCGCTATTGCGCGTAACTTATTTGCAGAAGGTTCCACGCCTGAGTTTGTTCAAAAAATTACCGGGCTTTCTTTGGAAGAAATCGCAAGGCTTTAAAAGGCGCGTGTACTTACCCCTGCCAGCTTAAGTTGATTGGCATACTTTGTTTTTTATTGTAAAGTGATTCTTTCGTTTTATTTAATTCTTTCTCAGAAGTGAGCCAATCAAAGGCGTTGCCAGTGGGTAAGGTACACGCACCTCATTGGACGGTTTATAAGTTTTAAATCAAACCAAGCTACAGATAGTGTACCAATTGCACCTGACGACACTAGACAAAAGCGGTTCCTGTCACCCCTGCGCTTCGCTGTATATCCTTCACCAAGCGATTTCCGCCAATCAAGTAAAGTAAGTAGGTAAAAAGCGACATTTAGAAAAAATTCTATATTTCCTTGATCTGATTAATAACAGTTAAAACGGCTTTCATATTTTCATTGGCATATTGCTGCAATACATCGCTTTCTTTCTTTGTTAAAAGAGAATCTACCTTAAATAGTTCGTAAGGTTCAATTTTTAGGACATTTGCAAGTCTGACCAATGTTTCAGGGGAAATCCATGCTTTGCAACGCTCAATATCACTTAAAAAATTGGTTGATATATCCAATTTATCAGCCAGAGCCGTCTGTGAAAGGTTATCCCTAATACGACAGCGTTTGATATTACTGCTCAAAATCCCTCTAAGTTCTTGTTCTTTCATATAAATCTCTTAAAAACCAGCCTCTTACCGAATAATTATGTTAATAACTTGACATTATTTCAAACAGTTGATAGTATGATTTATCGGTAATACCGATATTATTTGATTAACAACCTGTATAGGATGTTAAATATTGTCAGCGGTGACATTAAAACCGTAAAGGAGCTCTTTTTATGGAAAAGAAATCAATGTTTGGGATACTAGTAATTGCATTTTTGTTCGGATTTCTAATTACTGGGTGTTTTTCGCTTGGAACATCTAGAGAAATTGATCCCTCACTCAATGGGACATGGACATCTACTTCAAGTGAAAATTGGGAATTTATAAATATATATAACAATGGACGTTGGGAAGAGAAAATTAACAACATATCAACACGTAGAGGATTTTATACAACAAATAATGGAAATATAAAATTAACAATAACAGAATTTCATGGAAATTATTTTGAATTAGAACGTCAAGGGCTTGCACCGAGATGGTATTCCAGAAGAGAATTAAGTGAGGTATATGGAGCGGAATTTACAGATGCCATTCTTACATATTCAATTGATGGGAATCAACTTTTCATGTCAAGTAGTATCGGTTCCGGTACCCAAAGAATATGGATAAAATTATAAATGATTTATTAATATTTTTATATTATATAAATATATTTTAATGAAGATTAAGAAATTATTAAGGAGAGTATGATGGAAAATAAAAGTAAATTATTGGGATTATTGATCTTTCTATTTGGAACGATATTTATTAGTGATATTTGGGCACAAATGGATAATCGTCTTAATGGTAGATGGGTTGGTACTGAACAAGGGGTATCAATAGAATACAGATTTAATAATGGAAATTATGAACATTTTATAAATGGTGTTCAAGCAATGAAAGGAACTTATATTGTAAATGCGGGAAATATTACATTTACACCAACACATGTTGGTGGTGGATATTTTAGTCAAATGGGTTTGCAAGGCTTTGAATCTAGATGGTATACTAATAATGAAGTTATAATTATTATGAGAAATATGCTTTTAAATTCGGGTTCAGATGAAGAATCAATTAATGAACTAATTGCAATGATGATGCCATCAAGTAGTAATAATATTACATATAGTTATTCTGTAGATAATAATTCACTTATTTTAACTACACATATAGAAGGAATGAGATTGGTACATATCCTGTCAAAAAGATAAAATTAATATATTATTGAATTATTTAAAGATTTTACTACTTTAATTAACACATTTGCTCAATAAATTAATATAAAGGCAGAGGCGCAAACTCTGCCATAGGCGTCTATGGTCTGCGTGTAAAATGCCAGCTAGCGGCTGCGTGGAAAAATGCCAGAGCCATTCTAGCCTATGGCAGGTTTTCGCCTCTGTCTTTGTGATTAAATATTTAAGCATACGTTTTGCAAAAAACAAACAGGAGTCTTGCGTTATGCAAAACTCCCGTTAAATATCCCTATTTAAAAACTTTGCTTGCTGCGTTAATGCTTGATGAACGCATTGTAATCTTTTTGATGGGCATTCTATCCTTAAGAAGCGCATGGAAAAGTTCGCAAAGATTTTCGCATGTGGAAACCTTCTTTGTTACAATTATGCGATATTCGGGATATGACCATGCAAGAGGGTTGTCTATCTTTTTAAGAGGAACGCAATTTTGCGGGTCATTGTTAATGCCTTCTTTTTTGTATACGGCAAGAACAGCGTCAAGGAGAGGGTCTCCTTCCTGAAACAATGTCGCGTGATGGAAGTGGTCAACAATCTCCCATGCTTTTTTAAAACCCTCTTTGCAGGCGTGCGCATAGCCCGTAACGGGATCCACTTTGTCT
This sequence comes from Treponema sp., assembly GCA_009787795.1. Lineage (GTDB taxonomy): Bacteria > Spirochaetota > Spirochaetia > Treponematales > Breznakiellaceae > WQXQ01. The sequence continues at coordinate 2,829 of WQSP01000092.1, forward strand.
TCCAGTTCAATTTCCAAAAGACCCGAATGCCCGTGAAGATGCTTGGCTTCTCTTGGCCAGTTCATAAACCTGTGGGCATACTGAAAATCCAGTCTGACAATCGATGTATATAAATCGTCCATAATAATCTCCTTTAAGATATTATAGCCCATAAATGTTATTTGTAAAGGTTATTCTCGACATTTAATTGTTTAGCAATCGCATTCATTTCTTCGATTGTTTTTTCGTTGACAGGAATTGTTCCGTTTTCGCGTTCTTTCTTTAATTCAGCCTCGCGTTCCCCGTGGGTGTAGATTCTTGTTTGTCCTTTGGCTTTTCTTGAATCGCGGATTTCCTGCAAAAATTTTGACATGTTTCGCTTTATTGTTTCTTTTTCGCCGAAGATGCCGTAATCGAACGCCATAAAATAATGACAAATGCCCGTGTGGCCCGGTTTTCTGTTTACATGATTAGACGTAAGTCCGCTAGAGATTACGGCGGAAAACAAATCTACAACAATGCTAAGGCCGTAACCCTTGTGTCCGCCGTGAAGCGTTCCAAGTCCGCCAAGAGGAGCGATGCCGCCGCCCGCTTTTGCGATTATATTTTCGACAACTTCCGCGGCGTTATTGCATGGATGTCCGTTTGCATCTAACGCCCAGTTGTCGGGCAGCGGCTGTCCGTTTTTTCTGTAAACTTCCAATTTTCCGCGCGGCACTACAGTTGTGCTTGCGTCATAGGAAAATGTAAAAGGCTCTGCCGGCATCGCAAGCGCAAGAGCGTTTGTGCCTGTCATCGCTTCAGAACCGAAAGTCGGAACGCAGATCGCTTCTGTGTTTGTCATTGATACGCCGATTAAATCCTGTTCCGATGCAAGTTCCGTGTAATAGCTTGCGATTCCGTAATGGTTGGAATTGCGCACAGTGATCATGCCGCAGCCAGAGCTTTTTGCTTTTTGAATCGCAAGATTCATTGCGTTTACGCCGACAGTTTGCCCCATTCCCTTGTTTGCGTCGATGCAGGCCGAGATCGGCGTTTCGTGCACAATTTCCGTTTTGGCGCTTACGTCAACCTGACCCGATGTTATTTCTTCATGATAACGCGAAAGCCTGTGAATGCCGTGAGACTCTATTCCGTAAAGGTCCGCCCTTAAAAGAACATCGGCAATTGTCTTGCTCTCGTTATGCGAAAACCCATACGCGCAAAACAAAGCCTCGCAGAAATTTCTCGCTTTACCGGTGTCAACAAGCATATCCCCTCCCAAGGCTAATTCGTGTTAATCAATTATCCGATTACTTTTTTTAGGTCTTCCACCTTGTCTGTTTTTTCCCACGGGAATTCGCTTCTGCCGAAATGACCGTAAGAGGCTGTCTTTAAATAAATCGGGCGGCGAAGGTCAAGGGTTTTAATAATACCCGCGGGACTTAAATCAAAAACTTTTTCTACGGCTTTTGAAATTTTCGCTTCTTCAATTTTGGCGGTGCCGAATGTTTCTACCATGACCGAAACAGGATAGGGTACGCCGATTGCGTAAGCAAGCTGAATCTCGCAGCGATCTGCAAGTTTGGCCGCAACGATATTTTTTGCAACGTAACGAGCCGCATAAGCCGCGCTTCTGTCAACTTTGGTCGGGTCTTTGCCGGAGAACGCGCCGCCGCCGTGTCGTCCCATGCCGCCGTATGTGTCTACGATAATTTTTCTGCCTGTAAGACCTGTATCGCCGAAAGGTCCGCCCACTACAAAGCGGCCTGTGGGATTAATAAAATATTTTGTTTTATTGTCGAGGAGACCTGTCGGTTCAAGAACAGGTTTGATTATTTTTTCGACAATTGTAGTTTCGATTTCCTTGTATGTAACTTCCGGATCATGCTGATGAGAGACAACAACCGCGTCGATGCGCACAGGTTTAAAACCTTCGTATTCGATCGTTACCTGACTTTTTGAATCGGGGCGCAGCCATTTAATCGTGTTGTTCTTCCTCAATTTTGTAGCGTTTAATAAAATTTTGTGCGCGAGCATTATCGGCATCGGCATAAGCTCTTTTGTTTCGTTACACGCAAAGCCGAACATCATTCCCTGATCGCCCGCTCCCTGCTGTCCCTTGAATTTTTTTAAACCGGTGCCTGACACACCCTGCGAAATATCGGGTGACTGGCTGTGGATCATGTCGAGTACCGCCATCGAATTACAATCAAGGCCGTAAGAAGGATCGGTATAACCAATTTCTTTGGCAATATCCCGTACAAGATGATGAAAGTCAACAAACGCTTTTGTTGTAATTTCTCCGCCTACAAGAACAAGCGAAGTTGACGCGAAAGTTTCGCAGGCAACCCTGCTGTTAGGATCTTCCTTTAAACAGGCATCGAGAATTGCGTCTGATACCTGATCGCAAAGTTTGTCCGGATGGCCTTCGCCGACCGACTCGGAAGTAAAAAAATATCGGGATGATTTCATGTTTTTCTCCTTATTATTATAGTAGAAAGAAACTGCGTATTTAGCAAGTCCCAAAAAACCGGCAAATTAAAGATGGTAAAATTTACTGTTTACCAATTTAACTATAAGCATTATACTGTATCCATGCGAAAATCAGAGGAGGGAAATATGGAGAAACAGGCTGTCAGCAAGAGGAAGCTTGGCGCGGCAGTTCCGGTCGGAGCGCTGCGGTCAAAAAACGGAATCGGGGTTGGCGAATTTGCCGATTTGGCCGAATTTGCCGTTCTTTGCAGGAAGATGAAAATTGGCCTAATCCAGATTCTGCCGGTAAATGACACCGGTTTCGAAAGCTCCCCCTATTCCAGTTTGACAGCCTTCGGACTTCATCCGTTGTATTTAAGCATCGAGGGGCTTGACGAATACGCAAAAGCCGACAATTCGATAAAAACCCGCATCAAAAACGCAAGAGAAAAATTCGACAGTTACAAACGATTTAACCACTACGAAGTGTTAAAGGAAAAGCTCGAGATCTGCCGCATGATATATTCAATCGTCAAGGCCGATATTGTAAAGAGCGCGGATATGGCGTCATGGATCGATAAAAATTCGTGGGTAAAAGAATATGCCGTTTACAGAAGATTAAAAGAAAAAAACGATCAAAAGTCATGGAAGGACTGGAAGGAATACAGCACGGTTACTGCCGCAGATATCCAAAAACTCTGGAATGACAAAAGCCTTGCAGAAGAGCATTTTTTCTGGGTTTGGCTTCAAAAGGCTTTGGATACGCAATTTGCAAAAGCGTCAAAGGCAATTACGGACGCAGGGTTAATCATGGAAGGCGATTTGCCGATTCTTATGAACGAAGATTCCTGCGATGTTTGGGCTAACCCCGAAATTTTCAACCGCGAACTTTCCGCAGGCGCGCCGCCTGACATGTACAGCCCCGAAGGTCAAAACTGGGGTTTCCCGATTTACAATTGGGAAGCGCAGGAAAAAGACAATTTTGCATGGTGGAAAAAAAGACTGTCAGTCGCCCAAAAATATTATCAGGCTTACAGAATCGATCACGTTCTGGGCTTTTTCCGCATCTGGGCAAGTTCACCTAACGATTACTCGTCGGCGCTTGGGCGCTTTGTTCCGTATACGCCCGTAACGGCAGGCGACTTGAAAAGACTCGGTTACGACATGGGAAAAATTCGCTGGGTGAGCCGTCCGCATATTCCAACGGGCGAAGTCTGGGACGCATTAAAGATCAACTGGGGAAGCCTTTACACCGAAGACGAATTGAAAACAGCGGCAGAAAAAGTTTTTTCCAAAGCGCTTGTGCGTCTGTACAGCGAAGAAATCTGGCTCTTCAAGAAAAAAATCAAAGGCGAAAAAGATATTGACGCTTTGGGGCTTCATCCTGCCGTAAGAAATTATTTATTGGGCAAATGGAAAGACAGGCTTTTCCTTGAATATCAAAGGGGACGGTTTTTTCCTGTTTGGTATTTCAGAAATTCGACGGCATATAAATCGCTTTCGCAGGATGAAAAAAACGGACTTGAAGCCCTGCTTGAAAAACGCAGCAGAAAATCGGAAAAAATATGGTCGCGTCTTGGAATGAAGCTTCTTTCCGTTCTTGTCGAATCTTCTCCGATGCTTCCGTGCGCCGAAGATTTGGGCGCGGTTCCGGCATGCGTTCCCAAAGTGCTTTCCAGATTGAAAATTTTGGGTCTTCGCGTTGTGCGCTGGTTCCGCGTTTGGGAAAGGGAAGGGCAGCCGTACATTCCGTTCGAAGAATATCCGCATCTTAGCGTCTGCACTCCTGCGGTTCACGACAGTTCGACAGTGCGCGAATGGTGGGAAAGGGAAACCGATCAGGGGCAGTTCTCCGGTTTCTTGGGCGTTCCGTCTCTTCCAAGAATTTACAATCCCGGAACCGCAAAAGCGATTCTTTCCAAGACGGCATCCGCAAGATCGCGTTACAGGGTTTTCCAGATACAGGATTTGTTGCACTTGTCGAATAACTGGTATTCTGAAAATCCTGCCGACGAAAGAGTCAATGTTCCGGGAACGGCGAATGAATTTAACTGGACTTACCGTCTTCCCGCAACTATCGGCGATATAATGAAAGACAAGGAATTGATCCAGTCTGTCGCGGAAATAAGCAGGATAAGACCTGTTAAAAAATAAATTTTCTCATTTGGTTTCTATTAACGTTTGACGTTTTTTTTGGGAGGAAAAAATGGCGGATCAATATATTGTCAGGAGCAACGATTACATTAAAATACTGCCTGTTTGGGCGCAGGAGCTTGCGACTAAATACGGTTCAAAAACCGCGAA
>WQSP01000093.1 GCA_009787795.1 Treponema sp.
CGCTTATNGCTGCGCTTCGTCACTTGGAAGAATGCTGATGGTCTGCGCGGCAAGGCCGGAGCGGAGAAATCCCATGTCGTCGCAGAATGGGATGGGAGCCAATAACAGTTTCTCCATGCGAAGATTGTGCGTTGTCTGAAGAACATGCGATCTTATCTGCATTATTTCGTTTTTTAATTTCATGATGTTTGGGTTGTCGCTGTTTCCCAAAATTGAATCGGCAAGCGTGGAAATAATATAAGTGTCTCCTGTGCCGCACGCGTCAAAATTGAATATTTTTGCCTTTTCAAAACCCCATGCCTTTAATTGTTTTGCAAGGGTAAAGGACCCCTGTTTTTCGAAACTTTCACCGGGTTTTAATTCTTCCTTGTCCGTAAAAATGATTATCCAGTTGTCAACATACTGTTTGTCAAGCTGAAGGGCTGCGCGAAGAAGATGAAAAACCGCGATACTGTTGTCGTTTGCGCCAAGGCTTCCGTCCACGCGATCATAATGCGCGACAAAAATATACGGAGTTTTTGCAATTACGGGAAGCGCGCTTCCAAGGGGAAGCGGTATTTTTTTTCCTTGCGGAAAAACAAAGAAGTGACGGTTTTTTTCTACAGTGTAAACTGCCGAGTTCAGTTTCAGTTTTTCGATGGTGCCCAAAAGCATTTTGAACCTGTCCACTTTGGACGCGATAAAATAGGAAAAACGATCATAAGGGCTTGTTTTTTGCCAGTCTTCCGGTTTCATAAAATTTCCTCCGCCTTAAATTGATGAGAAGGAGAAACAAACTGCTCCTGCGCTTCGATAATTTTCAGTTCAATCAATTCGCCGTTTTTTTGTTCCAAAAACAATTTATAACTAGATTCCAATACGCTGAAAACGCCGGATGCGCAAAGTTCAAGCGCCAATGCAATGTTTTTTGTTTTTAGGAAATGCGACAAAAAAACGGCAGTTGTCATGTCTCCTGTTCCCGCAGCGTCGTTTCCAAGAGGAAGAAACGGCGTTTCAACCTTAAAAAATCTGTTTTTGTCCGAGGCAATCATGCAAATGCTTTTTTCATTTTTTAAAACGCTTGTAACAAGCACAACCGAAGGACCTTTTTCGTGAAGCAAGTTTATGCTTTTCTTTAATTCTTCAATATTTTTTACGCTGTTTCCCGTAAGAACTTCCAGTTCAAAATGATTGGGGCATATAATGTCAGCTAACGGAAGAAGCTCTTCCTTGAACATTTTTGGTATGTCGGGTTTGACGTAAAACCCCCTGCCTGTGTCTCCCATTACGGGATCGCATGCATAAAGAGCGGCGGGGGGATGTTTTTTTGTTTTTTTTACGGCATCGATAACCGCTTTTCCAACCTCTGCGTCCCCAAGATACCCCGAAAGCACTGCGCTGCAATTTTTTAGGACGTCTCTTTCCTCAAGACCGGATACAAGATCGGAAACAAGGTTGGAACCAAGAACTTTTCCCCTCCATGTGCCGTACCCTGTATGATTTGAAAACTCGACAGTGTTAACGGCCCATACCTCGTTTCCAAGACGCTGCAAAGGAAAGACGGCTGCGGTGTTTCCCGCATATCCGTAAACAACATGTGATTGAATCGATAAAACCGCCAATTTAGACCTTCCTGCCGCCCGATTTGAAAATCCTGCCAAAAAATTCTGATAATAACCTTATGTTTTTTCCCTTTTCCTGTCCGTATCTTTTCGTAAAATCGTCTGCTGCTTTTGAAAGAGAATATTTGCCGTATTTCTTTTTCAAAAAATCCCAGTGTTTTATAATCCACACATAAAGATCGGCTTCTGTTCTGCCGGGAAAATTAACAAGTAACCATTGTTCCTTGATTATCGTTATAACGGGATTATATACATTTTTGTACCATGATACAAGTGCGTCATTAAACGGAAGCTCGTCTTCCATTTTTTCGTTAAGGAAATATTTGTGTACCAATATATGATTGTATATTACGTCGTATCTTCCGGGAGAGCTGAAATCAAGTTCCGTATAACCGGTAAGTCCGCCAAAATCGGTTTTTTCGTAAAAAATAATTTTTTCGTAAGAGATTAGCGCGTCGCGAAGTTCGTCGGTATTCATGGAAGGTTCGATATTTATTTCCGTGGAAAGGCTTATCACTTCCGCGTCTATGAATTCAACTCCTTGCGTTTTTGCGACCGATACTCTGTGATTTCCGTCGCGGACAAAATAAACGCCGCCTATTTCATAAAGCAGAATGGGAGGCAAAATAATATCCCTGTGATGGGCTTCATCGACCCTTTGCCATCTGGAGCGCATGTGTTCGCGCTTTGGAAGAAAGAATTTCGTAAAATCGTGATAACGTCCTTCGCTTCCCACAACGAGTTTTATCGGTACTGTTTTGTTTCCCATGTACACTTCGTTTTTCGGTTTTAAAATATCCTTTACATCGCCGAAAGAGAGAAGCCTGTCGCGATCCGTGTTTAGAAAATGCTGAAGCTGCGAAAGAATCGCCCTTCCTCTTGCGCGTGAAAAATCTTCTGTTGCCCTCTGCGTAATTGCGTCGTACTCCATTTCAATCTCCAAAATTTATTACATAATGACTGTAAGCGTTGATTACAGTCGTATCTTTCCACTTTGTACAGCGTACATCCGACAAATCGTACAAATGAATATGTCCGTGAACAAGGTACTTTGGCCTAAATGCCTTCATAAACCACAAATAAGACTTGAATCCCAAATGACATTTGTCTTTTTTATCATGGATTCCCTTTGGCGGAGCGTGTGTCAAAAGAATGTCAACATATCGCCCCTTGAAAATTCTGTTCCATACAAGACGCGGAAGGAGTTTTAACATTTCCATGTACATTTGAAAATCCGTAAATTGATTTTCTCCGTTATTGTATCGCATGGAACCGCCAAGACCCGCGATGATAAACTCTCCCTCGTTCCATATTTTTGTCCCCAGATGAACTGCGCCGCAGCCCATGTATTCCCTGTCCTCAAGGGTCATCGGGTCGTTCCAGATTCTTCTGTAATATTTCAGGTCGTCAAGATGATGGTTGCCAAAGACAAAAAGAAGAGGCTTGTTCAAAGTGGAGATGATATAATCAAAATAATCAAAGGGAAGGTCGCCTGCCGCAAGAACAAGGTCTATATCGGCAAATCGTTCCTTAATCCGAGGCGAATATACTTGCGGATCTATCTGATCTGAAATACAGAGTATTTTCAATGCCAAGCCCTTTTTGCCGATAATATATAGTATATATCATTCATTTTAGTGTATATTAACTATAATAGAAAGGAAAAAAGAATGAAAAAAATTACAATGGCGGGGACATTGCTATTTTTGACGGTTTTTTGCTACGGACAGGCGAATTTTACCAGGGGAGAGGAGCTTTTTATGCTGAACGACCCTGCTCAGGCGCTTCCTTTTCTTGAAAGGGCGCTCGGAGAACATCCTTCCAATGTCATAACTTATATTTATCTTGGCATTGTCTATGAACAGTTAAACAGACCCGACGAGGCGATTGCGGTTTACAGACGGGTTTTGCCAATGGCGGGGAATCAATCCGCGGCGGTTGCCAACAATCTGGGAAATGTTTATTTTTCCAGAGGCAACAATGATCTTGCAGAGCAGTTTTATACGCAGGCGATCAGCATCAATTCGGTTTATCCGAATGCATATCTTGGCAGGGCGAATACCAGAATCAGGGCAGGGCATCTTTTGAATGCAGTTACCGATTACGAACAGTATTTGGTGTTGGAACCCCGCGCAGCGCAGCGCGAGAACATTGAAAGGCTTATCGGTTTGATTCGCTCGGATATTGCGGCCGAGGCGATGAGAAGGGAAATTGCCGCAGAAGAGGCGCGAAGGATCGAAGAAGAAAGGGCAAGACTTTTGGAATCGGTTTCGGCATCGCTTCAATCGCTTTCGGATGCCAGCAAGGGTTTGTCTGCGGGAGCGGAAAACATTGAACATTACGAAGGCGAATTTGAATTGGAATGAAATTAAAATAATTGAGGGGAACTAAATGACGGACAAGCAAAAAATACTTTTGTTTTCGGGCATCGGATTGGCAGTCATAGGTATTGTTACGGCTATTTTAATAAATACCTGCAAAGAAGAAAATGTTGACGATCCTGCGCTTTCGGGCACTGACGCAAGAAGAATGAACATTGTTCGTCTTGCTGCGGATTATGCCGCGGCAGGCGAGTTTGACAGGGCGCTCAATCTTTTGGACGGACTTCTAATCGATAATCCGGATGACGAAGAAGCGCGTGAGCTTCAGCGAATTATTCTAAGCATGGACAGAAGCGGAACAAGCGGCGCGGATGCGGCAAACAATGCGTTAATCGACGAACTCAGGCGGCAGTATCAGGCGTTGGCTTCCAGCATGAACAGGCCTGTTATTGTGCAATCTTCGTCATCGAATTCTTCTTCGTCATCCGCCGATAACGATGAGGCGGCGGCTGCGCGAAGGGCTCAAGCGGAAGCCGAAGAAGCGCGAAAAAGAGCGCAGGAAGAAGAATTGGCAAGGGCGAGCCGCGAGATGCAGGAAATCATGCGTCGCGTCAACAATTTAATCGCAGACGGAAAGGCAAAACTTGCGGCAGGTGACACTGCGGGAGCTTCGCGCGATTTTAACGAAGCGACAAGATTGATACCGTCGGGTGAAACCCGTTTTGAATCCCAAAAATACGCCGATATTGCGGATGCATATTACGAACATGGAGCCGCCAACAGAAATGCGGAATCGACTGCAAACTCGGTGCGGCATGCAAACACTTCAATACAAAGAGACGCTACACAGGCGCTTGCGCACTTTACTCTTGGACGCGTTGCGCGTGACGCGAATCAAAACGCTAACGCGATATCTTCGTTTCGCGAAGCTGCAAGATTGGATCCCAATAATTTTATGTATCAGCATGAATTGGGAAGGGTGCTGTTTATCGGAAGACGTTATGCCGAAGCGCGTGACGCTTTTCAAAATGCAACCAGGTTAAATCCCAATTATGAGCCGTCGTGGTACAACCTTGGCGGAACTTTCCGCGCGCTTAACCGTCTTGACGACGCGATTGCGGCATACAGGCAGGCGGTTGCGATAAGAGCCGATTACTTTGCGGCTCACAGGGAAATTGGAAGACTTTTAATTGCCAAAGGAGACGCCAGAGGAGCCGTTCTGGCATTTACTACAGCCTTGCAGCACAATCCAAGCGATTATGCGACATTGGTAGAACTTGCGGCGGCTCAAAGTCAGGCAGGTAACAATATAGAAGCCGAGAATTTATTCACTCGCGCCTTGAACACAAACCCGACAGATCCGCAGACTAATTACAATATGGCGCTTGTTAAAATGGAACTTAGAAAAAACACCGAAGCCATAAATTTTGCAAGGGTTGCGGTGGATGCGGCTCCTACAAACGCAATTTATGTTTATACATTGGGTCAGGCGCTGGAAGCTTCGGGCGCGAACGATTTGGCGATTACCGCATACAGGCAAGCCGCGACTCTTGACGCAAGATACATCCGCCCGAGGATTAATCTTGGAAACCTTTTTTTGACAGCCGGTAATTTTACGGAAGCGATTCATTTTTTAAATGAGGCGTATGCGATAGAGCCTGCAAACTTTGAGGTAAACAATAATCTTGGAGCGGTTTATACAAGACAGGAGAATTGGTCGTACAGCATTGTTCATTACGAACGCGCATTGACCACAAGACCAAACGATGCGACAGTGCGTTTCAATCTTGCAAGAGCTTACGCAGCCTCGGGCGATCATCAAAAAGCGCAGGCTTCGTATCAGCATGTTCTGCGTCTTGCTCCCAACAATTGGGACGCAATGTTCGAGCTTGGAAAAACCTGCATAGTGCTTCAGCAGAATGCGGAAGCGCGCCAGTATTTGCAGGACTTGCTTCAGCGAAACCCCAATTATTCAAGCAGGGCGGAAGCGGAGAGAATTTTACAAAGCCTATGAACGCAATAATAACAGTCGTAGGAAGCGACAAAGTTGGAATAATCGCAAAAGTTTCCGCGTTTTTGGCGGAGCGCGGAATCAATATCGAAGACATTTCGCAAACCGTATTAAGCGGAAACTTTGTAATGATGATGATGGTAAACTTAAGCTCAAGTTCCAAAGCGTTGGAAGATATAAAAAAAGAACTTAATGGTCTTGGCGATACTTTAAATGTAAGCATAAGCCTTATGCACGAAAAAGTATTCTCCGCAATGCATAGGATTTAGATAAATAAGAAATAAGAAATAATTTATGAGGAACTTGGATTAGAAAAAGCTTATGTTGTTTACTCCATTTGAAATAAAAGAAACTGTTGACATGTTTTTGCGGTACAAACTTGATATCCGCGCAATTACGCTTGGCGTCTCCCTTTTGGATTGCATTTGCCCAACTGGAAACGCGACAAGAAATAAAATACGCGAAAAACTTTTGCGCGTGGCAGGCCCGCTTGTAAAAACAGGCTGCGATATCGAAACGGAATTCGGCATTCCGATAATCAACAAGCGCATATCCGTTACTCCAATTTCCATTGTCGCAGGTTCAAGCGAAGAAAACGATTATGCAGTTTTTGCAAAAACACTTGACGAATGCGCAAAAGAGCTGCATGTCGATTTTATCGGCGGGTTTTCCGCTCTCGTTCAAAAAGGCATGACATCGGGCGATGAAAAACTGATTAACTCTTTGCCTGCCGCATTGTCTCAAACAGGACAGGTTTGCGCGTCTGTCAATGTCGCCTCCACAAAGAGCGGTATCAATATGGACGCAGTCAGGCTAATGGGAGAAACGATTAAAAAAACAGCCGAAGCAAGTGCCGCACAAGATGGTATCGGCTGCGCAAAACTTGTCGTTTTTTGCAATGCCCCCGAAGACAATCCGTTTATGGCAGGCGCTTTTCACGGCGTTGGAGAAGCGGAAAGCGTTTTAAACGTGGGCGTTTCGGGCCCCGGCGTAATAAAAGCCGCGCTTGAAAATTGCCGCGATCAAAGTTTTGACGCGTTAGCTGACACAATTAAAAAAACCGCGTTTAAAATTACGCGCATGGGGCAGCTTGTCGGAATGGAAGCCGCAAAGCGGATAGGCGTACCGTTCGGCATTTTGGATTTGTCTTTGGCACCGACGCCTGCTGTCGGTGATTCTGTTGCGCGAATACTGGAAGAAATGGGCATTGAGACTTGCGGCACTCACGGAACAACAGCCGCGCTTGCAATGCTAACTGACATGGTAAAAAAAGGCGGCATAATGGCATCGACGCATGTCGGCGGTTTTTCCGGGGCTTTTATTCCCGTTTCGGAAGACGAAGGAATGGTAGAAGCCATAAAGAGCGGATGTTTGTCTCTTGACAAATTGGAAGCGATGACTTGCGTTTGTTCTGTGGGGCTGGACATGATTCCTCTTCCCGGCGACACATCCGCTTCGACAATTGCCGCGATTATCGCAGACGAAATGGC
>WQSP01000094.1 GCA_009787795.1 Treponema sp.
TCCTTTGGGGTCCTGTCGGAGGTCAAAGCGCCGTACGTGCTTCGCACGCACGACACTTTACCACCGACACCCCTCAAGAAATTAATCGGGCATACATTTCAAATTAAGTCAGGTTATTCATTATCAATCCCACTCCAATGGTTTGCGGACGATAATGACGAAGATGCGCCCGGCAAAACCGAGCAGCCGACAGAGCATAAGTTAAAAAGGCTTCGCGAAGAAGGGCAGGTTGTTAAAAGTCAGGAACTGATCGGCGCAATCGGTTTGTTCCTGCCGGCTCTTGTGCTTTTGTTTCTTGCGCCTTCGATGTTTAGAACATGCGTCGAAATGGTTCGCTTCTTTTTTCTTCGTTCGACGGAATTGGATCCGACAAAAGACGCGATAATTACGGGAAGTTTTTTCATTTACTTTGTCAAACTGACATGGCCCATTTTGGCTGTTGCGGTTTTTTCGGCGATTTTTTCCAACCTTGCGCAGCTTGGCGGATGGCTCTTTACGACAAANCCGCTTGTTCCNAATTTTTCNAAAGCGCTTCCGAAATTCGGTCAGTACTTTAAGCGCATTTTTTCTTCGGAAGGACTTTTTAATCTTGTAAAATCAATCGCAAAGATTGTAATTATCGGNTTTGTCGCCTTTATGTTCATAAGAGCGGACATGGAAAAACTTTTAAACCTTCAAAAAGCCGANGTTTATACAGGTCTTGTTCTTGTTGCGGGCATTGCGATTAAAATGATAATTGTTACCGCTGTTCTTCTTCTTGTTCTTGGCATTGCGGATTTCTTTTTCCAAAGATGGCGTTTCAGGGAACGTCACAAAATGACGCGTTACGAAATGAAAGAAGAAAACAAGATGTACGAAGGCGATCAGATGGTTCAAAGCAGAATCAGAAGCCGCTTTCGCGAAATGCTGCGTCAAAACATACACACGGCTGTTCCCAAAGCGGATGTTGTAATAACAAACCCGACTCACCTTGCGGTTGCCTTGCAGTATGATCACAATACGATGCCCGGCCCCATGGTTGTCGCAATGGGCGCCGATACAATCGCGGCAAGGATCAGGGAAATAGCGAAAGAGAACGACGTTCAGCTTGTGGAAAACAAACCGCTTGCATGGGCGCTTTTCCGCGAAACCGAAGTGGGTGACATTATCCCCCAGAGCTACTGGAATACGGTAGCTGTCATATTAACCAAAGTATGGCGTCTTAACGAAGAACGCCGTGAAAGGAAGAGCGCATAATGGCAGACGCAGCGTTAAATCCCGGAACTGTTCAAAAAAGCAATCCGCTTGGCTTTTTTAAGGACAGCTTCCCTGCTGTCGCGGTAATTACGATTGTACTCATGCTCATATTGCCGATGCACCCTGTTATATTGGATGCGCTTATGGCGATTAATCTTGTTTTGGCGCTGATGATACTTCTTATCGTTCTTTATGTGCAAAAGCCGACCGAGTTCAGTCTTTTCCCGACAATGCTTCTTGTTTCTACAGTGTTCAGTCTTGCGTTAAACGTTTCTTCCACGCGCCTTATTTTGTCGCAGGGAGAAAAGTTCCAGGGAAACATGATAAAGGCGTTTTCCAACTTCGTTGTCGGTTCAAGCGGAAACGAAGGTCTTGTTATCGGTTTTATCATCTTTATCATCATTATTGCCGTGCAATTAATCGTTATTACAAAAGGCGCGACGCGCGTTTCCGAAGTTGCGGCGCGTTTTACCTTGGACGGAATGCAGGTAAAAATGATGGCTGTCGAAAACGAGTTCAGCTCCGGTGCAATCACCGAAGAAGAGGCAAGGATTCAAAAGAAGCAGATTCAAAAAGACGCCGATTTTTACGGATCGATGGACGGAGCTAGCAAATTCATATCAGGTAACGTAAAGGTCGGCGTGTTCATTATCGTTGTCGAAATGCTCGGCGGNTTTATCATCGGCTCCACGATACACAACGAATCCAATGTTGTAAGCACNTATATCCGCCTTGCGGTCGGCGACGGTCTTGTTACGCAATTGCCCGCGCTTTTAATCTCCACTGCAATGGGTATTGTCGTTACGCGAGCCGCCTCGACAGGCGTTCTTGTGGATCAGGTAACAGAGCAGATATTGGAACGCGACGCGATTGTTTACTGGATTTGCGCGGGCGTTCTTGTCATTCTATCGATTCTTCCCGGGTTCCCCTGGTATGTGCTTCTTCCGATGGCGGCTCTTGTCGCGCTTCACGCTTACAGGACAACGCAGAAAAAGAAACAGGCTGCGGGCTTTAACGAAATGATGTCAAAGACCCAGGCGAAAGAGGAAAAACCTGCGGACTTTCCTCCCGTTGTTCCGCTTGACGCGCTTTCGCTGGAACTCGGTTACGGTCTTGTGCCGTTGGTTGAAAAGGAAAAAGGCGCCGAGCTTTTGGAAAGGGTACAGGGCGTAAGAAGACAGTCCGCCTACGATTTGGGTCTTGTAATTCCAAAGGTGCGTATCATTGACAATTCCATTTTGGAACCGTCGGAATACTGCTTTAAAATAAAAGGCGTGGATTCCGGAAGGGGAAAAATACGGCTTGGTTATTTCCTTTGCATAAACCCCGGAACCGTAACTGTTGAAATGGAAGGCGAAAGAACTGTCGACCCCGCGTTCGGGCTTCCCGCAATTTGGATCGATCAGGAAAGAAGAGACGAAGCCGAAAGGGCGGGCTACACTGTGGTTGATCCGCCTTCGATAATCGCGACGCATTTAACGGAAATAATAAGGCGCAGCGCCGCGGATATTTTAGGTCTTCAGGATACGCAGGCGATTCTTGATACGCTGCGCAAGGATTATCCTGCGGTTGTGGAAGAGGCTCTGCGCGAAGGAAAGGGACTTCGCGTAACGGAGATTCAAAAAATCTTTCACGGACTTTTGCGCGAAAGGGTTTCGATCAGAAACCTTGTGTCAATTTTGGAAGCGGTCGCGGATTTTGCGCCTGTCTCCAAAAATATCTGGTTCCTTACCGAAAAAGCGCGTCAGGCGCTTGCAAGCCAAATATGCCATCAGTATGCGGACGACGACAGGCGTCTTCGCGTTCTGACAATCGATCCTGCGTTGGAACAAAAAATTATCGACGCAAAATACGAAACGGCATCGGGACTTTTATGCGCGCTGGATCCGCCGACGCAAAAGGCGTGGATTCAATCGGTGGTTAAGGCGGTTACCGCCGTTAAGGAAAAAGGCTGGATGCCTGTTGTTCTGTGTTCGGAACAGGCGCGCTTCCTTGTAAAAAATTCGACAGATAGGGAAATTCCCGATTTGGCGGTTTTATCCGTTCCGGAAATCGTTTCAGGCGTAATCCCCGAAGCGGTCGGAATGATTAGATTGGAAAGTACGGAGTAGCAGAATGGAAATTTTTATTCAACAGGGCGAAAGCAAGAACGATTGCATGCTGAAAATTGCCTCCAAATACAACAGGCAGTTTCAAATTTTAAGCCAAAAAGAAATTAGGGTTGGCGGATTTTTGGGATTGTTTTCCAAACCCGGCATTGAGGTTGAATATTTCTTTCCTCAGCACAGGGTTTCCGCAAATGCGGGAATTCATCCCAATGGCGCAGGCGTTCATTCAAATGCCGCCGCAATGTACGGTTTGAATCGTCATACCGCGCAGGATTTGGAAGCCGAAAAAAAGAAAGTGCTTGCGGCGGCAAACGGAGCCAAACAGCAGCAAAACGAAGCGGCAGCAGGCGGCAGGGAATCCGCAAACGCCATTTTGGAAATGCTCAATGACATCAAAAACAAAGTTGAGAATACGCACAGGAAAGAGGATCATCCGTCTTTTGTGCGCGTTTCGGATTTGTTAAAAGCAAATGATTTTTCGCAAAACTATATTGCGGGAATGCTTGAAAAACTCAAAAAAGAACTTTCCATGGAACAGCTTGAAAACCTTGACACGGTTGCGAACAAGCTGATTGAATGGATAGGCGAAAGCATAAGCGTCTACAAAGAAGAGGATGTTATGCGAAAACCGCGCATCATGGTTTTGATAGGACCTACGGGTGTGGGAAAAACGACAACTCTTTCAAAACTTGCCGCAGGTTACGGAATCGGTACGGACGAAAACAAGGCGATTGACGTAAAAATGATAACGATAGATCAATTTCGCATTTGCGCGGAAGAACAGCTAAAAACAATCGGAAGCATCATGCAGATGCCGGTTTCGGGCGTAGGCAACAAACAGGATTTAAGGAAAGAAATTGCGCTTTTAAGCGAAGGAACCGATTTGATATTGATCGATACAATCGGAAAAAGCCCCAAGGATTCCGCAAAGATTGGAGAAATGAAAGAACTGCTCGACGGATGTCCAAAGAGCGCAGAATACCATTTGGTGATAAGCGCGGCTACAAAAACATCCGATATGATAAACATCATGCAGCAGTTTGAACCGTTCAATTACAAATCGGTTATAATTACCAAAATGGACGAAACCGAACATACGGGAAACGTGATTTCCGCGATTGCGGAAAAAAGAAAATGCGTTTCATTTGTCACAGACGGACAGAATTTGGCGGAAGACATCAAAAGGGCGTCGGTGGTTCGTTTCCTTGTCAGTCTGGAAGGTTTCAAGATAAACCGTGAAAAAATAGAAAATCGTTTTCCCTGCGGAGAAGCCGATCAATTCAAATGGAGAGGGTAATAATGGAAGATCAAGCTGAAAAATTACGCGAAATAATGAAGCGGAAAAAAGACGGCGCCGTTAAAAGCGCGCATACGGGAAAATCGCCCGTAAAGCCGTCTGAAAAAGCGAGAATAATCACGGTTACTTCCGGAAAAGGCGGCGTTGGAAAAACGAACCTTTCTGTAAATATGGCTCTTGCCTTTGCGCGTCTAGGAAAAAAAGTTGTCGTAATGGACGCAGACTTGGGGTTGGCAAACGTCAACGTCATGCTCAACATGATCCCGAAATATAATTTGTATCACGTCATTAAAAAACAAAAAACCATCCGCGAAATTCTTGTAGAAACGGAATACGGCATTTCGATTGTCGCGGGCGCTTCCGGTTTTTCCCAAATTGCAAACATGGGCGAAGAAGACAGAAGGGATTTTATCTCGGAGCTTGATTCGCTTTCCAATGCGGATATCATCATTATAGATACAAGCGCTGGCGTATCCAGCAATGTTTTGGATTTTATCGCCGCGGCTGATGACGCTGTTATAATTACAACCCCGGAACCGACGGCAATCACGGACGCTTACGGAATCATCAAAATAATCGCGACCGAATACGATTCTCTTAACATGGGGTTAAAACTTGTGGTAAACCGCGCAAAAGGCGCGGCTCAGGCAAAAAGCGTCGCAGACAGAATGATCAATATTGCAGGTCAGTTTTTAAATTTAAAAGTTGATTATCTTGGATTTATCTATGACGACTCGACGGTTCAGCATGCCGTTTTAAGGCAAAAACCGTTTATGGTAGTGGATCCAAAATGCAAGGCAAGCAACTGCGTTCAGCATATTGTGGAACGCATGGACAGAAACAAACCCATAGAGTCTGCCGGGTTTGGCGCAATGTTCAAAAGACTGTTCAAATCCAACGCGAATGAAAACGCTGTGTAACATGGAGAGGTAGATTGTGTCAAGTTTCAGATGGGGTTTAATAGCCGCGCTCGTCGCCGTATTTATTTCTGTATCTCTTGGCATTCTTTTCGGCGTAAACCCGATTCATATATTCATTCGCGCTGTTATTTTTGGCGTAATATTTTTCGGATTCGGATTCGGACTTAGGTTTCTTATAAACAACTTTTTCCCCGAGGTTCTTTCAAACGAAGACGAATCGATTTCTTCGGAATACGAACAAAGCGGGCAGCAAGTCGATATCACTCTGGACGGCTCGGGCGAATATGCAGTTCCGGAATTGTACAGAACTCCGGGCGATCCTCAGGAAATGGGAAATATCGAAGACCTTATTTCTGGCGCTTTCAGGCCGAGAAGGACTGATGATGAAAAGCAAATGCCCGCGGCAGGTATAGACGCAGGAATTAAAACAGGTTACAATGGCATGGGAGGAATTCAAGACACTCCGATTCCTGATGACGATAACTTTCAGGATTTATCTGTTTTTGACAAGACTCCTGCAGAAAAACCTGCTGCCGCCGCTCCTCAGTTTACCCCAAGTTTTGGGGACGATTCCGGGGAAGGATTGGGAGGTTTGCCGGATCTGGACATGATGGCAAGGGCTTTTTCGTCATATGGCGGCGCTCCCGACGGTACGCCGGAGGAGATTTCAATGCCGATGCCGGCGCTTGCGCCAATGGCTCCGCCCGAGGATGTCATTGAAGAGCCGCCGCCTCGTCAGGTGTCGTCCGGCAACAAACCGCAAGCCTTGGAGGGTGATTTTGATCCCAAAAGTTTAGCGGAAGGCATAAGAACGGTATTAAGTAAAGACTAAAAAGGAAAGGTTTGGGAATGCCGGAAATTACAAGTGCAGAAAAAACAGAAGAGGAACTTTGGCAGCAATACCGCAAGAGCCGCGATCCTGCCATAAGGGAAGCTTTTATCAAACAATACGCTCCGCTGGTTAAATATGTTGCAGGTAAAGTCGCTGTCGGCATGCCCAATAATGTTGAATTTGACGATCTTGTAGGTTACGGAGTCTTCGGACTTATAGACGCAATAGACAAATACGACCCCGAAAAAAACGTTAAATTCAAAACCTATGCCGTTACGCGAATTAGGGGCGCGATTTTTGACGAGCTTAGATTGATCGACTTTGTGCCGCGTTCCGTAAGGCAAAAAACGCGCGAGATCGAATCGACAATTTCTTCATTGGAAGCGCATCTTGGAAGAACCGCAACCGATCAGGAAATTGCAAACGCGATGAACATGGACGAATCCGAGTACATGAAGACGATTCAGAAAATTTCGGGCACAAGCATTATTTCGCTTAACGACCTTTGGTATTCGGGCGATGACAATGACAAGGTGAGCATAGGCGACAGTATCGAATCGCCTTCAAGCTTGAACCCGGATGTAATGGTTGTAAACGAAGAAATCAGGCGCGTAATTGTCGAAGCCATAAACGAGCTTCCCGACAAGGAAAAGAAAATACTTGTGTTATACTATTATGAAGATTTAACCTTAAAGGATATAGGACGTGTGCTTCAGGTAACCGAATCGAGAGTTTCCCAGTTGCACACCAAAGCGGTTTTGCACCTTAGGTCCAAGCTGACAAATATCAGAAAGGGTATTGTATAGTATGGTAGATTTTATCCAGCTGCAGGAAATTGTAAAACAGCATCTGGAAA
>WQSP01000095.1 GCA_009787795.1 Treponema sp.
ATCAGGGCAAGCGTAGGTCAGCGCGTTCAGCAGAATGAAGTGCTTGGTTATATCGGAAGCACCGGTATTTCGACAGGTCCTCACCTGCATTATGAAGTTCATATCGGTTCTGACGTTGTTGATCCTTTCAGATATATTGCCATACGTTCAAGCCTTGCAAGGCAAGGGCGCTAAGCCACGGGCAAAAATGGCGCAGGAAACTTCCGATTTTTCAATAAACACAATCATAGGTTTAAATTCAACATTCACAGGCGATCTGGAAACAGGCGGCTTTACCCGAATCGACGGCAGTATTCGCGGCGATGTAAGGGTTAAAGGCAGGGTTGTAATCGGCGAACGCGCAAGAATGAAGGGAAACGTTTCCGGCACAAATATCACTGTGGGCGGAGTCGTTTGCGGAAATATTATTTCTGACGGTCATCTTGTAATTCTTTCTACCGCTGTTGTTATCGGCGATATAATCACGCGCCGCATTCAGGCTGACGACGGCTGTTTTGTAAACGGCAGAGTTGCTGTCTGCGACAATGACGAGCGATGGCAAAAAACCATGTCCGAGCATCGCGATGCGCAGGGTATCAAATCGGCATTGCCTGTTTTCCAAAAAAACTATGGCTAAAATCGATGGAACTGATCCTTCCCTGTTCATGAATCCTTCCGCCTATTCGCAGGTAAAGGATGATAAAAAATCGAAAGGCATCCGCAAAGGCGAAAAAACCGAATTTTCCAAATTGTTTGACAGTCTGCGCAGCAAAACCGCAGAACAGCTTGGTCCTTTACAGGATCTGCCCGCATCGGAAGAAACGGTTAATTATTTAATGGACGAAGTTCGGGATGCGGGTGACAGATTAAAAAGCCGTCCTTTGCCCGAAGAAATAATGAACTACAAACAGGCGGTGCGCAATTTTATCAATTATGTAGTTCAAAATTGTTATTCCAAGGAATATGACGAGGGGATTCCGAATTTTTTAAAACCCGGTTTCAAGGGACGGCGCGGCACTCCGCAGGCAATGGAAGGAAAGGGATATACTAAAATTGTCGTTATCGATAAGAAGCTTGAAGATTTGGCGGCGATGCTGCTTTCCGGTCAGACACGCCAAATGGAACTTGTTTCACGTCTTGAGGAAATAAAGGGTCTTCTGATAGACTTATTACAGTAGGAGCAAAGGGTGAGCGATTACAGCGAATATGAAGATGAAGATATTTCCTCTTTGGAAGATAACCGCAACGAGGCAAAACTCAGCGAACATGACGTTATCACAGGCGCCGATGCGGGAATTGAATCTTTGGCTCCCGATGCGCCCATTTACCGTCTGCGTCTTTTATATTCTCAGGAAACGTTTCTTGCCGTATACCGCGAAGACAATTTGGATTCCGAAACAATGGTTATTGTTCCAACACGCTACGGCAGAGACCTTGCGCAGGTAATCGGCTCTGTGCGCGGAAAACTTCCGCCTGTCTCCGAAATTGCGTGGATTGTAAGAACAGCGTCACCCGAAGATTTGGAAAAATCGCGTAACAACACAAAGCTGGAAAAAGAAGCGTTTGACATCTGCCGCAAAAAAATTGCGAATCATAAACTGGAAATGAAACTTGTTCTTGTTCACTATCTTTTGGAAGAGCCAAAAATTCTCTTTTTCTTTACTGCCGAAAACAGGGTGGACTTCCGCGAACTTGTAAAAGATTTGGTAAGCGTTTTTAAAATGCGCATAGAGCTTCGTCAGATTGGCGTGCGCGACGAAGCGCGCGTTACGGGCGGACTTGGAGTTTGCGGAAGAGGTTACTGCTGCCATTGCGTTTCCGACAAATTAAAACCGGTCTCGATTAAAATGGCAAAAGACCAAAAACTTTCGCTTAACTCCGTAAAAATTTCAGGTCCCTGCGGACGTCTTCTTTGCTGTCTTTTTTACGAATACGGTTTTTATTCCGAACAGCAGCGCAATCTGCCGCAGGAAGGCATGCGTATCAATTATGAAAACGAGTCATGGCGAGTATCAGAAGTAAACCCGATTGCGTGTCAGATAAAACTTTCGCATGATGACGGCAGGGCGGTATCTGTTCCTGCGTGCAAATTTGAAAAAATTGACAATTACTGGAAGATAAAAAGCTCATAAAAAATAAAACACAAAGAGTAAGTTATGACAATCGAAGAAGTAAACGAACGAATCAGGATCGATGAACATGGAGGCGAAAAACTCGTCAGCAATGTCCGCCTGATAATGGGTATCATTTTTACGGTAAGCACTACGGGTGTTGCTGTAATCAGATCATTGGGCGGCGCTGAATGGATTCCATGGCGGGCTCATATTGTAACAAGTCTTTTATTGTTCTACTCAATCTATATTTTTATTTATGTTCGTAAAAAAGACAAACTCTCGGAAAATTTCAAGTATATTTGTTCATTTATTGATATGTCTCTTGTTACCGCGATTATTTGGGTTGGCTGTACATATCCGATGTTATCGCCGCCGCTTCCGTTTCTTTCGTTCAGGGCGTTGTTTTATTCAATATTGATAGCGGCAGGAGCTTGCAGATACAGTCCACGCTGCGCGTATTGGTCGGGGTATTATGCGTCGGCAACATATTTAATTTTAATTATCGTAAACAGAAATGTTCTTGATATACCGCATACTTTTATGCTTGACGGAGAGCAGTATGATGTGCGATTTCCTTTATATTATGAAGCATTCAGGATAATAGGCATTTTAATAACAAGTACCATTACGGGTATTGCAAGCAAACGCAGGCTAAATCTTTTTTATTCGATGATAGAAAGCGAGTCAGATCTGAGAAATGAAATAGAAGAAACAAACAAACAGCATCTTGCGGAATCGAATGAAAAGAATAACCAACTTAATGAAATTAAGGAAAGGCAGCAGGCTATACTTGATTTGGCGCCGATGATTTGCGCAATTTTCGATGAAAAATATAACACCCTTGATGTAAACAAGGAAGTGGAAAAAATGTTTGATACCACCAAGCAGACATACCTTGATCATTTTGAAAAATTCATTCCGCCGCATCAGCCTGACGGTTCAGATTCAATGACCAAGTCATGCGAGTTGATAAAAACGGCTTTTGATACAGGCAGCCACCGGTATGAATACACTTACCAAAACAGCAGAGGCGAGCCTGTCCCTGTCGAAGAAACCGCAACCAGGGTAACAATCGGCGGCAAACCTGTTGTTATCTGCTACACACGCGACTTGCGCGAGGAACACAAAGCAAGAGAAAAAGAACTTAGTATTCAACAGAGCATTCAAAGTATGGCGGAATCTTTGGACGCGCATGTATCGGAACAATCCGCCGCTGTTATACAATCATCCTCTGCCATTGAACAAATGATAGCAAATATTCAATCTGTCAGCGGATCTCTTCATAAAAATACGGAGAATGTAAAATATTTGCAGGAAGCGTCGGAAATAGGACATGCGGGTCTTAACGGAGTTGTTACAGACATTCAGGAAATTACCCGCGAATCGGAATCCCTTTTGGAAATAAATTCCGTTATGCAAAACATCGCAAGCCAGACAAACCTTTTATCGATGAATGCGGCAATTGAAGCGGCTCATGCGGGAGAAGCGGGGAAAGGTTTTGCCGTTGTCGCCGACGAAATAAGAAAGCTTGCCGAATCTTCTTCCGAGCAGTCCAAGACAATCAGCGCAGTACTAAAAAAAATCAAGACATCCATCGATACAATAACCAATTCTACAGAAGATGTATTAAAAAAATTCGACGCGATTGACGAAGGCGTTAAAACTGTAGCGCAGCAGGATAAAAATATTCTAAACGCGATGGATGAACAGGGACAGGGAAGCAAACAAATACTGCAGGCGATGGGCAAGTTAAACGAACTTACTCAAGGCGTAAAAAAAGAAGCGCATAAAATGGTTGAAAATTCAAGAAAAGCAATGCAGGGTAAATAAGGACATTATAATGTCTTGGGAGACTCTTGTAATATAATCCAAAAAAGGATATATTAGCAACAGTAAAAGAAAGAATCAACTTTTTTTACTGTTTTCTTATATCCAAATATTTTAAGGAGTTTTAGAATGAAGAATGAAAAGAAAGTTGCAGTTACAAAGCGTACAGTTGGAATCATTGCCATTTCGGTAATGATCGTATTGGGATTAACCGCTTGCGCCGGTTTGTCGGGTATGTTCACTTTATCAACCGAACCCGATCCCATCGAAGTCGGATCAAGGGGACCTGGCGGCGGAATCGTATTCTACGATAAGGGCAATGATGAGGGCGGTTGGCAATTTCTGGAAGCTGCTACAACCGGTTTAGGTAATCATTTGTGGGCATCAAGAAATTATTACGGCACAAATATTCCAACCCAATCGGGAATTGGAACAGGAAAGGCGAACACAGCCGCGATTCTTGCCGCAGATTATAACTCTTCTGCCATAAATGTTGCAGTTAATTATAGGGGCGGCGGTTTTGATGACTGGTTTATGCCAAGCATAGATGAATTGGCGGAAATTTACAAATACGCAATCTATTTCTTCAGTTTGGCAGGAAGCCGTGTTTGGTCTTCTACGCAAGCTCCCCCCACCAATGCAGGTGCAGGCGGCGCAATGTCTTTTGCTTTCGAACCAAACGGAGCTCCATCAGCCAGTTCCAAGCAAAGCAGTCTCACTGTTCTTCCAATACGTGCGTTTAAAGTAGATCAATAACCGTAAAATGAATCTGACCGCTCTTTAGCGGTCAGATTATAAGTTAAAAATAAATAAGTTGATAAGAATATAATTATATAATACAATAAAATTAAATACACAAGATAAAGGAGGCATCATGGCAAACTCCGAAGCAGGGAATAAGAAAAAAATAGGCTTACTTCATAAAATAGCCGGGTTGTTTTCCATATTGTTGCTTTTAACTATTGCTATCATGTCAATTTTAAACATTCGCTCCCAAATGAGCTCAAATCGTGAAACTGCAATTCTTATGGGCAAAAGCAAACTTACAGGAGACATCGCTTCTTTCGAAGACAGGCTCGCGCTGGAATACGGACAGATCAGCCTTGTTGACGGACAGCTTACCGGCTCCGAAGGAAATTCACTCAGAAGTGATTACAGAATCGTGGATCAAATAGCGTCTCGTCTTGGGGTGCACGCTACCATTTTTATGAAAGAGAATGATGATTATCTGCGTATAACTACAAGTATTATAGACGGTTCTGGAAACAGGGCCATAGGAACAACGCTGGGGCAAAACAGCGTAGCTTACGATCCCATCCGGGCAGGTAATGAGTATATTGGAGATGCAACCATTCTTGGAGCGCATTTTCTTGCCGCATACCGTCCGTTATTTGCCGCCAATTCAAAAGAAGTAATCGGCATTTTATTCATCGGCGTGGAAATGTCGGCGATAGACAAACATATTATCAGAACCAGAAATGAAAGTATTATTAAATCTGTTGTTGAAGCCATTATAACCCTTTTAGTCGCTTTCTTTATAACTGTTTTGTTTATCAGAAGGATTGTAAATCCGATTGTAGCCGTGACTCTTACCCTTAAGGATATTGCCGAAGGCGAAGCGGATTTGACCCATCAGGTGGATTGTAAATCCAAAGACGAGGTTGGCGATCTTGTTAAATATTTTAACAAGATTCTAAACAGAATTAGGGAACTGGTAATCAATATCAGAAAAGAAGCGGCTCAATTATCGGGAATTGGCGACAGCCTTTCAAGTGATATGAGCGAAACTGCGGCAGCGGTTCATGAGATAACGGCAAATGTTTCCAGCATTAAAGAAAGAATCATATCCCAGAGCGCCAGCGTCAGCGAAACACATGCCACAATGGATCAGGTCGTTGTGAATATAGATAAACTTGACGGACATGTTCAAAATCAAAGCGACAATATTGCGCAGGCATCGTCCGCAATCGAACAAATGGTCGCCAACACAAGATCTGTTACCGAAACGCTAATTAAAAACGGCGATAATGTAAAAATGCTGATCGATTCTTCCGAAATTGGACGAGCCGGTTTGTTCGAGGTATCGGAAGACATTAAGGAAATCGCCAAAGAATCGGAAGGTTTGTTGGAGATTAACTCTGTAATGCAGAATATTGCAAGTCAGACCAATTTGCTTTCGATGAATGCCGCAATCGAGGCTGCCCACGCAGGAGAGGCAGGCAAGGGGTTTGCCGTTGTTGCCGACGAAATTAGAAAATTGGCGGAGAATTCCGGCGCACAGTCAAAAATTATCAGCTCGGTTCTGAAAAAAATAAAAGAATCCATCGACAAGATAACCAAATCTACAGAAAACGTTCTGTCGAAATTTGAATCCATCGATGCCAGCATTAGAACTGTTGCGCAGCAAGAAGAGAATATCCGCAATGCGATGGAAGAGCAGGGTATTGGAAGCAAACAAATTCTCCAGGGTATTGCCAATATTAACGATATAACCAGGCAGGTGACGAGCGGATCACATGAAATGCTTGAAGGTTCAAAGGAAGTAATAAAAGAAAGCGAGGCATTGGAAAGAAAAACCCAGGAAATTTCTTCAGGCGTTAACGAGATGGCTCAAGGGTCGGAACAAATTAATACTGCGATACATCACGTTAATGAATTAACGTCAAAAAATCGTGAAAACATCAACCTGTTAATAAATGAGGTTTCGCGATTTAAGGTTGATTAAGTTCATAAAAAAGAGTATGCCCGGCAATTGTTTGCAAGGCATACTCAATAAATCTTTACGCCACTTTAAAACGTGACACTTCTCCTATCAGCACATTGATTCCTTCGCGGTTCTTGCCGCTAATCTCGTTAACATGATTTACGGCAATGTTGATTTGACTGGCTCCGGTTGCCATTTCGTTCATGCCGCATTCGATCTCCTGCGTGGCCTTTTCCAGGTTTTCGCTTTCGCGGATTACCTCATGCGCATTGTGCATCATTTCTCCCGATCTGTCGCTTACCTGACGCGTTATTTCGTTAACCTTGCCGACACCTTCCAAAATTTGCTTGCTGCCTATGCCCTGTTCCTCCATTGCGTGAAGAATGTTTTCTTCCTGTTCCGCGACTACCTTTACGCTGTCGTCAATCGCGCCAAACTTTGTTAAAACATTTTCTGTTGAACCTGAAATTTTCTCTATGGAATTCTTTATCTTTTTTAAGATTTCGCTTATGGTCTTTGATTGTACGCTGGAACTTTCAGCAAGCTTTCGAATCTCAGCGGCAACAACGGCAAAACCTTTCCCCGCTTCCCCCGCATGGGCCGC
>WQSP01000096.1 GCA_009787795.1 Treponema sp.
GCTTTCGGTTTGCCACCGCCAGTCACCTTGCGGACCCTGATATCAGTAATTTCCATGGCGTCTCTCCTCTCCTTTGAGGTCCTGTTGATAAAAGCTTAACATTCCCTATTGGGTTTGCTGTTGTTAAGCCCGATTTTCTAATATTGTAATATTGATCTGTCACTAAAGCAAGCAAAAAAGATGCTTTTTTATTGTATGTTTTCATCATAATTTAAGATTATCTTTTGGGAGAGTGAGGATGTTGCTCACATTGTGAGAATTCGGGTTAACAGGGTAAAATCGTCTTTTTAATTTTTAACAAACGGTTTTAACAAAAAGAATTCCCTTCCTTTGGAAAACCGCAGCATATTGATTATGCTTCGGACGGCTTCATCCGCAAGAGATGTAATAAATACTGCCCATAAACCGAGACCTGCGATAAAAATTAAAATATAGCAGAGCGTCATTACAAGTATTGTTCCGAATATTTGGGTATAAAGCATCCATCTTGTGTCGCCGGTGCCGCGAATTCCGTATCCAACAACGATATTTGCGGCTTTTGGAAACATAGTAATCGTAAGAAAAAGCAAAAACGGCGTGGAAAAATCAATCAATAAAGCATCAGAAGTAAAAAGACCGAGTATTTTTCCCGGGATTGCGCAGTATACTGCGGTGACGACCGCGCATACAATAATTGCAAAGCTTAAACACTTATATACGATATTGATTGCCTGTTTGGGTTCGTTCTCTCCGGTTTTTTGACCTGCCAATGTCATGCCTGCCTGCGCAAAGCCTGCGTATAAAATAACGGACAATCCCTGTATGGAAAATAAAAGCGTATAAATACCTGCCGCCATTATGTCAATTCTGTTCAAATACGAAACGACAAAAAGATTTCCCAAACTCCATAACGCGTATTCGCCGCCCGACGGAACGCCTATTTTAAACACATTTTTATACAAATTAAAATCGAATTTGAAAATGTTGCGCACTTTTATTTTAAAAGGCATTTTTTTTCTTTTAATTACATAGATGATTAAAAACGGCAGCGCGGAAAAGTTTGCAATAACGGTAGCCGTGGCGGCGCCTTCGATATTCATTGCAGGAAGCCCGAACTTTCCGTAAATTAAAACCCAGTCAAAGAAAATATTCAGCACATTTGTGATTATTCCCGTAACCATGATCATTTTTGTAAACCCGATTCCCTGCAATATCGAAGAGCAGGTAGAAACGATCCCGATAATGAACAGACTGTATGACGTTATTCTGATATAACTGACAGCATACTCATAAATCGGAGATTGAACGCCCATCAATTTGAACATCCACGGAGAACAAAAAAAGAAGAATAAAAATGCAATTACCGGGAATATCGAATTTCCTACAAATGAACATTCCGCGTATTTCCTGCTTAATTCAAAATTCTTTGCTCCGACACTTTGCGCAATTAAAATTGTCGTTCCGGACGAAATCGCCACGATTGTAGAAATAACCGCAAAGTAAGGAACCAGCGAATTGCCGACAGCGGAAAAAAACTCCGGGTTAATGTGTCCAAGCATCGCTCTGTCCACCCAAACCTGCATCTGATGGCTTAACTGCTGAATAATTATCGGTATTGCTATTGCAAAGATTTTTTTTGGGTTTACGCCGAGGTTGCTGTTTTCGCTCATATTATGTTTATACCTTTTTGCCTAATTTTTAATGAACATTTTTAACCGCTTTTTTTAACGCGTCTTCCATAATGTCGTTTCTTGCTTTGGCGGCGGCATTGGGATGAATCGCGGAAATAGGTTCGCCGTTTGTGGCAGCGCCTGTTATTATCGATACATGTTCGACAGGATAATGAGAGAGCGTTTCCGTAAACGGCTCAAACAGGCTGTTGAAATTTTCGATCATCCACGCGGCTTTTCCTTTGCCCGCTTCCTTGATTGTTTTTAATGTAACTTCAAGCTGTTCGGTTTCCGCTCTTGCGACTTCGTACCATGACGCAACTTCCGCTTTTGCGTCAAGCACTGCTTTTTCCTTTAATGCCTGCGCTGGCGTTATAAGCTCTGCCTTGTAGCGATTGCGTAAAAGTTCAATATTTTGTTTTTCCGCTTCCAATTCTGCGGTTACGCCCGAAACTCTCGCTTTTGCATCGGCGGAAACCTGTTCCACACCGACCTTTTTACGCTGCGTTTCCTGCGCAAGAGCGACCCTTACCTGCGCCTTTAGCCTGTCAAGTTCGTTATGCATATTTTTTACTTCGGTTTCAGCGCGCCTTCCTTCCGCCTGTTCCGCCGCAGACGCTTTCGATTCCGCCTGCGCTTCCCTTGCGCGCGTTTCCGCATTAGCCGATTGAATGCGTTTTAGAAGCGCAATGTACAAATCAGGCTCTTCAACTCCGGGAAGACGATGATCGTCAACATCCGCGATATTCATCGTGGTAATTTGAAGCCCGATGTTTTCCAAGTCGCCTTTGCACACATTGATCATCTTTGAAACAAGAGCGTCCTTGTCCTTCATTACCTGTTCGGGGGTTACGCTTGCGATTGAATCCCTTAAATGCCCTTCTATAATGTCTCCTGCAATCTTTGCAAGCTCTTTTCTGTTAGAGGCAAGATTTAAAATGCGCGTAACGGCGTAAGACCTTCCCGCTTCATTGCTTGCGATTGCAAATGAAACCGTAGCTTTAACATTTAAAGGGACAATTCCAGCCGCTATTGCGGATTCTACCACAACTTCGATTGTGATTGGCGTAAGATCGAATTTGCTGAACTTTTGAAAAAGCGGAATGACAAATGCGCGTCCGCCCGAAAATGTTCTGAATCCCTTTAAGCGTCCCGAACCTGTTATTACGCCAAGTTCGTTTCCGCCGACGATTTTCATATTTGTAATAAGCTGAATTAAAATGGTGATTCCTACAAGAGAACCTAGCACTATTCCAAATGTTATCATGATTTTTCTCCGATAAATGATTTGATATCCACCGCGAATGTTTCGGAAAATGTTTTAAGAAAATCCGCAAATGCGCGCGGCCCTCGGTTTACGGCGCCTGAAAATCCTTCTTCGTTATTCATTATTACAAAGCTGTCAACTTTTGTTTCTCTTGCGGATTCCATATAGGTTTTATAAAGAAGCGGAAGTCTTTCCTGAAGGAACATTACAGCTTGCGCGTCGTCTCCGTATTTGGAAATTAACTGCGCCTTGCCTTTGAGAATTTCGTTATGCGCGGATCTTTTAATCGCGACAGCTTCCTGATCGCCGCTTGCGATTATCCGCGCTTTTTCTTCCAGAGCCTCGGCTTCCAGCGTAAGGGATGTCTGATTTTTTAATTTTTGAAGTTCTACAAGCATTTTTTGCACTGCAGCTTCGCCCGAGTTTGCCGCCTGCGCAATTGACTGATCCGCAGTTATGCTGGCTTCTTTTATCAAACCTTCGGATTCTCTGCGGTATACTTCAAGCTCCTGCCTTGCCGCAATAATCGCTTCGTCCGCCTTGTTCTTTGCAACTTCCATTCGCCTTCGGGCGTCGCTTTCCGCCTGCTCGGCAATTGCGCGTAACCGCGATTCCTCAATTTCAACTTCCTGCCTTTTTTCAGCAAGCGTTTTCTGCGCAAGATTGGCGATATAATTTGACGTATCCCAAATTTTTTGAAGCGAAACGGAAACAACCTTCATTCCAAACGAACGCAAATCCGCGTTAATGTCGGAAAACAATTCGGCGCGAAAATGCGCTCGCTCTCCTGTGTTTTCGTCGGCGCTGTCTTCCATGCCGATCGCCTGAAGAGGAGTCGCCTTATTTAAAGCTCCGCGAAAATTTCCAATCAGCGTTTGCTGCACTTGATCATGTATCTGCTGACTGTCTTTTCCCATAAGCCGTTCGACAGCGCTGTACAACATTGCTTCGTCATCGTCATCGATACAAACACAGGCGGTAGTATCGGCGCCGACTGTAATTCCGTTTGCGCTGTTCACGCCTTCAACGCGCACATTTATCGGAAACACATCCAAGTCGAGTGAGCCAATCGCCTGAAAATACGGTATAACTGTTGTGCGTCCGCGATTTACTGAAAAGCCGAATGTTTTTCCGTTGCGTTTTGTTCTGCGTCCTGTAACAACCATGATGCGGTTAGGCAGCGCAACTTTTATAAGCGACTTTAAAATTATAATTAAAAAAATAAAAGCCAGAACTCCCAGGGTTCCGTAAAAAATACCCATACTCAACTCCTTAATCCTCCGCAGGTTTTACCCAATAAATATCGTTATCATATTCTTCTATAATGATATCTTTTCCTTTTGAAAGTTTACAGTCTTTATCGCTTGAGCGAACATATATTTCGATTTCTCTTCCATATTGATGCACCACAGCTTTTGAAATTTCTTCGCCTGCAAGAGGAAGAAGAAGCGTTCCTTTTTCCTGAAGCAATTCATTTGGTTTTATCGTAGAATCTGTATCGCGCCTTATCAATTTTTTAATAAAACCTGCAAGAAAAATCATCGCAACTCCAAAACCAAGAGCCCAAAGAAGACCCGATGTTTTTGA
The DNA here is from genome assembly GCA_009787795.1 of Treponema sp. Lineage (GTDB taxonomy): Bacteria > Spirochaetota > Spirochaetia > Treponematales > Breznakiellaceae > WQXQ01. The sequence continues at coordinate 4,504 of WQSP01000096.1, forward strand.
AAGCCCCGAAAGCGCGGCAAAAAGTCCTGTCGGTCCGAACCCGAGAGAAAAATAAACCGCATTTCTAAGAACATTCATTATCGTAGAAACAACTTTAAAGCTGGAAGCTTCGCTGCGTGATTCCGGCTTTTCGCCTGTCTTCGCCAAATTGGAACCTTTGCCAACCTGCGTATCATCGCCTTGTTCGCCGCCTTCGCTTGAATTATCCAAAATGCCAAGGAAGTCCACAATAGTGGCTCCAACGCCAAAAACAGTAAGACTGATAAATAATACTAATAAATCACCCATTTGAATAATATTATAATATGATAGTGTTCACGTCAATGTGATTTATGATATACTGATAATATGGATATTACAACATTATTTAAATTATCTTCGGGACTTTACATAATCGGCGCAAAAGACGAAGGCAAAGGATTTGCAGGCTGCGTTGTAAACACTGTTCTTCAGACAACGGCAAAACCTGTTACGCTTTCCGTTTGCATTAACAAAGACAATTACACAAACGCCTGCATAAAAAAAACAAAAGCGTTTACTGTTTCTATTTTATCGCAGGAAGTAAAGGAAAACATAATCGGCACATTTGGTTTTCATTCAAGCCGCGACACCGATAAATTTTCAAAAGCGCCTTATGACCTTTCGCCGTCCGGCATACCGTATCTTAAAGAAGGCGTTACGGGATACATTCAATGCAAGGTGATAGATTCTATTGATATTTATACGCATACGATTTTTACCGCAGAAGTTGAAGAAGCGCAGAATATTTCAAACGAAAAACCTTTAACGTACGATTATTATCACAATGTAATTAAGGGAAAAGCGCCCAAGAACGCTTCAACTTATGTAGAAGAAAATGAATCAAAGAAAGCTTCGTATAAATGCAGTATCTGCGGTTTCGAGTACGAGGGCAGCAAGGAAGAATTTGAAAAACTGCATGACGATTTTACATGCCCTGTCTGCGGCGTAGCAAAGAATTTATTCGTACCCTTGTAATAATTTTACCTTTTAAATTTGCAGGTAAAATTAAATTTTGATCCTTTGCCGAATTGTGACTCTACCCGAATATTTCCGCCCATCATGTCAATAATGCGTTTTGACAACGCAAGTCCGATTCCAAGTCCGTCATAATCCCTTGTAAGACCGCCGTCTCCCTGTTCAAAAACAGAAAAAAGTTTGTCCTGCTGTTCTTTGGATATGCCGATTCCGTTATCTGTAATTTCTATCTGAAGCGTAACAATTTCGTTTTCTTCGTCAATTAAACGCGCGTCAAAAAATATTTCGCCTTCTTCCGCCGTAAACTTTACAGCGTTTGATAAAAATGTATTAATTACCTGCCTTAATCTTTTTTCATCCCCGATAAGAGAGGCGGGAATAGCAGGATCAATTTTACAATCGAGTATTTGATTCTTTTTTGACGCATTTTCATCAGCGTTCCTAAGAATTTCCCTTGCCATCAATTTAAAATCAAACGGCGCATTTGCCAGTTTGTACATTCCGTATTCCATATCGGAAATATCAAGCACATCGTCAATTAATCGCAAAAGGGTGCGCGCAGATGAGTTCATCAAACTGCAGTTTTCCTTTAGGTTTTCCGGAACGCCCAAAAGATCAAAAACCTGAAGTATTCCCATAATCGCATTTAACGGAGTGCGCATTTCATGGCTCATGCGCGATAAAAATTCAGTTTTTACCCTTCCTAAATATTCGTTATGCTGTATCTCGTTACGTTCAAAAACTCCCGAAAAAATACTTGCCGCAAGAACGATAAGTCCTGTTTCGCTTTCGCTCCACTCGCGTTTATCTTCGCTTGTTAAAACCAGAATCGCGTTCATTCTTCCTTTAATATAAATCGGCGTTGCAATAAAGTTTTCCAAAAGGTGGCTGTTTGATTTTTTTATTTTTTGAATAATGATGTCTTCCGGTTTTAGGCATAATTCTTTTTCACTGTTCGATAATAAATTATTTATATCAGATATGCTTTCTTCCGTAAGTTTAATTATTGTTCCGATTCGCGAATCCATATTCGCTGCCGGATTCATCCATTCATTCTGGCAAACAATCACATTTTGATTCGCATTAAGCTTATAAAGCAAAATTGCCGTATTACCTATAAATTCTCCCATTACCTTAAGCGTACCTGTGTATAATTCGTCATTGCTTGAGTTAACCAAAAAATTATGCGCAATTTTTGTCATCAGCGTCTGCTGACGATGACGCTCTACAAGCTGCACTTGATGCTGTACCCTTAGTTTTACAATCGCAGGATGAAAAGGCTTTAAAATATAATCTGCTGCTCCCAACGCCAGCCCTTTTATTTCCGCGCTTGAGTTATCAAGCCCGGTAATAAAAATTACCGGAATATCGCGTGTTTTTTCGGAATTTTTTAATGCGGTAATAACATCGTATCCGTCCATATCCGGCATTAGCACATCAAGCAAAATAATGTCAGGCAAAAATTCATGCGCGGTTTCTATTGCGTCTTTTCCTTTAGTAGAAGCGTATACTTTATATTCGGGACTTAAAATTATTTTTAACGAGCTGATATTGTCTCTTTCGTCGTCTACAACAAGTATGCTGTTTTTTTTATTCTGCATCTTTCTTTTCCCACCTTTTTTTAAGCTTTGTCATTTCTGCAATTGCCTGTTTAA
>WQSP01000097.1 GCA_009787795.1 Treponema sp.
TAATTCCCTGGTCACCATCATCCCGGATTAGACGAACTTCCCTGGAACGAATCTGCTCGTTTACACGTAAATCTTTCTCTGCCAACTGGCCTCCTTATACTATTGAATATACTATCAAATTTTACGGATGCGTGTCTAGTGTTTTTCACGGGTCGGAGGTTAAAATCTCCGTTCCGATGCCTTCGTCCGTAAAAAGTTCGATTAAAATGGCATGGGAGAGCCTGCCGTCAATTATGTGAGCTTTCGTTACCCCTCCGTCCAGTGCGATGGCGCAGCAGTCGGTTTTTGGGATCATGCCTTTGCTGATAATTCCCTCATTTTTCAGGGAGTCCAAATTGCGCCTTTCTACCGTTTTTATAAGCGAAGTTTCGTCATTTACATCGCGCAAAATACCCCTGACATCGGTCATTAAAACGAGTTTTTCGGCTCCGATTGCCGCCGCGATTTTTGCCGCCGCAATATCCGCGTTTATATTGAGTGGCTTCCCTTCGTCATCGCCCGTACCGTATGCAACCGACGAAATTACGGGGATTATTCCCTCGTTTAAAATCGTGTTCAATAACGAAACATCGACGCTTTTGATTTCGCCGACAAGACCAAGGTCGCTATCTCCCTTGATGCGCCGCGCCTTTAAAAACCCCGTATCTATTCCGCAAAGACCGATTGCCCTGCCGCCATTTTTTTGAAGGAGAGCCGTAATGTCCTTGTTTACTTTTCCGCAAAGAACCATTTGAACGATATCCATTGTTTCTTCGTCGGTGTATCTAAGACCGTTTACAAAGCGGCTTTCCTTGCCGGTTTTTTTCAGCATGGCTTCGATTTCAGGGCCGCCGCCGTGAACCAAAACTGTTCTTATGCCCACGCAAGACATCAATATAATGTCTTCGATAACCGCCTTTTTGAGCTCATCATTAAGCATGGCGTTTCCGCCGTATTTTACGACAATTGTCTTATTCTGAAAATTTTGAATATACGGCAGCGCATGAATCAGCGTATTTGCCCTGTCCTTATTTGAAATTGAAACATCGCTCATGATCTGTAATCTCCGTTAATTTTAACATAATCGTATGTAAGATCGCATCCCCAGGCAGAAGCTTTTGCGTTTCCTTCGTCAAGCGTAATTAAAATTTCTATTTCTTCCTGTGACAATATTTCCTTTGCCTTTTCTTCGCAAAAATTTACAGTCTGCCCTTCTTTGCAAACTTCGATTTCCCCTTTCCCGCTTTTAAAACTTACGCCTGTCCTTAAAGGATTAAATTCCGCCTGCGAATACCCCATTGCGCATAACACCCTGCCCCAATTTGCGTCCGCGCCGAAACATGCCGCTTTTACAAGGCTTGATTTTGCAACGGATTTTGAAAGTTTTTCTGCAGCTTCTTCGCAAGATGCGCCTGTAACATTAACCGTTACAAGTTTTGTGGCTCCTTCTCCGTCACGCGCCATCATTTTGGTCAGAGCAATGCAAACGTGATCCATGGCGGCGCAGAATGTTTCAAAATCCTCATCGGTAATGGCAGTTGAGCCTTCGTTAACCAGTGTTTCGTTCATTATCAATTTATTGCCCGCTTCGCCGTTTGCCATTACGACAACCATATCGTTTGTGGAAGTGTCGCCGTCTACAGTCAAACAGTTAAAAGATTTTTTAACGGCTCTTCTAAGACTCAAATCGAGCGCGGAGGGAATAATTGCCGCATCTGTTGTAATGAATGTTAACATTGTCGCCATGTTGGGATGAATCATCCCTGAGCCCTTTGTTATGGCGCCTATTCTTACGGGTTTTTTTCCGATATCAAATTCTACGGCGATTTCTTTTTTGCGCGTATCTGTTGTCATTATGGCTTCCAGGGCATCTGCGTTTCCTTGAGCGTCGTCTTTTAAAGAGGATTTTAAGGCTTGCACGTTTTTTTCGATTAACTCGACAGGAAGTTTTACGCCGATAACTCCCGTTGACGCAACTGCAACTTCGGAAGGCCTTATTAAAAACGCATCCGCCGCAGCCTGCGCCATCCGTTTTGCGGCAGACATACCTTCCTGCCCTGTGCAGGCATTTGCATTCCCCGAGTTTGCGATTATCAAACGAAGAGAGCCTTCTGCCAAATTTTCCTGACTGACTTGTACGCTTGCGGCTTTTACCTTGTTTTTTGTAAACATTGCCGCGGCGGAGCAAGGGTTACGCGAAAAAATCATCGCCAAATCTTTTTTTTGCGAACTTGGTTTAATGCCGCAGCGAACTCCGCCTGCCATAAACCCTTTCGGCGCGCACACACCACCCGTAATTTCTGTCATGTAAATATCCTTTTTTTTAAAATAGCATTGGAATGGCGTTAAGACCTAAGGTCTCGTCGAAACCGAACAAGATGTTCATGTTTTGTATCGCCTGTCCTGCCGCTCCCTTTACCATGTTGTCGATGGCTGTCGCGACTATCAATGTTGTGCCGTTAATGTCGATCTGAACGCAAATGTCGCAGTAATTGGACTGGCGCACCCTGTTGGTTGCCGCATATACGCCTTTGGGCAATACCCTGACAAACGGCTCGTCCTTATAAAAATCTTCGTAGAGCTTTTGGAACTCATTTGTTTTTTCTTCGATTTTATCGGGCGTTACACGACAATTTTGTGAAAGCGGAATGTAAATCGTGCTTAAAATTCCCCTGTTCATGGGAGCAAGATGCGGCGTAAAAATAACTTTGGGAGATTCTGTTCCGTTTCTTTTTGAAATAACGGCAATGTTTCTGCTAATCTCGGGCGAATGTCTGTGACTTGCCACCTTGTACGGCGCAACAGAGTCCGCGCATTCACTGTAATGAAAAGACCTTGACGGCTCCCTGCCGCCGCCCGAAGTGCCTGAAACGGAATCTACAATAATCGGATAGGAAGAATCATAAACCGAAGAGGACATAACCGGCAAAATGCCCAATGTTGCGCCTGTCGGGTAGCAGCCGGGGTTTCCTATAATTACGCTTCCCTTTGACGCTTCGTCTTTTATCATTTGCCTGTTCATTTCGGGCAAACCGTATATCGATTTCTTGTGCAAATCGGGGAACCGGTAATTTTTGCCGTACCATGCGTTGTATGTGTCCTCGTCGTCGTCGAACCTGAAGTCGGCGGACAGGTCAATAAAGTGAATCTTTTTTTCCATGCAGGACAAGGCGAACGGTTCTCCGACAGCATGGGGAAGCGCCGAAAAAACGACATCCGAGCCTGCAATTACGTCCTCGGCTTTTAAAAGCGGAAGCGAAATCCTGCCCAAAAAATTGGGGTAGATGTTTTCGATTTTTTCGCCCTCAAAACTTACCGAGGACAATATTAATCTGTCTGTTTTTGGATGCCCTGAAAGGAGCCTCGTCAATTCGGCGCCGGCATAGCCTGTCGCGCCGATAATACCTGCAACCATAGGCAAATTATGCACATTTTCGAAAGTAAGGTCAATGTTACACTTTACTAATGCTGTTGTTTTATGTATACTATGACAATGAAAAGATTGATTTTTGCGCTTGCCGTCTCTTTTTTGATTTTTTCCTGCAATACAACGGCGAATATAACCGACGATATGTCCCCTGCAGAACTTATTCAGCGCGGACAGGAAGCCACCGACAGAAACAGATACAGTTTGGCTTTGCAATATTATCAGGTTTTAAACGAACGGAACCGCACAAACATGGATCTTGTAATAACTGCCGAATATCATATTGCCCATATTCACTACAAACAGGGAAAATACGATCAAGCCCGCGAAGGATTAAACGCTCTTCTTGAATATTATAACAGCCCGGATCAGGAACTTCTTCCGCAGCATTTTAAAAGACTTGCGCAGATTGTTCTTGAAAGAATCGATGAAAAAGAAAACCGGCGTCCGTTCTCAAGTAGATAAATATGGAAGAACTTCAGTCCACAGAAGTGCTTGACCGTGAAATATTGGAAGACGCAAGAAAGAAGGCGCATCGCGCCTTAAAGTCGGGCGAAGATACAATAAGCGAAAACAATGCAAAATGGGACAAGAAGTTTAACGATGCTGTTTTAAAACTGGACGCAGAATACAAAAAATCGGAAAAAGACGAAAATATGAGAGTTACGGCTCGCCTTCCCATCGACAAAAACAGGATTAAAATGGAAAAATTGGAAACTCTTTTAAAGAATGCCGTTTTGACATGGTATAAAAGCCTTAACAGGGCAAACATTCTGGAACTTTTGTCCGAAAAACTCTTAAAAGGAATTTCTTCCTGCAAAGACGAAATGAAACCGCAGGAACTAAAAGTTTCGTATAACGGATTGGAAGAAAACGAAGCGAAGGATCTGTTAAAGTCGTTGAACATCGATTGTTCCTCATTGACGGTTTCCCCGTTGCAGGACAAAAATTCCTATCCTTGGATAATTCTGGATACAAGGAATATCCGAATGTCGGCTTCCATACAGGATTTAATCGACACTCTTCTTTTGAACAAACGCGAAGAGTTGACATGCGCCCTTTTGGGCGATGAATTCATGAGGGCGTCATGACAGAAGGACGCGTCAGACGAATATCGGGACCCATTGTCCGCGCTTCCGGTCTTGGCGCTTCAGGTTTATTTGATCTTGTTGAAGTGGGCGAAAATCGAATCTCGGGCGAAATTGTGCGAATCGACGGGGATGAAGCTGTCATTCAGGTTTACGAAGACAACACAGGCTTGAAAGTCGGAAGCCCCGCAGTAAGTACAGGCCGGCCCCTTTGCGCTCTTTTAGGTCCCGGTTTAATGGGAACCATATACGACGGCATCCAGCGTCCTTTGGCCCTTCTTTACGAAAAGGACGGCGCATTCATGAAACCGGGAGGAGGAGGCAATCAGCTTGATACAAACAAAAAATGGCATTTTGTTCCCGACCCTGCGTTGGCTGAAAGTTTAAGCAACAAAGAAAAAATAAAGGCTTATGGCGGACTTGTTTTGGGCACAATTAAAGAAACGCAAAGCGTTACCTGCAAAATAATGATTCCCCCCAATATAAAGGGAGGCGAAATTTCATACTTGTGTGCAGAAGGCGATTATTCGATTTTTGAAACTGCCGCAAGAACTTCTTTTAATGAAGAAATTGCTTTTGCGCAGTGGTGGCCTGTTAGATCTTCGCGCCCTGTTGCATCGCGTCTTTCGCCCGATACGCCGCTAATTACGGGAGAGCGCGTTATCGATATTTTTTTTCCGTTGTCCAAAGGCGGAACTGCCGCGATCCCCGGCGGATTCGGCACAGGAAAGACAATGACTCAGCACGCAATCGCAAAATGGTGTGATGCGGACGTAATTGTTTACATAGGCTGCGGAGAGCGCGGCAACGAAATGACGGAAGTTTTATCCGAATTTCCGCAGTTGCAGGATCCGCGAACGGGACGCAGTTTGATGGAAAGAACGCTTTTGATTGCGAACACTTCGAACATGCCCGTTGCCGCGCGTGAGGTGTCAATTTATACGGGCGTTACCTTTGCGGAATTTTACAGGGACATGGGATATCACGTTGCGATCATGGCGGATTCCACAAGCAGGTGGGCGGAAGCGTTACGCGAACTTTCCGGGCGCATGGAAGAGATGCCTGCCGAAGAAGGGTTCCCTGCATACCTTCCAACGCGCCTTGCGGAATTTTACGAGAGGGCGGGAAAAGTAAAAACTCTCGGCGGAAAGGAAGGATCCGTTTCGATTATCGGCGCGATTTCTCCGCCCGGCGGCGATTTTTCGGAGCCTGTAACACAGCATACAAAACGTTTTATAAGGTGCTTTTGGGCATTGGACAGGGAACTTGCAAATGCGCGCCATTACCCCGCAATAAGCTGGACGGAAAGTTATTCCGAATATGCGGGAGAGGTTCAAAGCTGGTGGGAAAAAATAAATCCAAATTGGACAGTTGTCAGAAAAAAAAGCCTGGATATTTTAAAACACGATCAAAGGTTATCTGAAATTGTGCGCTTGATAGGACCAGACGCGCTTCCCGACGAGCAAAAACTTGTTTTGTTGACGTCTCAAATAATTAAAGACGGTTTTTTGCAGCAAAATTCATTCGATGAAATCGACATGTACTGCATTCCCGACAAGCAAATACGCCTTTTAAAACTGATTGTCGAGTTTCATGAACGCGCCCGTTCCTGCATTGAGCTTGGCGCGCCCATTACAAAAATATTGGAAACCGATTACAAGGAAGGATTATCCCGCCTTAAAAGCACCGTAAAAAATGACGACCTTGAAAAAATGGAAAAATACGAAGAAAAAATGCGAAACGCCCTTGAAGAACTTGAAAGAACTTACAGGGCGAGGAAAATTTTATGAGAGGAATTGAATACAAGGGACTGACAAAAATCGAAGGACCTTTGGTCATTACTTCTCATTGCAAGAATGTCGGCTTTAACGAAATGGTTTTTGTTTATGACCGCGACAACAACAAAAAACTTGGGCGCGTTTTGGATATAAGCGAAGATTTGGCGGCGGTTCAAATTTTTGGAAACAGCACGGGACTTTCCGCAGAAGACTCAAGAGTTGAATTCCTGGACAAGCCTATGGAGCTTCGCGTGGGATCCGGTCTTTTGGGAAGGGTCTTTAACGGGCTTGGAAACCCTGCCGACGGATACGGCGAAATTTTTTCTTCCAAAACTTATGACATTAACGGTCTTCCGATAAATCCCTATGCGCGAACATACCCAAGGGATTTTATCCAAACGGGTATTTCTTCGATTGACGGAATGAATACGCTTATCAGAGGACAAAAACTCCCGATATTTTCGGGTAACGGTCTTCCTCACAATCGGCTTGCCGCGCAAATTGTGCGTCAGGCAAAAATTTTAAGGGAAGACGAACAATTTGTCATCGTTTTCTGCGCGATGGGAATTAACAATGACGTTGCGCGATTTTTTATCGACGACTTTGAACATTCGGGCGTTCTTGCAAAAACATGCGTATTTCTTTCATTGGCAGACTCTCCTTCGCTTGAACGGCTAATCGCTCCAAGGTGCGCGCTAACCGCAGCGGAATTTTTGGCATTCGAAATGAACATGCACGTTTTGGTTGTAATGACCGACATGACAAATTACTGCGAAGCGCTGCGGGAAGTTTCGTCCATTCGCGGTGAAGTCCCAAG
>WQSP01000098.1 GCA_009787795.1 Treponema sp.
ATTCGTCCTCATTGGATGGTTAGCGTTCCGCGCATTTGGGAAGCGATCATGGACGGCATCAACCGCAAAGTAAAGGCAAAAGGCGCCTTTGCAAAAAAGGTGTACGATTTGGCTGTATCCGCTTCCATGATGTTTACGCATTTTAAGGATTTAACCTTCTGCCTTTTGCCGAATTTTTACGGACGTATCCGTTTTATAGATTCGATTATCGGTTTTCTTCCGTGGCTTTTGCTTCTTCCTGCGCGCGGTCTAGGTCAGGTAATTGTTTTTAACAGGATAGCGCGCGTTTTTGGCGGACGTTTCAAGGCGGGCATATCGGGCGGCGGTTCATTGCCTGCCAAGGCGGATTTGTTTTTTAATTCGATTGGAATAAGACTGCAGGAAGCTTACGGATTAACAGAAACCGCGCCATTGGTTACTGTGCGTCAATATAAAAAATCGCGCCGCGGAACAATCGGCCAGCTTTTGACAAACACAGAAGCAAAAATTGCAGACAAGAACGGCAAAGCGCTGCCGCCCGGCCGCAACGGCATAATTCATGTAAGGGGCAGGCAGGTAATGATGGGCTATTACAAAAAGCCCGACGTTACGGCGGCGTTCCTTGACAGCGAAGGCTGGTTTAACACAGGCGACATCGGCATGATGACACATAACAACGAGCTTCGCATTACAGGCAGGGCAAAGGACACAATCGTTCTGCGCGGCGGTGAAAACGTCGAGCCTGTTCCGATTGAGTGCAAGTTAAGGGAAAGTCCGTACATTCAAATGTGCATGGTCGCAGGACAAGACCAGAAATTTCTTGCAGTGCTTGTCATTCCATGGCAGCAGGCAATTATGGATTACGCCGAAGAAATCTCCATTCCTATTGTCGATTACGAATTGTTGCTTCAGCAGCCGGAAATTATCGAATTGATTTCGCGCGAAATCTCCGAGCGCATAAGCCAGAAAAACGGTTTTAAAGCCTACGAGCGCATAAACAAGTTTGTCATAAACGCAAGACCTTTCGAAACCGGCAAAGAACTTTCGGGCAAGGGCGAACTTATCCGCGCCAAGATTATGGACAATTACGGAAAAATGATTAACAAGCTGTTTAAATAGACCGCGAATTATTTCTTTAACAGCATTCCGCCTGCGAAGACTGTAAGCGGCGCTACCAGTATCAAGCCGAAACTGCCGACAAGAGTATGCACAATTTCCGATGAAACCCAGATCATGTTGATTATGTTTTCCAGTGGAACTCCCTGCGCGATAAAAACCATTATCATCGCCGTGTATTCGGCGGAATACGCAAGAAGCAGCGTTGTAGTCATTGTGCCTGATGCCTGACGCGCAACCGTATAACCTGAACGCATCAATGCAAATCTTGAAATCTCGGGCTGTTGTTTTTTTATTTCGTCCATTGCGGCTGCCACATCCATTGAAAGATCTGTCATGGCTCCCGAAGCCGCAATAAAAACGCCCGCGATAAAAAGGTGCGCAAGATTCAAATGTCCAAAACCTGTAAAAAGCAGATTTTCCGTAAAAGGACGCACTGCGCCATGAATCTTAAACCATGAAGTAAACACAAATGCAAGTATTGACGTAACTAGAATTCCACCCGAAGCGCCAAGGAAGGCAGTAAGAGCGCGGCGGGAAAGTCCGCCAACCAGAAACAATGTTAAGGACGTAATCAGTAAAGCTATTAATATGGAAGCAAAGATTGGATTCCAGCCGTGCAGTATCATCGGATAAAGTATGCGAACAAGCGCCATAATTGTAAAAGTAAAAGAGATAAGGGTTTTTATTCCCATCCATCCCATAATAAGTATCATGGCGGCTATAAAACAGACGGCAAGAAAAATAGTTTTATGGGTACGGTAATGATCGATCATCTGGACATGGGCGATTTTTTCATCATCGGTAAGTCTTAATACAGCAAACGCAATGTCGCCTTCCATGTATATTTTATCCAATTCCATTTTGCCGATTAAATTATTGGAAGTAGAATGTATTTGCCCTTTAAAACGTTTGTTTAAAACTTCGACATCAAGCTGCTGATCGCCCTGCCTTACAGGACCTATTATTTTTAACATTTCGTTATTTACATTTTTAACGCGCACTCTTGATCTTATCGAGTTTGAATAGGCCGCGCTTCCTTCAAATCCGGTAGGAATAAACATTATGATAATTGTAAAAATCCCAGCAACAATTATAAAAATAATGTCCCTCCTGGACTCTTTATAAAAGCCCAGGAAAGACAAAGCGTCATGCTTTAACATGAATTAATTGACCTTTATGTTCATTGCGCTTGCAAGTTTAAAGAAAATATCGGTGTTGTCATAATAGCCGCCGAATATCTCCTGATGTATTCCGCTTGCAAAAGTCGGAACTGGAACTCCTGTGTGCGCAAAACTTGTCCAGCCGATCCCTGCTGTCTGATTCATTATCTGGGTTAATTTTATTGTGAGAGGTTCATATCCTCCATATAATAAATATTTATCCTCCGCAAAAGAGCGCACTTGCTGATTCCCCATTGAACGCTGAAAAGCGAATTCAACTTCCTGCTTTTGAACAGCGGTCAAAGAATTAAAGTCAATGCCAAAAGATTCTCTTATTGCGGGAAGAAGGTCATCAAGCCTTGCGTTGGATTGATTCACTCTTGCCTTGTAAGGTTTTAACACTTCTTCGTCAAACGCAACATACGATTTTGTCTGCAACGCGATTCTGTCAAAGAATGTGTCGTATTGAGTTCCCGCAAAACCAATTGTCATGCCGCCTGTTTCATGATCGCCTGTTATAACGATGAGCGTTTCTCTTGGATGACGGTTCGCAAAATCAAGAGCTACTGCGATTGCCGCGTCCAACGCAAGCACATCATTTATGTTTGCGCCTGCATCGTTTGCATGACCTGCCCAGTCAATCTTCCCGGCTTCTACCATCATAAAAAAACCTTTGGGATTATCAAGAAGTTCAATTCCTTTTCTTGTAAGGTCTGCAAGAGAAAGGTCCCCGCTTTTGCGATCGATATCATAGGGCATTGCTTCCGAATCCTGCAATACTTCGTTTACCTTGATTACTTTTCCAACGCCGGGTTGCAGAGCGTTAAAACCTGCCCTTGTATCAACATAAGTAAAACCGTTTGAAACCGCAATTTCGATCGCGTCCTGTTTATCGCCGTTCTTTCCTCTGCGCTGAGCTAAAGCGCCGCCTGCTATATAATCGATATTACTGTTGGCAAGCTGAACGCCCAAATCGTAAAGATCGCCCCGTGAAGGAACCGAGCCGTAAAATGATGCGGGGGTTGCATGGTTTAACGTAACGGTTGTAACCAAGCCGACTTTCCTTCCCGATTCCGACGCATACTGAGCAAGATTCTTAAAATTTTGCGTTCTGCCCGGATCCATGTTGATAACGCCGCTGAGTGTTTTTTTACCCGATGCAATCGCGGTCCCTGCGGAGGCGGAGTCGGTGATAAAAGTTCCGGCATCATGAGTAGTTGTAAGTCCTGATACCGGAAACTGCGTGAATCTAAGGCGCGTTACCTCGATATCGCTTGACTGGCGCGCTGTTGAATACACTTCGGCGGCGTTAATTTGAGCCATCGACATGCCGTCTCCTATGAACAGAAACACATATTTTGCCTTTCCGTTAACGGCAAGCGATTGACCGCCCGCTGCTTCCGGCTTGTTGCATGCTGTTACAAACAGCAAACCAAATGACAATAAAACAAACATAAATGCAATTTTCTTTTTCATTTAATTCTCCTTTTTGGATTTATCTGAATTCATAAACAGATATAGTTCCTGAAATTTCGTTTGCGACAAATATTAACGGACGTCTGGTTGGACTTGCAGCCGCTTCAACAGCGTAAAGTCCTTCAGGACCAAGATCGCCCATATTTCCAAGTTCAGAGCCTGAAAAATTTCGGGTATTAATGTAATCGGTAAAATTTACAGAAGCGGGATTAGAAATGTCGTATAACATTATTCCGCCGATACGTTCAAGACCGATGATGGCGTATGTACTTCTGCCAATTTGCAATGTTGTAACATATTCAGGTTCGGGTCCTTTTCTGCCGCTTCTGCTGTCCAAATCGTTATTTGTATGCGAAGCGTTAAAATTATTCGGGAAATATCCGGCAGTACGCGTTTCAAACTCGTTACCGCTGTCGTATATTAAATTTGCCGTTCCGTCGTTCAAATTCCAAATCGAAAAAGAACGGGCTCCGAATAAATATCTTTCACCGTCAGCCAGTCCTTCTTTTAAGGAATTGTTTATTGTATCAAACCTGCTGCCGTCGATATTGAATTGAAGAATGTCATTGTATGCATTGCTTCCCGAACCCCATTCCCTTGCATCGCCTTCATTTGCAGAAAGAACATAGGTAGTTCCTCTTAATGTTACAACTGCAATTCCGTCAGGCTGATAAGCGCCGTATAGATTCTGCGTGCGCAATTCAATCTTTCCGTCTCTTAAAACATCCAGACTGTTTTGCGGCAAGTTATGGTTTTTAAAACCTAGACCCATTACAGATGTAAATGTTCCGCTTGCAATATCCAATACCGCAATTGCATTTGCTTCTTGCAACGCGACATAAGCTGTACGGCTGTTTTCGCTTATTGCGATATACTCAGGTTCAAAGTCAAGAGACGGCTGCGCTCCCCTGTTTAGAATGCCTCCGCTGTTTAGGAATGCGGTTCTTGCATGCGCGTTGTTAAAGGCTTCAAAGCCGACTGTACGCGCTTCGTGAGTGCCGACATTTATTATCGTAACCGTTCCTGGCGAATCGATTCTTCCCGCTCCGTATCCTTCTCTTGGTTCACCTTCGTCCGCAGTTAAAATGTATTGTTCGTCAGGTGTAAAACAAATCATGTCCGGTTGAACACCTGCCCGATAATGACGCACATATTCGCCCTCATAATTTAATATGACGACATAACCCTGTTCACTGTAACTGTTGTGATGAACGGAAAGCGCGATAATTCTATTTCTTGTGCTGACAGCTACGCTTGTCAGATCGCCGTAATTAAAACCATTTGCCGTTCCCATCGCGCTTACATCGATGCGTTTGTACAAAGGCATTTCTGTGAATCTGCCTGAACGCAGACCGCTTGCGTCTACGATATCAAGACTGCCAATAGCGCCGTTCACAAGATATATCTGTTTGCTGTCATTGTTATACACAACAATTTCCGCAACGCCGCCGCTTTCGCTTACACTGCCTGTAGAATAACTTCCTATATAAGTAAGTTTTCCGTTAACACTCCGCTGAAGAACCTGATTGGCGGATTGTGTTGACTGGCAAGATAATAAAATCAATGCGACAATTGCCAAATAAAAATGTTTCATTCATTACCCCTCAGTAGTTTTAGAAATTCCATCTAAAATCGAGATAGAACACGTTTGTAATTCTTTCGCCGGTGTTACCCCAAAAAGTCTGATTTGACGTCGCCGAATCAATATAAGTTACATTGCCGATTTCAAAATGTGTTCTTCCGTCAAGATTTATTCTGACAGAAGGCCTGATGCTTAATACAGAATGTTCTGCGGCATTTGAAAGAGGAGCATAACCTCTGCGGTGATATCGCGGGTTTGCCGAAGCTGCCGCAGCTGTAGCGCGATCGCTTGTGCCGTTTAAAAAATATACCAAATCCATACGGGGAACAACGTTACCAAAAGCATAACTGCCCCAAAGATTAAAAAGCATACTCATGTTATTGCCGTTTTGATATATAAATTGTACCGCGTTGATTCCAATATTCAACTCGTCATTGAATTTATACGCAAAAGTTTCGGAAATGAACATTAAACCCCTGTTTTCAAAGTCCTGAAGATTGTCTGCCGCTGCCGCTACAACCGCGGTAAGATTCGGCACTGCAAATATGCGCAAATCCCCAACGACCATGCTGGAACCTTTGTTGTCATCTATCGTCGACCCAACGGTAGCTGTTGTTCCTGTGGCATTTGCTCCTCCAGCCGTGCTTTCTGTGCGAAAAGATGCGCCGATATAGAAAGCGTCTTTCAATGTATAGGAAGCGCTTATGGTATATTTTGCGTTTTCCAGATCAACTCTGGTATCGATGTTGCGTGCAAGCACATTGTTTGCGCCGCCGCCCAACTGCGCAATCGTATAGGCGCCAAAACCAAAATTAAGTCCGGTAATGGGATTTATTTTTAATAATACGCCAAGACCTTCGCCTGCGTCATCATTAAACCACCAATCCGCTGTCTGCCATGAACTGTCGTCTACGATACCTGCGCTAAAACCCAACTTGTTCTCAAAGAAATTCGCAAAGCCGTAGGCAAAGGGTATGGAAAAATACATATTAAAACCGCTGACATTGTGCGAGTGATCCGACGGAGCGGCTCCGGAAGCGGCTGTTCCCGAAAGAGCGGTTGTCCGCTGTGACTGAAGCCTGAATCTTGCACCTGCGCTTCTTTCTTCATTCTGGTAAGAACCGTTTAAACGGAACCTGTAACCATTGCTGTCTGAATCAACGCCAAACGCTTTTAAGAAAATTTCATCTTCTCCAATCATTACCATTCCAAGTCCGCTGTTAAAATATCCACCAAGAGTGAGATTCTGCGCAAAAGCAGCCGTTGCTGTAAAAGCCGTTATTAACGCAATTACTAAAATCCTTTTCATAAAAATCCTCCAAAAAAATTGATGCTTTCAGTATCCAAGGTATAAAAAAATTGAAAAGTACGTTAACTGATTACTAATTTTTTTTAATGGATATTTAACAAATTGAACGCTTTGCTAACGCTTGACCATGATGTGTTTTACGTTATACCATGGAATTGTTCTGCGTCAGGAACCGTGCGAGCAAGCGCCGCCCAACCCCGCCAGGTCCGGAAGGAAGCAACGGTAAGCGGATTCTTGCTGCGCCGCGGCCCTCCTG
>WQSP01000099.1 GCA_009787795.1 Treponema sp.
ACACAGGCGCGGGAACAATTTTCGGCGTAACAGGCGGCGTAATGGAAGCTGCCGTAAGAAGCGCGTATTTTCTCGTAACAAAAAAAGAGCTTTCCGATATTGACTTTAAGCCGGCTCGCGGTTTTGATGGCGTAAAGGAAGGCGAAGTCGATTTTGGAAATGGATTGAAAATACGAATCGCGGTTGCGCATCAGATGGGCAACATCGCCGCCGTATTGGAAAAAATCCGCGAAGCAAAAAAAGCGGGCAAGGAAGTGCCGTATCATTTTGTAGAAGTAATGGCATGCCGCGGCGGATGTATCGCAGGCGGCGGACAGCCTTACGGCTGCACGGACGCAATCCGAAAACAGCGCGCAGAAGGCATTTACAGCGACGATCAAAAATCGCAGTACCGCTGTTCTCATCAGAATCCGTGCATCACGCAGGTTTACAAAGAATTCCTGGGCGAGCCGGGCGGACACAAGGCGCACAAACTGCTTCATACAAAATATGTTGAACGCGCGCTCTATGCAAAATAAAAACGGAATTGTCGGGAGAAAATTGAATGGATAAGTATTTTGGAATTACAAAGAACGGTTCGACTGTTCGTACGGAAGTCCTTGCGGGATTTACAACATTTTTTACGATGGCGTACATCATGTTTGTAAATCCGAACATACTAAGCGCTGCCGGCACCGATGCCAATCCTTTTAACTGGAACGGCATATTTGTGGCGACAATTCTTGCCGCGGCGATTGGAACTCTTATTATGGGATTGGTTGCAAAGGTTCCTTTTGCAGTTGCGCCAGGAATGGGATTGAACGCGTTCTTTACATTTACTGTCTGCATGGGATTGAAATTCCAGTGGCAGGAAGCTTTGGCGATGGTTTTCATCTGCGGTATCATCAATATAATAATTACGGTAACGCAGCTAAGAAAAGCGATTATCAAAGCCATTCCAAAGTCATTGCAGCTTGCAATCGGCGGCGGTATCGGTCTTTTTATAGCGTACATAGGTTTTATAAGCGCAGGCATCATCAATATTGGCGGAAATGTTCCGTCTCTCTCAAGATTTACCGAATATTCGCCTCTTTTGGCGCTTATCGGTCTTACGGTGATTATCATTCTTATGATGCTTAAGGTAAAAGGCGCCATGCTGATTGGAATTATTACGGCAACGCTGATTGGAATTCCAATGGGAGTAACTTCAGTTCCGGAAAAACTTTTTGATCTGTCGCGTCTTGCGGGAATCGGTGATGTTTCATTTGCGTTCTTCGGCGATATCGGTTTTAAAAGCCTTTTTTCAAGCGGCAGGGGAATTCAGGTGATAATTGTTGTTTTTGCTTTCAGCCTTACGGATACGTTTGATACAATCGGTACGTTTATCGGAGCAGGACGCAAGACAGGCATTTTTGACAACAATGACGAAAGGGCAATGAGCGAATCAAAAGGTTTTAAGTCAAAAATGGACAGGGCGTTATTTGCAGACTCGACAGCGACGTCTATTGGCGCGCTTTTTGGAACTTCCAATACTACGACATATATTGAAAGCGCTTCCGGCATAAGCGAAGGCGGACGAACGGGTCTTACATCGGTAGTTGTTGCCGCTCTTTTTGTAGTTTGTCTTCCGTTAGTTGCAATATTCGGCATGGCTCCAGCCGCCGCTACGGCTCCAGCTTTAATTATTGTCGGCATCATGATGGCTGAGTCGTTTAAGGGTATTCGCTGGGATGAAATAGAAGAGGCGATCCCTGCGTTCTTTACGATTGCAATAATGACGCTTGCATATAACATTTCTTACGGTATCGCGGCGGGATTTATCTTTTATTTAATTGTCAAACTTTTCAAGCAAAGGATAAAAGATGTTCACCCGATATTGGTTGGAGCAAGCTTGATGTTTGTGCTTTATTTCGTCCTTATGGCGATAAATAATATGGGATAAATGACAAACGAAGATATTTTTAGCCGTATCGATCATACATTGCTTAAAATGACCGCTTCGCGGGAGGAGATAAAAACCCTCTGTGACGAGGCGGTTATCTTTAAAACAGCTTCAGTCTGCGTTCCGCCGTGTTATGTAAAACAAATTTCCAATGACTACTGCAATCAAGATTGCTACAATCAAGATTGTTGCGATAATTTAAACATATGTACGGTTATCGGGTTTCCGTTGGGTTATTCGATTACCGCCGCAAAAGTGTTGGAAGCCCAGCGCGCAATTCTTTCCGGGGCAAATGAAATTGACATGGTGATTAACGTATGCGATGTAAAAAACGCAAACTTTGATTATATCATGGAAGAAATCAAACTTGTAAAAAAAGCCTGTGACGATAAAATACTAAAAGTGATTATAGAAACTTGTTATTTGACAGACGAAGAAAAAATACGCCTTTGCATTATTGTTACGGAAGCGGGCGCAGATTTTATCAAAACTTCGACAGGTTTTGGAACAGCGGGCGCCGTTTTGTCGGACATTGAACTTTTTAAAAAGAATATTGGCAAAAACGTTAAAATAAAAGCGGCAGGCGGCGTAAAAACGCGCGAAGACATTGTTTCGTTTATTAATGCAGGCGCAGACAGAATCGGAACAAGCTCGGGGGTTAAGATTTTAACCGGCGAAAACGCGGGCAGTTATTAATAAACATGAAAAAACGGCTCAGTTTTAAAATTAAGGTTCTTGTTCCCATTATTTTGATTTTTTTGGCTTCTGTTTTGATAATTTCTTCAAATAACTATCTGCTTCTTGATTCTATCGTGGAAAACAAGACAAACGCGGCATTGGAAATGTTCATAGGAAATATTTCCGCGCAGATAAATCATCTTGATATAATTTTGGATTCTACGAAAAAGACGCTTGCGGAAAAACATATCGCAATGGCAAGAACAGTCGCGTATATATTGGATAATGCAGGCAGGGATTTTACGGTTCAAGAATTGCAGACTCTTGCCGCTTCTATGGATATTATCGAACTTAATATTGCAGACAAGGAAGGAAATATAATTAACAGCAACAAAAGGGATTATATAGGGGACAATTTTAATACATCGCAGGCTACGATTCAATATTTGGCGCTTGCGCGAGGGGAAGCGGCAGAAATATCCGAAGCGCCAAGAAGAACAATAAGACCCGATTTGTCATTGGGTGACATTATTCACTATACGGGAGTTGCAAGAAGGGCAGGGGGATTTGTCCAGCTTGGTTTTAAGGCGGAAGTAATCGAAAGATTGCAGGATCAAATAAATATAAACAAGGCGATAAAAGAAACAAGAATTGGCAACAATGGTTTTGGATTTGTCATTCATAATGGAATTATTATATCGCATCCCAGCAATAATTTTATCAACAGAAATGTTTTAAAAGACGAATGGTATAATAAAATAAACGAAGGCAGCGGATTTTCGTGGATAGAAATTGACATTAACAGATATTACGCGGGATATAAAAATATTAATAACAATACGATTGCCGCGCTTGTTCCGCAAAGCGATTATTACAGGGAATTAAACCGCGTAACTTTTGAAACATTGGTTTTTTTGTTTATAGCGATAATTTTAATAAGCGGCGTAATGTATTTTATTTTAACGCTTCAATTAATGCCGGTTAAACATCTGGTTAAAGGATTGGGCATAATTGCCGAAAATCTTGACGCAAGGATACAAGGAAGTTATAACGATGAGTTTGATGAAATAAAAGACGCTGTCAATTCAATGGCAGGAAGGGTTAAAGAGCATGTAAACATGATTTCCGGCATTGAATACGCAAGCAAGATTCAAAAGAACCTGCTTCCGCCCGAGAGCGTATTCAAGGAAGCTTTTGAGGACTATGCCTGCGTGTGGCAGCCAAAGGATATTGTAGGCGGCGACATTTACTGGATGAAAAATTTTGATAAGGGCTCTGTTTTATGTTTTTGCGATTGCACCGGTCACGGAACGCCGGGAGCGCTTTTGACAATGCTTGTTTCATCGGCATTTGAAGCTGTTGTTAAAAATGAAAATTGCGACGATACGGCTCTTGTTATAAGCGAACTTGACAAAAAACTTGTTTTTGAATTGAATGTGGATACTGCAAGCGACCAAAAGGGGATAAATATAAATGACGGATGCGATTTGGCGGTTCTTTTTATCGCAAAAGACGGTTCCATAAACATTTCGTCGGGGAACACTTATGTTTTTGTCTGCGACGGAAAAGACGTAACTCGGATAAAAGGTCAAAAAATTATGGTTGGAGACGGTTCCATAAAAAACAAGGAAGACGTAAAAACAGTAAAAATAAAACCGAATAAAAACAATAAATTTTATATCGCATCCGACGGTCTTTATGAACAGATTGGCGGCGGCGGTTATGACGCAAGTCTTCCGTTCGGTTTTGACATAATAGAAAAAACAATTTTGGAAGAACATTATAAAAATCAGGATTATATTCTTAAAAAATTAATGGATAATTTTGAAAATTACAGGGGTGACAATCAAAGAAGGGACGACCTGCAGATTATAGCTTTTAAACCGAGGATTTCGAATGAAGAGGGGGGGTAATATGATAATGAATATGATTGAATGGCATAAATTGCAAAGCGAAAAAAAAATCGACGTTATGTATTCGGGGCCGCTTTGGTCCGAAGGAATCGGAGAAATTGCAAGAACCCTGCAAAAACATCTTGAATACATAAAGGTGCCGCCAAAGAACAATCAGGAAATTGTTTCTGTTTTTATAGAACAGCTTAACAATATGCTTATGTATTCTGCGGAAAATATCGAAGAATACCCGAGAGGTTTTTTTATAATGGGAAGAACCGGGTCTTTATTTTACATTCAGACAGGAAATGTAATGAAGACCGAATCTGTCGATATAGTCAAAGAAAGAATAGATCACCTGAACTCTCTTGATAAAGACGCGATTAGGAAATATTATAAGGAACAGATGAAACTTGAAGATAAAAACCTGGGAAGCAAGGGATCGGGTCTTGGTTTTATAGAAATTGCAAGAAGGATTTATTCAAAAATGGAATATTCTTTTGAGCCTTACAGTGAAGGACTTGTTTTTTTTACGTTATATGTAACAATGGAAGCAGGAGGAAAGAATGAACAATAAAGCGTTCAGACTGGAAATAGAGAGAACCGATTTAACGCCGCTTGTAATTATTGATGAAGAAAAAGGATATATGAAGCTTGAAGGCGAAAGCTACCATGAAAATGTAATCGCCTTTTTTAAGGATGTAACGGATTGGCTTGGCGCTTTTCTAAAAACCGATTTTGAAACTTTTAAATTTGACTGCGAATTAAAATATTTTTCCAGTTCGACAGTTAAAGTGCTTTTAAATATGCTTTTGGACATGGACAATTCCAAAAACGCAAAAAACATCACCGTAAACTGGATTACCACAAAGAAAAACGAAATTATAATTGAATGCGGCGAAGATTTTAAGGAAGACTTGAAAAAAATTACGTTTAACCTTGTAATAAAAGACGCTTGAAAATCCGAAAAAATCAATGGATTAAATTGACTTTTCCCAAAAATAGCTGTAAATTATATATGGAGACATGGTTCCAAAGATCCGCCCGTATGGGGGTTCTAATTTAATCAGCCTTGGCGAAAGCAGGGCAGGGAGTCTTTTATGAAAGGGACAAGAAATTACATGGATCTGGGTAATATTTTCGATGAAATTTTCGAGGCTACCCAGGTATTTAACGACGAAATCAGAAAAAATTTCAAGAATTGCGATCCTCGCGAAACCGGTTTTTCCCACGGGCCGTTTGCGTTCGGCAAGCAATTTTTCGACGAAAACACCGATTTTTACCCAAACTATTCATACCCGCCCATGAATGTTTTTATGACAGATGACAGAACGCTTGTTTTTGAATTTGCGCTTGCCGGCTTTGACGAAAAAGACATCAGCCTTTCTTTTCAGGGCGACTACATGGTTTTTTCCGCAAAAATCGGCGACGCGGAAAATGACGAATCTGTAAAAGTGTCGGATGATAATATCCGTTACTTTAAACGCCGTCTTAAAATGAAAGACATCGAAAAGCAAAAATACTTTGTGCCTTTGGACAAATATGCGCAGGAAAAAGTAAAAGCCGTGTATAAAAACGGAATCCTTCGCGTAAGCATTCCGCCCAAGGAAGAGGTTGAACAGAGTGACGGGATAAGGATAGAAATTGTCAAAGAAGGCACCTAAGTTTTTTTAAGCGTATGCTTTAACATTATAGGGGATTTTTATGGGTAGTGCAGTATCAATCGCTTTAATCGCTGTAGCAGGGACATTAGGGCTTATAGGATTTATATTTGCTTTTGTAGGTAAAATGGTTAAAGGGGAACAAGAGGTAACAAAAATGAAAATGCAGAAGGAAATATTAGAATTGGAGATACAAAAACAAAATGGTCAAATAAAATTATTGGAGGAAGAAAATAAAAAATATGATAAAATAATAAATGAAAGCAATTAATATATTAATGAGTAATGATTATATAGATTGTATTTGTCCGGATAAATATTGAGTGTTTGCAGATGAAAATATGCCAAGATTATATATTGACAAATTGTATCGTAAAAAATAATATAGATAATGGTCATAAAACATGAACAACTGGAAAATGCAGTTGATATTGAAGTATATGTTACATATCCGCAAAAAACTACATTTGTAAAGAGGCTTCTCAATATCATAAAATCTGCCGATACTCAATTAATTTGTCAATCAAATGGATATGTAAAAATAATTAATTCATCTGAAATTGATTATATTGAAAGTATAGATAAAAAATCATTTATCTATTGTGAAAAAAACGGTTATCCGATAAAAGAACCTCTTTACAAAATTTATGAAAAATTGAAGCATATTGGATTTATTCAAATAAACAAATACTGTGTTTTAAATTTAAACAGATTGAAAAATATAAA
>WQSP01000100.1 GCA_009787795.1 Treponema sp.
TCGCCGATTTTTTTACCCGCAAGTTTAAGCGCGTTTATAAGTCCTGCCAAAGTGACGCAGGCAGTTCCCTGCGCATCGTCATGCCAGACAGGAATATCGCACTCTTCGCGCAGATCGTCTAACACTTTAAAACAGTTGGGCTGACTAATATCTTCCAGATTGATCGCTCCAAAACTGTGCTGAACCATTTTTACGAATTCTATAATTTTATTTGGATCGTTTTTTCCGTCAGCGCCTTTCGAGTCCACGCAGAGGGCTACTGCGTCTACGCCGCCCAGATATTTCATGAGCATTGCCTTTCCTTCCATTACGCCAAGTCCGCCGGGGGGGGTGCAATCGCCGTCGCCTAACACTCTGGTCGAGTCGGAAACAACAGCAACCAAGTTTCCCCGGTTGGAAAGAGAAAAAGAAGAATCGCCGTCATCTCTTATCGCCGTTGAAACTTTTGAAACGCCGGGGGTATACCAGACATTAAACCAGTTAAGTCCGTATATGCCGCATTTCGGCACGGTTTGCATTTTTCCGCCGTAAAAGCGGTGCGCTTCTATAGAAAAATTTTTCAGGAAGCTTGTCTTGGCTTTTGCCTTTTGTTCTTCGCTGAAACCGGCGGGAAATAATTTGTCCAAATCTTTCAATTGTAAATCTATACTCATTTGTAATCCTTTACACATTATAGCAGTTTACCGCATCATCTGCTATCGGTCAAAATCGATATTACAAACATGGAATTATTTTAAGTTCCTGCCAATTTTGTTCATTTATATTCGTTTTTCCGCTTTTTATTGCCTTCTTTACGCCTATTTTTTTGTATCTTAGATACAAGAGGTATTTATTATGGAAAGGAATATTGTTTTTGAAGAACAAAAAAAATCGGGAGCTTTAAAAGTTTTTATTGCTTCGTTAATTATATTGCTTCTCTGCGGAATAATCGGAAATCTGGTTCATACGAGCGGCGGAAGGGTAAAAATTCATGACATTAAATACGTTACTGTAGACGGAGCCGAAATGAGAGCGCTTTTATATGTGCCCAAGGATGCGACTCCATCAACTCCCGCGCCTGTTATCATTTCCTGTCATGGTTACAATAACACAGCCGAAGTGCAGGATATAAATTGCATCGAACTTTCAAGGCGCGGTTTTATCGTCATGGCAATTGACGCTTATGGACATGGCAGCTCGAATTTTCCGGATGAACGAATCCATCCGATTGTCGGAGATATGGGAACATATTCCGCGCTTCAATATATCGGAACGCTGCCTTATGCGAATACAAAAAGAGTCGGCATGGTGGGACATTCGCTGGGTGGAACAACAATTCAATTGGGAGCTGCGCGCGCATGGAAAGAACATAAAACAAATCCGTCAATCATTGTTCCAACCGCGGTACTTCCAACCGCGCAATCATTTGTGTTAGATGCAGACGGTAATTCGATACTTGCTCCATACCCCGTAAACCTTGGCGCCGTCTACGGTAAGTTTGACGAATGGGCATTGGGAATGTGGGGAACTGTAAAGGGAAGCGATTTGAATTCTACGGCAATAGCCAAAGCGGGAATGGGTTTTAACGGTTTTAAATATGATACTTATTACGAATACAATTCGCCCAATCCGATTAGAAGACACACTGCAATAAACACAGCAAAGAATGGAAATTTAAGAATCGTTTATCAACCGCCGCACACACACCCGATGATTCACTTTAACGCAAGAGCCGTAAGCAATGTTGTCGATTTTTTTGATATTACCTTGACCAACGGCCGCTTGATTTCGCAGACAGCACAATTCTGGTTTGTCAAACAATTTGTCACAGGGATTTCTTTGATCGCATTTTTTACTTTTATCACTTCGTTAGGCCTTTTGCTTTTAAGAACAAGTTATTTTTGTTCAATCAGGCGGCCTGAACCAAGAGGGCTTACAACTATCAGAACCAATACAAGCAGGATACGTTATCTGATAATTTATATAATTGGCTTATTGCCTGCGCCGCTTTTGTATAACTGGCTTGTCGGTTATCCAATCGACATTACTTCGATGGGACGTACAGTTCCGATTGTTATGCCTGCAAATTTTCTTTTCCCTTTGCCTGCCGTTAATGGAATATTCCTTTTAAACATTTTCCTTGGAATCATCATCAGTATTTTATATCTTTTGGTATATAATATTTTCGCAAAAAAAGCGGGATGCACTTATGAAAACATGGGATTGAAATTATCGAATTATAAAATTTTTCGCAGCGCTGTCCTTGCCGTAACGGTTTTTGCCGCAGGATATTTCCTGCTTACCCTTTTTGATTATTTCTTTAAGCTGGATTTTCGTTTTTTTACGCTTAGCATTAAAACGCTGACAGCTCCAAAATGGGCAATCTTTTTGCGTTATCTTCCAAGCTTCCTCTTCCTGTTCATTGTAACCGCCGTCAGTCAAAATACTTTTACGCGTATCAATAATCAGAAAGGCTGGGTAAACATGATCCTTATCGTTTTCTCAAGTTTCGGCGGTCTTCTTGCCCTGCACATGATTGATTATATCGCGCTTAAACACACCGGCGTAAAAGTTTTCCAGTTTGTGCCATATCCTGCGAATACCACTGCCGCGCTTGCAGGCGTACTTTTATGGGGGCTTTTATTTATTCTTCCGGTTGCAGCTGTAATATCACGCATTTTCTTCAGTGCGACAGGTTCAATATGGACGGGAGCATTTGTCAATTCGCTTGTTGTTACGCTGTTTGCGATTTCAAACACAGTGATTGCTTCACGCGGAGTAATTTAATGTTATAATTGATTGCAAGGTTAAGGATAGAAAATTTTTCATTATGACAGTCTTTTTTTTACAAGCTCACAGAAACCGGCATCTATTTCAATGCCGATAAAAAGCCTGTTTTTTATATTCTTGCAGGCAACTCCTGTTGTGCCGCTTCCGCAAAAAGGATCAAGCACAATATCGTTTTCTTTTGTTGATGCAAGCACAATGCGTTTTAAAAGATCGAGCGGTTTTTGCGTTGGATGCTTTCCATATTCCTTCTCGCTTGTTTTGGAGGCAGTTATAGACCAAACCGATCTCATTTGGGTATTTTCTTTTTTTAATTTATCTTCCGGAAAAG
Organism: Treponema sp.; assembly: GCA_009787795.1. Classification (GTDB taxonomy): domain Bacteria; phylum Spirochaetota; class Spirochaetia; order Treponematales; family Breznakiellaceae; genus WQXQ01. Next base: position 3,098 of record WQSP01000100.1, read on the forward strand.
ATCCATTTTTCATTTTTTCATAATTAAATGTATGCTGCGCGTTTTTGTCTTTACGCGCCCAAATAATTGTTTCATGCGATGCGGTAAAAAAACGGCAGCTTAAATTGGGTGAAGCGTTCGGTTTAAACCATGCGATATCATTTAAAATATGAAAATAATTCTTTTGCAAGATATAACCGCATTGATAAATGCTGTGATATGTTCCTGATATCCAGATTGTGCCTTCCGGTTTTAAAACTCTTCTGCAGGCGCAAATCCATTCATTGTGAAAAACAGTATCTTCCTCAAAACCCCTGCTTTTATCCCATTTTCCTTTATTCACATTTACCATTTTACCGTTCTGACATGTAAGTCCGTCATTGGACAGCATATACGGCGGATCTGCAAAAATCATGTCTATTGAATCATCCGGAAAAGAATTTATTATTTCTAGGCAATCCCCGTTAAAAAGAACAGCATCACTAGATTCAAAAAAAGGAGTATAATTTTTAAGGAATTGTTTATCACGATCCATCAACTAAGTCTAAAAAAAATAAAACAATATGTCAAGAACAGCTAACTACGGTTATTGCTCGTTAAAAACGGCGCATTTTTAAAATCAATTATCGAATAATCCGCAATTTTTTTTATTTGTTCCCAGTCGTTTTGCGATGATTTGTCAAAAACTCCGCAAACAGTCATACCTGCGCTTTTTGCGCTTTTTACAGCTTCATAAATATCTTCAAATACAATACAATCACACGGCTCTACTCCAAGTTTTTTAGCGGTTAACAAAAAAACATCGGGACGGGATTTACCGCATCCTGTTTCTTCGGTTGTGCATATAACTTTAAAATAATCATAAATGCCATGTTTGCGAAGTGAAAGATCGGTAAGATTGGAAAATAAACTGGTTGCGATTGCCAATTTTTCGCCGCGATCCTTCAACATTGTAATGTATTCTTTTGCGTATGGTTTCATTTGTACCGTGTGTCCATAGGCATACTCTGCCATATCGATCCATTCCTGTTTTAAACCGTCAATACTGTCTGATAATCCAAAACGGCGTATTGTATAATCTGCCGATTCGTTAAAAGTCATTGCGGTGATCTCTTTGTAATAATCAGGCGGAACAGCAATACCTCTTTTTTGCAGAAAATCAATATCAATTTTATGCCAAACATCCAATGAATCAAACAGAGTGCCGTCAAGATCGAAAATATACGCTTTCATTTTATTTATACGAAGCCTTTTTAAGTTTTTTAAAATTATTTTGCACTTGTTCTTTTAACGCTCTTGCGCTTTCGCGCGGATTTTCGCTTTTCATTATGGCGCTTACTACCGCAATGCCATCCGCCATGCTGTCATATAAAACATCAATGTTCGTTTGATTTAATCCGCCAATTGCGGCCACAGGCATATTAGTCTCGCAGAAGATTTCATTTAACATGGAAACCTCTGTAAGAATTGTAACAACTTTTGTGGTGGTAGGATAGATCGCTCCTACGCCAAAGTAATCCGCGCCTTCTTCCTTTGCAATTCTTGCCTGTTCAACTGTTTTTACGGTAGCTCCCACAATTTTATTTTTACCCAAGATTTGGCGCGCGTATTTTACAGGTATGTCGCTTTGCCCCACATGAACGCCTGCCGCATCCGCCGCAATTGCAATATCGATTCTGTCGTCTATTATAAGCGGAATATCAAAGCTGTCCGTTATTTGTTTTACTTTTTGCGAAAGAATTAAATAATCCAATCCGCTTCTTTCTTTTTCGCGCAATTGAACAAGGGTTACGCCACCTTTGCACGCTTCTTCTATTATTTTTAAAAATTCATCTTCAGTTTTATCGGTGCTGTCTGTTACAAAATACAATGTCAAATCAAGCGCTTTCATGTTTACTCCTTTTTATACCCTTATATAATCCGTATATACAGGCTGCATGCCTTTATACATTATCATTTCGTGAATATCGCCGACGCTTCTATCATCTGAAATATCAAACTGCTCGTCTCCTTTTTGAGCAGAGCCGTGTCCTCCCACACCCACTTTTACACCTGCGGAAATTTTATTTGCGGCAATGCAAATGGCGTTATCCCTGAACTTTTGATTCTCGCGCGTGGAAATATTGATAGAAGCAAACGGCATAAAAATCCTGTACGCCATTATTACATTTAAAAGCTGTTTGTCGCTTACGCTGTTTGTGTTTTTATCTGCGGAATACGCATTATTAATAAAAGAGCGCAATCTGGGAACAGAAAAAGAAATATCCGCATGAGGATATTTTTGCTGCAAAAAATACGCGTGCAGTCCTGCCGCGAAAGCGTCTTTTCTAAAATCATAAAGTCCCAAAAGAGCGCCGAAACTAACCCCCCTCATGCCGCCTTTTATTGCGCGTTCCTGAGAATTAAAACGGTAGGAAAAAACCCTCTTTGGTCCTTTTAAATGATGCTTCATGTAAAAATCTTCATTGTATGTTTCCTGATAAATGCTTACAAAATCGGCTCCGCATTCATGAAGATATGCGTATTCATCAGTGTTTAAAGGATATATTTCTATTCCTATTGTGGAAAAATATTTTTTGGAAAGTTTTACAGCTTCTCCTATATATTCAACGCCGGACTGATTTCGATCTTCGCCGGTTAGTAATAGAATTTCTTTCAAATCGGTGTCTGCAATGGCTTTTAATTCATTTTCAATTTCATTTATTGATAATTTGCCTCTTTCTATGTTATTTTCGCAGTTAAAACCGCAGTATGCGCAATGATTTTCGCAGAAGTTGGAAATATAAAGCGGAGTATATAAACTTACGGAGTTTCCAAAATGTTTTCTTGTTTCCATTTTTGCGCGTTTGGCGATTTCTTCCAATTGATTTTGTGCATGTAGTGACAAAAGAGCGCCGTAATCAAAAAATGTAAGCGTATCTTTATTTAATGCGTTGTGTACGTCTCTTTCGGTATATGAATCAAAATTAATTTCTTCTGTATATTTTAAAACTTTTTGCATTAAATCAGATTCAATAACGTCCATGTAATCATAATTTTGCACTGTTTAATTCTCCAAAAATCCTGTTAGCGGGCTTGATGCCTGCGCTTCGTATTCCAAAACCCTTCCAAAACCTGCAAGCCATGCTTTTCTGCCCGATTCTATTGCCAGTTTAAATGCGCTTGCCATCATTGCGACATCTTTTGCCGTAGCAATTGCAGTGTTTGCCATAACGGCAGCAACGCCAAGTTCCATTGCCTCACACGCCTGAGAAGGCCGCCCAATTCCTGCATCAACAATAATGGGTAGATTTATCTCGTCAACAAGTATTTTTATAAAATCTTTTGTCAAAAGACCTTTATTGCTTCCGATAGGAGCGCCAAGCGGCATTACGGCAGAAGCTCCTGCATCCGCCATCTGTCTTGCGGCGATTAAATCCGGGTACATATACGCCATTGCAATGAAACCTTCTTTGGCAAGAATTTCGCAAGTCTTTATTGTTTCATAATTATCGGGTAAAAGATATTTTGTGTCGTTTATTACTTCTATTTTAATAAAATCGCCGCAGCCGAGTTCACGCGCAAGTCTTGCAATGCGCACGGCTTCGTTTGCGTTTCGCGCGCCTGAAGTATTCGGCAAAAGAGTGATTCCCTT
>WQSP01000101.1 GCA_009787795.1 Treponema sp.
TTCTTGCCCGCTTCCATTGCCTGACTGCTTCTGTCAATGCAGTTTATTTCCAGCGGAACATTACGCAGATCCGCTCTTGCGATCCACAGCGCCGAAACAAAGGTAAGGGGACCGCAGCCAAAATCCGTAATCGAGTCGTTTGCCGAGAGTTTGATGTTCAGGGTTGGAATAAGGAGGCAGAGACGAAAAAGATTCCACGGTAAAAAATAATACAAATATGCGGAGAGGAAATTGGGACGAGCGAGATACGAAAGAGAGCGATCGCCGCGTTTGTTTGTCAATAAACGCGATAATTCCGCGATATCGGACGGCAGTTTGCTCCTAAACTTTGCCGGTATCGGAAATGTTTTTTCTATTAACGCAGGTATTGTATTGATTGTTTTTTGGCATTCCGTTTCTAACATTATTACCTAATCGCCGCGGACACAGGAACAATTTCAAACCCCGAGCGCAAAAGCGCGTCTATAAGAACATCAATGCGCTGAAAAAGATATTCGTCTCTTCCGCCCGGAAGCAGTCCAAGGCGAATGGGGACAACTGCGCCGTTTTCCCTTCTGCGTAAAATCTGTTCAATCATTTCGGCGGGAGGAACCTGGCGAAGGTTCATGCGCAATGCGTCTTCTCTGGAAATATAATCGCCGGGGTCGATTGTTCTTTCTATGGTTGTGTATCCTGCGGCGGCGGCGGCTGCGTTTACAAATCCGGAAGAGCGGTAGAACGGAGGATGCCACAAAATGAACAGTTCGCGTCCTGTTGCGCGGTGGAATTCATCCTCGTTTCGCGCAAGACCGCGCGCGATAAATTCCTGCGTAATGCGGTACCTTGTATCCGAAAGATCAATCGGGGAATAGAACATGTTTCCGGCTTCGTGGCCCGAGTTTAAAATCAATGATACGCCCGCGGGATTGCGCCTGATAAATTCGCCGTTAAGGAAAAACGTCGCGTTTATATTGTGACGTTTAAGCGCCGAAAGCACCTGAAGAAGCCCTGTGTCGTCATCGTAAAGATCAAAACAAAGGGCGATTTGTACGGGACGGGCGGCGTTGTATGAACTGTTGGCGATGTGTCTTGATACAAGCGACAAAGTGCCTGTAGATTGCATGCTGCGAATCATCGGAATGTTTCTGTAATGACCCGAAGCTCCCTGAGGCTGCAAAAAAACGCGGAAACGTTCAGACGAAAGCGAAGTCTGGCGCAATTGAACATTGCTTACGGGAACCCATGCATTTGTGCCGTTGCTTGCAAACCAGTCATTCCCCGCCTTGGCAAGGATGCGCGAAGCGTTTCCCGCCGATTCTTCAAAACCGAATTCCGATGCGGAAGAAAGGCAAATTCTCCTTCGCGGATACGCCGAGCTTGTAATGTTTATTTCTTCTATCCATCTTTGGTTTCCGACAATTATCTGTCTGCTGTTAAGCCACGCGCAGGAAAAAACGGGTTCCCTGCTTAATGCCTGTATCGGCGTTATGTGCTCATAATCAAAAAGTTCAAGACCGTTTTCTCCCCATAAGACAAGTTTTGTGCCGTCGGGAGAAATGGCAATGTTATAAAGCGATGAAATTCTTCTGAATGTTCTTATGGTGATATTTTCTTTTATGTTGTTGAATTTTATCAGTGTTGTTTCGTTCTGAACCGAATAACTTACAGATGCGGAATTTTCCGTCCAAAGAATGTTGAAATTTCCGGCTCCGTAGGGAATCGGCACCTGAGGAAGAAAGTCCCCCGCAAAAGCGCCCGAAGCGTTTTGGTTGTCGCCCAACTTGTAAAGAAAGACGCTTCTTGAACCCTTGTTTACAAGAAGAGAACCCGAATCGGGCGCAACCCAATATTTGTCAAAGCGCGGATCAAAATTAAACGGAAGAACCGCCGCGACTCTTCCAATCGAAAGAAAATCGCCGTAAATTGTCCGCGTAAAAAGCTCGGGGTTTATCACCTGATATAACACATTGCCCGTAAAATAAAAGAAATTTCCGTTTCGTCCCCACGCGACCGAATTGATTGTGCCCGAGCCAATCATTCGAAATCTTTCATCGACAAGCACCGTAATATCGTTCAAAATGGGAAAGTAAAAAAGATGACCGCCTTTTTCATAAACAAAAAGGCGCGAATCGGGACTCCATTTTACGGGGAATTCGCTTCCGGGAAGCTCAACCCTGTTTGTGATTACGCGTTTTGCGCCGCTTCTGTCCACCAGGATTAAATTGCCGTAACCCGGGCTTGTCGGCTCGATATAAACAAAACGGTTTCCGTCGGAGGAAATCGCAATGTCCTGAAGCCTTCCTTTAAGCGGCGTACTTCCCCTTTCAAAAGACGGGTATCCGATTAGCGGCGAAGGAAGGCCGCCTGTAATATTGATTCTTGATGCGCCGAATCGGTTTAATGCGATGATTGTTCTTCCGTTTTCGACCAAATAGAGCTTTTCGGCGGCTGCGGTAAGCTGCTGAATCGACATATCGTTTAAATTTGTGATAAAAAGCGCGTGTTGTGACAGAAAATCGGCTCTAAAGAGGAGCCTGTCGTCGTTTGAGAGGGTTAAACCTGAAAAATTTACGCCCCAAAGACGAAAAATCGACATGAAAAAAAGGATCAATATAAAAAATGATCGATTTTTCATGTTTCTCCCTCGACTTTTTGTTCCAGAAATGCGTCCAATTCCTGTTCCAAGCCCGAAAGTCGGCGTTCCATCTCCTGAATTCGCCTGATTGAGTTCTTGATTTGCTTGTCCATTAATCCTTCGCACGCCTTATCAACCACATCGCTGAATTTGCATGCGCCGGAATCTTCCGCAAGTTTTAACCGTTTAATACCGGCAGCGGATCTTTCTCCAAGTGTCATATATTAATTGTAATATACTTTAATGTGTAATTTCCACTGAAATTTCTGCGGGAGTTTCATCGGCAACTACGACTTCGAAAGTGCGCAAATATGTAAATAATGCGAAAAATGCCAGTAATACCAAAATCAATTTTTTCATCTAAGCCTCACTATACATTAATTAATTTATCAGATCAAGGGGATTTAACAGCCTGTTGTTTTTATCGTAAATTCCAAAGTGAAGATGAGGGCCTGTGCTGTAACCTGTATTTCCGCTTTCGCCGATTTTTCGTCCTCTTGCAACCCTGTCGCCCTGCCTTACGTTATATGAATTTAAATGGCCGTAAAGGGTTTTGTATCCGTTAGGATGGGAAATGATGATGTATTTGCCGTACAGCCAGTTTTCGCTTACAACCGAGACCGTTCCCTCCATTGCCGCTATTACCGTTGTGCCGACATTTGCCCTAAAATCGACGCCGTCATGGAATTGAAGCACGCCGCTTATCGGGTCTTTTCTCATGCCGAAGTAACTTGTAATGTGACGTCTTGTTTGAAGCGGAAAAATGAACAATTCGCCCAGACTTAAGCGCAGATCGATGTCATTCATCCTTGCGCCGGGTATAAACAGCGTTTCTCCCGCCCTGATATTGTCGCTTTTTATGTCATTTACGTCCAAAACGACTTCCAAAGGCACATTAAACGAGGCGGCAATCCTTGAAAGGTTGTCTCCCCTTTGAATTTGGTACGGAATTCCATCGATATTCGGGATTCTAAGGACAGTTCCTTCCTGAAGACGCCTTGCGTTGCGAATATCATTGGACGCGATGATTGCGCCGACCGAAACTCCGTGTCTTTGGGCGATTGCAGAGACAGAATCGCCTCTTTTTACGCGGTATTGCTGCCATTCAAACTCAACAAGAGAGCCGTGAAAGTTTTCATTTTCCGTGCTGGCAGCGGCGCTTTCCTGCGCAGGTTGCTCCTCTGCCTGTTGATTCCAAACAGTTGGATTTCCTGTTGTGGTATATTGTACAATACGCGCCTGAGCAATTTCCGGGTTTTCTATAGGCTGAAACGAATAAATTTCTCTTACTTCAAAGTTGAAATTTTCCCAGTTAAAGGCGGCAAGCGCGATAACTACGGTGCCTGCAATAACCGCAAGCGTTTTTAGTGAAGGAAGCGGAAAACTGAAGCCGCTTGATTTTTTATGCGCAGCTCGCCCCGGTTTTTGACTGAACTGGCTCATAAATCCCGAGTGAAAACCTGCCGATTTTTTGGCAGGTCTGGAAGAGCTTCTTCGCCTTTTACTGATATGTTGTTTTTCTATTATTGCCGCCATACTTGTTATATCGACAAAAAAGGCGGTTGAGATTAGCGACAAGGCGGCGCGCGGTGGTATATACTGTATCAATGAGAGGGGCAAAGCCGATAATATTGGCAGTTATAACAGCCTTGATTTTAAAGCTGTTTGTCTTTGATTTCATCGTTGCCCAGGGCTTGTCAATGGAACCTTCGATTCATGACGGCTCTGTTCTTGTTATAAATCGATTGCGGTACGGGTTTCAGCTTCCATGGGGTAAATATTTGGTTCATTGGGCGCAGCCTAAAATTGGAGATGTTGTGATTTTTAAAACGCCCGAAGGCGAAATCGCCGTAAAACGATGTGTGTCGGTATCTGAAAAAAGCGTATTTGCACAGGGAGACAACAGTCTTGCGTCTTATGATTCAAGGTCTTACGGGGCAATTCCCTTGCATGACATTATCGGGAAGGTTTTGGGGTATTAGATGCACTTTAAGCGACGTTACATTTTGGTTTTTTCATTTTTTGCCGCTTTTCTGGTTTACCTTCTTGTTCATTATGCCATTTTGATTCTTGGAAGCGATCAGCCTCCTCCTTTGCGCCAAATTCCAAGCCTTCCCGAACGCGGTTCCATTTTGGACAGAAACGGCCGATATCTTGCGCTTCAAATCAGGTTTGCCGATGTAAGCGTTTGGCGGCCTTCGATAAATGACGTTGATCTTTTGGCTAATGAAATTGCGGTTATTATTGACATGACACCTGATGAAATTCGCAAGCGAATAAGCGACTCGGAATCGAATTTTCTTTATTTAAGAAGACAGATTGATGACGCAACGGCAAGAAGATTGACATCTCTTCTTCAGGAAAAAAAGATCAGGGGAGTGATGGTTCAACCGATTGTAGGCAGGGTGTATCCGGAAAGAAATCTTGCAAGTCAGGTTGTCGGTTTTGTAGGCGACAGAAACAACGGTCTTGAAGGAATTGAATTTGCTTTTAACAATGTTCTTTCCGGCATGGATAGCGAAGGCAGGGGATCCCATGTCGTATTGACAATCGATACTTACGTGCAGCATATCCTTCAGCAGGTTTCCGCCAAAACAATGGAAGAAACAAAAGCGGAAGCTGTTATTTTCGTCGCGATGGATCCTCGCTCGGGTGAAATTTTGGGTTCTGCGTCTTTGCCCGATTACGATCCGAATAATATACGCGCTTCCGATCCAAACACCCGAATGAACCGCCCTGTTATCTGGGCTTTTGAACCGGGTTCCACCTTTAAGGTTTTTTCGATTGCCGCTTTGATGGATACCGGCGCGATTAACAGAAACACGACTTTTTTCTGCAATGGCATTTATACGCCAAGCAGGGGAACGCCGATTAATTGTCTTGGCAGGCATGGAAACGTAACGGCGAGAGAAATAATTATCAGCTCGTGCAATGCAGGCGCCGCCTACGCTTCCGATAACATAAGTTCTTCCGCATTTTATCAGATGCTTAGCAATTTTGGTTTTGGCATTAGAACGGGCGCGGGAAGCCCCGGCGAAACAGCAGGTTATTTTGTTCCAAGTTCCGCATGGTCCGAGCGATCAAAACCGACGATTGCGTTCGGGCAGGAAATTGCGGTATCTGCGTATCAGATACTGCAGGCGACATCTGCAATTGCGAATAACGGCGTGCTTGTTCCGCCGAAAATCGTTTCCAAAATAGTTTCTGCAGACGGCAGAACGGAAACCGAGTGGCAGGGAGAGCCAAGCCGCCGCATTATTAGCGCGGAGACTGCAAGAGCGCTGCGTTCCTACATGGCGGATACTGCATCAACGGGAGCTATGGGTTCGCGCGCAGGCGTTCAGGATATGTCGCTCGGCGTAAAAACAGGAACCGCGCAGATTATCGATCCTGTTACGCGAAGATATTCCGAAACTGACTTTATCGCAAGTTGCGTCGCGTTTTTGCCTTCCGAAGAGCCGACTTTGATTCTTTATATTGCTGTCATTAAACCGCAGGGCGTTATTTTTGGAAGCAGAATCGCGGCTCCTGCAATCCGCGAAGCGGCGGAGTCATTAATCGATTATCTTGGCATTCCGCGCGGACGCAATCCGCAGATCGATCATCCGCCGACTGTAAACATTCCCGCAGGCCGTCTCCCTGCGGTAGAAACCCGTATCCCCGATTTTACGGGGCTTGCAAAAAGAACGCTTCTGCCGCTTTTGATGCGAAGCGATTTGAATGTGGAAATACGCGGCGACGGCTGGGTACGCAGACAGTATCCGCGTCCCGGAACGCCTGTAGAAAACGGAATGACGATTATATTGGAATTGGAATGAGGAAGAGATAGAAAAGCGATGTCGTTTTTGGATAAAAATAAAACAATTTTACAACAGCAATATGCAGGGTTTTGGGAAGAAATAAATTCAAATAATTTGAATGAAGAAGATTTGTTGTTAGACGACATTAAGATAGATGCCGCTTCTACAGGCGAGCCGACGCTTTGCATTAAAGGATTGCATGTGCATTCGCCGCGCGATCCTGTGCGTGAAGCGCAGCGGCTTGCAGAATCATTCGCTGAAATTAAATCTCCTGTAAT
>WQSP01000102.1 GCA_009787795.1 Treponema sp.
GCAACAAAGAGCGCCGCGATCCATCCATGTTTCTTTAACATAATTCTCTCCTCTTATAACTCTTTTAGCCCCTCATACGAGGTGCTTAATTTAAAGGGAGGTTTAAATTATCAAAAGCGTATTCGTTTTATAATATTTGATAAAAAGACGATAAATAATTACACCTAATTTTTTGGAGGATATATGATTTACGGTTACATCAGGGTCAGTACGGATAAACAAACTATTGACAACCAAAGGTACGAAATTCAAAAGTTTTGCGCAAAAAACAACATTGAGGTCGAACATTGGATCGAAGAGACGATTAGCGGGACCAAATCGCCGGAAAAAAGGCTATTGGGGTCGCTTTTGGCAGAGGTCAGATCGGGAGATTTGATAATTTGCTCAGAATTGTCACGGCTTGGCAGGAGTCTTTTCATGATAATGTCGATTCTTAATCACCTAATGCTTAATGATGTCCGAATTTGGACAATAAAAGACAATTACAGGTTAGGTGACAATATTCAATCAAAAGTTTTGGCTTTTGCATTTGGTTTGTCGGCGGAAATTGAAAGGGATTTGATTTCGCAGCGCACAAAAGAAGCGCTCGCGCGAAAAAAATCCGAAGGAAAAATTCTTGGAAGACCAAGCGGAAAAAAATCCACTCGCGTAAAATTATCGGGATGCGAAGAGGAAATCAAGGGACTTCTTGCAAGGCATTTTTCAAAAGCTGCGATCGGACGCATTTACGGCGTAAACAGAATGACCGTCGATTCATTTCTTAAAGACAGAATGATTGACGTTCCAAAAAAAACGCCGTAACTGTCAAAACAGGGCTGATGAAATATTGCGGCCCTCTTTTTTTTATTAAAATAATTAACTATAATCTTGATATGACAGTTCGCGAACAATTAAACTCAATCGCAGAAAGCCGAATAATAATTTTAGACGGAGCAATGGGTTCTCTTATTCAAGTGCTAAATCTGGACGAAAACGGCTATCGCGGCAGTCTCTTTGCCGATCATCCCGTACCGCTTACGGGTTGCAACGACGTTCTCTGCCTCACAAGACCGGGCGCAATCGGCGCGATCCACGACACTTATCTCGAAGCGGGCGCGGATATTATCGAAACATGCAGTTTCAACTCAACTTCCATCTCGCTTGCCGATTATGGATTGGGGCATTTGTCATACGAAATTAGCGCGGAAGCCGCAAAAATTGCGCGCAAGTCTGCGGACAAATTTTCAAATATGGGTCAGCAGCGTTTTGTCGCGGGAAGCATCGGACCAACCGCAAAAGGCGCAAGTCTTTATCCCGACATAAACAATCCAGGCAAACGCGCTGTCACATGGGACGAGCTTGAAGCGTCATATTACGACAATGCAAGGGGTCTTCTGGACGGCGGCGCCGATATTCTGCTGGTAGAAACAATTTTTGACACCATCAACGCAAAAGCCGCTCTTCGCGCAATCGGCAGGATTCTGGAAGAACGCAAAATCGATGTGCCTGTCATGATTTCCGCCGCTGTCTCGGGCGAAAACGGAAGTTTGCTTTCCGGTCAAATGCTTGAAGCGTTTTTGGTCTCGGTGTTTCACTCGTCACCTAACGCAATGCCGTGGTCAATAGGACTTAACTGTTCTTTTAACGCGCCCAAACTTCTGCCGTATGTGCGTCAAATTTCCGAGATTACGCCTTGCCTTGTAAGCGCGTATCCAAATGCAGGCATTCCGAACAAGTTCGGCAGATACGAAGAAAATCCCGACATAATGACAGCTAACATAACGCCGTATTTTGAGGAAGGACTTGTCAATATAATCGGCGGATGCTGCGGAACAACTCCCGCGCACATAGCGGCAATTGCGGACAAAGCGCATGATTTTTATCCGCGCGAAGTCATTAAACGCAGGGGTTTCAATTTTTGGGGCGTTTTTTCCGGTCTTAAGTCGATGCGCATTCCCCACAACACAATCCGTTTGCGAAACGCGGCTGTTGCGGCGGACAAAGAAGAGTTTCACAAAGCGCTTGCAAAAGGCGAGTTTGAAGACGCGGCGGAAATTGCCCGTGACATAGTCGAAGACAACGCGGCAATTCTAAATATCGAAATTATCGATAAAAAGGCGATTGACGAAAAAGCGTTAAACTCGTTTTTGGATTATGCCTTAATGAACCCGTATATCGCAAAAGCTCCTTTCTTCATCAACAGCCCGTATATGTCAATTTTGGAGACAGGGCTTAAACGCCTGCAGGGAAGATGCATCGCGGGTCCCATCAGCCTAAAGGACGGAGAGGAAAAATTTCTTGACAATGTGCGGACAATTCGCAGTTACGGCGCAGTCGCGGTTGTTCTTTTGATTGACGAACGCGGAAACGACGGCGAAAAAAACGTGCCGGAAGTTAATTCCGCCGAAACAAATGCGCGAAAAATCGAAATTGCGGGACGTATTTTCGAACTGCTCAAAAAAAACAATTACCCTGTAGATAACGTGATTTTTGACCCCCTCGTACCGGAAGAAGATTCATTGTGTTTATGGATACAAGACAATTGCCCCGGCGTAATTATTGCGTTATAATATAAATATGTTTTCATTATTCAATCGGACAAAATTGATGACGGCGTTTCTCGTTTTGTTCCTTGCGCTGATTCCGTCAAAACCGGCTTTTGGAGACGGTTTTCGCCTGTCAGCCCTGGGAGGCCTCTTCCTTTTTGCTTCCGACAATGGTCCTTCTTACGATCCTCCCGCCATACTTCCGACTGCGGGCGTTTCTGCGGCATGGAGCATTACAGGACCTCTCAGAATCGAGATAACGGCGGATGCATATTTTTCCAATTACGAATTCAATACTGTTCACAATTATCCCATGGCTTGCAATCCCGAAAACCGCATGTCGTTTGTGATTGGTTTTCTCACAGGCGTTCAGGCGACAGCCGCTTTTGATCTTGGTTCCGATATTCTCTTCCGTGTTTTTGCAGGGCCTGCCGCGGACATTCGCATTGTCACCCTGGCAATTGGTTTGCATCCCAACGACATTACAGAAGCGGAATTGCAAACACAATTAATATCCGACCATTTCTGGAGCAATGGCCGCATGTTTATGCCTGTCCTGGGCTTTGGATTTGATTTCCCCATGAACGAAAATTTTCTGCTCGGTTTGGATTTTCGCGCATGGTTCCCGATTTATAAACTTTGGACAAACGATAATACTCCGGCTATAGACGGCTGGCGCTTTGGGGCAGGTTTGCGCTTAACGCCTCGCAAATCTTCCAGATGAAAAAACAAAAATCCCTTGTATACAAATGTTCCTCATGCGGCAAAGAAGAGCCCAAATGGCTCGGCAGATGCCCGGAATGCGGAGAATGGAACACCTTTGCAGAAACTTCGGTACAGCGAAACGATTCCCCGATGCGCCGCAAGGATTCGGGTCTCCCTCAAGCCTTGCCGCTTGTCGCAGTAGACCCAATGGAAGGCAGCCGAATCGGAAGCGGTATCGGCGAACTCGACCGCGTCCTGGGCGGCGGCGTAATGAAACGCTCGTCAATTCTTGTCGGGGGCGAGCCGGGCATCGGCAAATCGACACTGCTTCTGCAGGCTGCCGCCGCCGCGCTCACAAAGGGGCGCATGCTTTATGTAAGCGGCGAAGAATCCGCAGGGCAATTGCGTTTAAGGGCAGACCGTCTCGGCATCGGCAAAGACAAAATGGAGCGCATCGAAATCCTCTGCTCGGGAAATCTTGGCGAGATCGAAACTGTCCTTAACAACGTAAAACCCGTTTTGGTTTTTATCGATTCCGCGCAAACGCTTTTTTCCGAAAACGCGGGCGCAGTTGCAGGAACGGTAAATCAAATGAAGTACTGTTCCTTTGAATTGATCGCATGGGCAAAGGAACATGACGCGGCAATTTTCCTAACGGCGCATGTAACAAAAGAGGGCATAATTTCGGGGCCCAAAACCCTGGAACACATGGTGGACACCGTTCTTTATTTTGAGCAGAACGACAAAACCTCGGGGCTAAACGGAACCGAAGACTGCCGCTTTTTGCGCGCCGCCAAAAATCGATTCGGCTCTGTCGATGAAATCGGAATTTTTACAATGGGCGAGCAGGGTCTCTCTCCCGTCGAAGACACGGGCAGAATGTTCCTTATCAGACGCACAGGTTCGCAATCTCTGCCGCCCGGAGTCGCAACTGCCGCCGTTTTGGAAGGCTCAAGAACAATCCTTGTAGAAATTCAAGCGCTTGCCATCCCCGCAAAAAGTTCGATATGCCGTGTCTTCTCCGACAAAATCGATTCGGGCAGAGTTTCGCGGGTTTCCGCCGCCTTGGAAAAACATCTGGGGCTGCGGCTCTCCGATCAGGATTTATACGTTAATGCCGCAGGCGGCATCCGAATCGGCGAAGTGGGCGTCGAGCTTGCCCTCGCTTTTGCGCTTTATTCGGCGCGTACAGGGCTATCCCTACCCGCAGATCTCGTCATTGCGGGGGAATTGTCCCTGACAGGCGAAATCCGCCCCGTACGCCGTCTTTCAGGCAGAGTCAAAACATCGGCATCTCTGGGCTTTGCGCAGTTTTTGGGACCCGTTCCCGAGCAGCCAATACAGGGTTTAAAGGGCGCAGGAGACATCAAATCTGCCGTCAAATTGATATTCGGTTCATCCAAAACAGAGTAAAAAAATGCAAATTAATACAAATTTTTTTTAAAAAAGTATTGACAATAATTTGGAATCCGTCTATATTTTTAATAATTGGATATTATTCTAGATTGAGTAGAAATGTTTTTAGCGGACTTTACGAAAAGCCGCGCGGTTTAGGGGTTTGTTCTTGTCTCGTCTTTCGCTGTTTGGCAAATTTGCGTTTGCCAATTTTCTCCCTTAACAAATATGCATCTATTTTCTCTGGTACCCGGCTTTTAGTCTGACACCAAAGGAATTTGATTCGTTCGCTTGAGCGAACGAGATACTTGGACGTAAGTCCAACGGACGCAAGTCCAAATGTACTAAGGTATAAAATACCAAAAGTACGAAGGAATTTTCTCAATGGCCAAGAAATTGTATGTCGGTAATCTCTCTTACAACACTACCGAAGATGGACTGAAAAACCTGTTCTCAGGTTTTGGCACCGTCGCATCCGCCAAGATCATTTTCGATCGTGAAACCGGCAACTCAAAAGGGTTCGGATTTATCGAAATGGGCAGCGACGAAGAAGCTGCTGCGGCAATAACAGGAACAAACGGCCGCGAATTTGACGGTCGTCAACTGCGCGTAAACGAAGCGATGGATAAACCTCGCCGCGAACGCTCTGGCGGCGGAGGCAACTGGTAGTATCTATCAGTTGAACCGGTACCAAGCGAAAGTTTGGTACCGGCTTCTTGCTTTTTATTGTTCGATTATTTCAGTAATTTTTGTCTTTCCGCCTCGGCGGCAATATGCATTCTTTCGAGTTCTGCCATTAATGCATCTGCTACTACTTGCTTTTTGTCTTCTTCATGAGCTCTTGCGGCGATTGCCTTATCGCGAAATTCATTGCAATTTATCACAGAGCCGACTGTCGCAGTAGAAATGTCTTTGCTTACGGCATCATTCATCATGTCGGTTTTCTGCACATGAAGAAGCTCGCCGTTTAGCGCCACAAAGCACATATAATCAAAAGAGCGAACATACGAATCGATCTCGCGCACGCCCTTTTTGGTATCCGGTTCCCAAGCGCGGTACCGGGTTCCCGACGGAAAAACCAAGACAAGCTTTCCCTTGTATTTATGCCTGATAAGCGCTTTCATCGCCGCGCGGTTAATGCTGTTTGCGCGCGCAATCTCGTCCTTTTCCTTTTCGGGGTCAAGGTCTTGTATCGAGCGGCTGGGGTATATAACGATTTTTGTATACGCGCCTGTAAAAGCCGCAACGACGGGACTATCCTCGTTTAGCTTGATTCCGCCAATGGCGATAAGCGAATCGGAAATCTCCTGCCCTTTGCCTCCGGCTTTTCGCGCCAAATACGAAACAATCGAAAGATCGAGGTTGCTGTAATGTTCGACAAGAAGAAGGCACGCCTTTCCGTTTTGAGCTTTTTCAAAAAGTTCTTCCAGATTTTCCTTGCCGACAAGAGCGCTTCCCGGCAGCATTAAATGCGTTACCATTTCATCCAAAATCGCAAGGACATTCGGATCGCCTTCCTGATAAACATTATCCTCGTTTATGACAGTCGGCGCTTTGGATGTCTTTATCACTCTTTTAATCTGATCGCCAAAAACCTCGGTCAATGTACCCAACATAAAAACTCCTTTTAACTCACGCGAACTAATTCGAGCGAACCAGTTCGCAAATTACTTTAAACGCAGCGCACATTTCGCTCACGCTGACCCATTCAAGACGGCTGTGAAAGTTCCTGCCGCCTGTAAAAATGTTCGGAGTGGGTATGCCCAGTTCCGTAAGCCT
>WQSP01000103.1 GCA_009787795.1 Treponema sp.
GTCATCGTTAGAACATCATCCCTTGATACGAATGACATCTCGATGTCAATCTGCGTAAACTCAGGCTGCCTGTCCCCCCTTGAATCTTCGTCACGGTAACAACGCGCTATCTGAAAATATTTGTCAAAACCGGAAACCATCAATATCTGTTTGTACAATTGCGGCGATTGAGGAAGAGCGTAAAATTTACCGGGATACAATCTTGAAGGAACCAGATAATCGCGCGCGCCCTCGGGCGTGGATTTGATAAAAGTGGGCGTTTCGATTTCGTAAAAACCCTCGCCTGTCATCCATTCGCGGACCGCGAATGTCGTTTGGCTTCTAAGTTTGATTCGATCCTGCATACCGTTTGATCTAAGATCCAAATAGCGGTACTTTAACCTAAGCTCTTCGCTTGCCTTGCTTTCGTCTTCGATTTGGAACGGCAAAACTTCGCTTCTATTCAATATCGTAAGTTTGGACGCGAGTATTTCGATTTCACCCGTTTCCATTGTTTTGTTTATCATGTCGTCGGGACGCGCGGATACGCTTCCTTCAACTGCGATGCAATATTCGTTTCTAAGCTCGTCGCAGATTGACGCAAGGTTTTCGTTTTTTTCCGTGTCGACAGTTACCTGCGTAACGCCATATCTGTCGCGCAAATTGACAAAAAATATTCCGCCGTGGTTTCTTTTTCTGTGAACCCACCCGTTTAAAATTACGGTTTTTCCCGCGTCGGCTTTTCTTAAGGAGCCGCAGTTTGCAGTTCTTTTCATTGCTTCCATAAGCCAATATTATCATTTCCGCAAAAAATATGCTATAATACATATATGCGTTTTGAACTCGATTCTGTCCTTATGGACCAGATTCTTTTTTATATGGAAAATCAGGACGGCGATTTTATTCTTGATACACGGGAAGGAACCGTAATTGATATCATGAATGACAATCATGACAACAAAAGCACCAACAAATGCGACTACAATGACAACGATCGTTTTATTAACATTCCCAAATGGCGATCCAACGACGGTTTCCGCCTGATGGAAAAATTCGCGTCCTGTGTAAAAAATCCTGTTATACGACATGAACTTGGCGAGGCTCTTAACAAAAACAAGGGCGTGTTTCGCGCGTTCAGGGACGTTCTTGAACAGTATCCCGAATCCGAAAAAATGTGGTTTAATTATAAGGAAAAAGCCATGAAGGACACTGTTCTTCTTTGGTACAATGCGCTTAGGGAACAGTGGGGGCTTTTGCCAATAGGACCCGAACCCGAGGATACGACATCGCTTGTTTTGGAAGATTTTGTTATCAGGGAACAAGAGTCCTGCGTCACGGAACATGAAGGGAAAAATTCAATCGTATTTACCGCAGAAAACGAAGAGGGAGAAATTGCGGGATCGATAAGGGGAAGCGTAAAAGATTCCAGAATTCACATAAACGAAATGGAAGTAAAAGACGAGTATCAATGTTTGGGATTGGGGAAGACTTTGCTTTCCAAATTTTTACAAAAAGCCGATAAGTTAAAATTTGATGTCGTAATTGATCTTCCTGTAGAAACAGAATATTTTTCCCGTTCCCTTTTTCTTGAAAATTTCAAGCTTACGGTTCAGCGATTTACAAGGAAAGCTCAAGAATGAATTTGTCTATAAGGGAAGCGGACTTTTTAAAGGAACTGTGAAGCAGATGAACCGAAATTTCGTCGAATACGGTTTTGTAATTGGAAGGCCATTTTTTCTTTTTTAATTCTATCAATGCGGTTTTTGCGTCGTTTATGTTAAATTCCTTGCATGCAATTTTGATTTCCAGAAGTTTTTCCTTTATATATTCGCAAGTTTCCCCGTTTATTTCAACTTCCGCTTCCGATTCGTCATTCTCGGGTTTGTATTTCACAACCAATGTATTTAAAGCATCAATCAAATTTCCAGTTTCGCCTTTTATGATTTCCATGTTACGCGCAACACCCGCTTTTTCCAGTTTGAACGAAAGGGCGGACAAATCCTTTTCTCCGATATTGAAAAACGCCGATTTTAATCCGTGTACGGTTGTTATGTACAAATCCATTTCTATTTCGTTCAAATTTTCAATTCTGGATGTTAAATTTTCCAAAACCATAATCGCGTTTTGCGCGTCATGAAGGAAAAATTCCTCTATCTCGTAAACATTAATCGTATCCTGCGAAGGAATTGCCATGTTGGACTGTTCTTTCTGCTTTTTTCTTGCTTCTTCCACGATCTCGGGCGGTTTTTTGTTTCTTATAAAATCATTTAACAGCAAATTCAATTCGCGCGAATCTATCGGCTTGGAAATGAATCCGTCAAAACCCTTTTTTAAAAACATGTCTGCCTGCCCTACAAGCGCGTTTGCAGTAAGGGCTATGACAGTGTTTTTGTATCCTATTTCGCGGATGAATTTTGTGGTTTCAATGCCGTCCATTTTGGGCATCATGTAATCCATAAAAATTATGTCGTATGTGTTTCCGTTTTTCACTTTTTCCACGGCTTCAAATCCGTTTGACGCACAATCTATTTTCAGGCCGTACGGAGCCAAAAGTCCCTTTGCGACATACAAGTTCGATTCGACATCGTCCACGACAAGCACGCTGCCGTAAGGCATATACTCGCGCAAAAAATAGGATTTTCTTATTGCAGACGCGTTTCTGAACGACAAATTGCTCAATTTGTTGGAAAGTTCAATTCCGCAAATTTCGTTTCCCTCGATTTTTTGCGGAAGATAAACCGTAAAAACGGATCCCCTGTTTATTTCGCTTTTAATCGAAATGCGTCCGTTCATCAAATCCACAAGACGTTTTGTTATGCTCATTCCAAGACCTGCGCCGATTGTTGTTTTGTTGGATTCATTGTTGTTAAACCGCGTGTATTCGTCGAATATCTTTTCAATCTGGTTTTCTGTCATGCCCTGCCCGGAATCTCCAACGCTGAAAATGATTGTTCTGTAATCGTCGCCAAACTCAGGCGCAGGCTCCGAAAAAACCGAAAATTCGATTTTTCCCTCTTCAGTATATTTAAATGCGTTGGAAAGCATATTGTTCAAAATTTGTTTTATTCTAAGCTCGTCGCCGAACAGGTTAAGGGGCGTGTTTTCGTTCAAATTAATCACAAAATCGATCGATTTGCTTTCGTAGCGAATGCGGTTTAAAAGGGCTGTGTCGTTTATAAGACCGGGTATGTCGTATTTTGCGGGATTAAGTTCCATTTTTCCCGCGTCAATTTTTGAAAAATCGAGTATGTCGTTGATTATGTTCAGCAACAAATCGCCCGATTCGTAAATTTTGTTGAACGCCTCCGAAACGGGAGGAGACAAATCCTTTTCATGAAGCTGAATTTCCGCGATACCCAAAATTGCGTTCATCGGCGTTCTTATTTCGTGGCTCATTGTCGCCAAAAATGCGCTTTTTGATCTGTTGCTTTCTTCCGCCAATTCCTTTGCGTTAAAAAGTTCCGTCAAGTCGACAGACTGCTGCATGTGGACAATCTGCCCGTTGGGCCATTTGATGTATCTGTCAATATTTCTGTAAATGCGATTTGTCATCGTGCTGTGTTCTTCCCAGACAATTTCCGATTCGGGCGAAATGTCAAGTTTGTAACACGGGCAAAAAGAACATCTTTGATCCAGATTTTTTTGAAGTATCTTAAAGCATTTTTTTCCGGTGCAATCGCCTTTTATTTTGTAATGTTTTGTCATTACGTCGTTCATGTAAAGAATTTCGTCCGACTTTATGTCAGTCACATAGATCATTGCGTCAATATTGTTTAGAATTTCCATCATTGCTTCAAGCGAACAGTTCTTCATGATTTTGAAAACCTTCCCAATAAATTAATTTACACTGGTCATTACCTTTTCTATTTCCTTCTCACATTCCAAAAAAACGCCTGTTATATACGGATCAAAATGCGTTCCGTTTCCTTCCTTGATTATTTCCACCGCCTTTTCGTGGGAAAAAGCCTTTTTATAAGGCCTGTCCGAAACAAGCGCGTCATAAACGTCGATAATCGCCATGATGCGTCCCTGAAGCGGAATGTCTGTGCCTTTTAATTTTCTGGGATATCCTGTTCCGTCCCATCTTTCATGATGATGACCTGCGAACAATTTTGCGTGCTTCAGGAAAAATCCGTCGCCCGATTCTTCGATAATTTCGTCGATGATGTTTTCGCCTTCTATCGCGTGCTTTTTCATTATTTCGAATTCTTCCGGCGTTAAGGGACCGTTCTTGTTCAGCAAAAGATCGGAAATTACGATTTTTCCGACATCATGAAGACGCACAGAAGAAACAACCGTTTCAATATTCCATTGTTTAAGTTCGTCTATGTAAATTTCCTTTTCTATCATTTTCTGAAGAAGAATGCGTATGTATTTTGTCGTTCGCTCAATGTGGCTTCCTGTCATCATGTCGCGTCTTTCGACAAGATTTGCCAAAACCGTTACAAGTCCGTTTTTTAGCCTTCTTAAACTGTTGGATCTTTCCCTGATTACATTTTCAATTTCAAGATGGGTTTTGATTCTGTTTAAAAGCACAGGCTTGGAAAACGGTTTCGGGATAAAATCGACGGCCCCCATTTCAAACCCCTGCGATTCTGTTCCCGCGTCATTTCTGCTTGTTAAAAATATGACGGGGATTTCCATGTAACGCCCGTTTGATTTTAATTTTTGAAGCGTTTCAAATCCGTCCATTTCGGGCATCAGTATGTCAAGGAGAATCAAATCGGGCTTTACGTCTTCCAAAAGTTCGAATAAATTCGCCGCGCTGGGCAAAGTAAAAACGCGATAATGCTTGGATAAAGCATCACTGGCTGCCAAAAGGTTAATATTATTGTCGTCTACAACAAAGATGGTTTTCAAAACTTTTGTTTCCCTTAAACAGAATAAGTTGAAGCGCTTGTGGACCCTCCCGTTCCGGTCCAGTTTGTATGGAAATACTCGCCTCTTGGCTTATCCAGTCTTTCGTAAGTATGCGCGCCAAAATAGTCGCGCTGAGCCTGTAAAAGGTTTGCAGGAAGCCGCTCGCTCCTGTAACCGTCAAAATATGAAAGCGCGCTTGCAAATGCAGGCGCGGTGATTCCGTTAAGCGCAGCCGTTGACACTACCCTTCTCCACGAGCCTTGAGCATCCTCTATGATTTTTGCAAAGAAGGGGTCGAGCAACAGATTTTCCAGATCGCACTTTTTGTCAAATGCCTCTTTGATTTTTCCAAGGAAGACAGATCGAATAATGCAGCCGCCTCTCCACATTAACGCGATGCCGCCATAGTTCAGGTTCCACTTGTATTCCTTTGCGGCTTCTCTCATTAAAAGATAACCTTGAGCATACGAAACGACTTTTGACGCATAAAGCGCTTTTTCAAGGTCTTTGATAAAAGCCGCTTTGTCACCGGGCGGATTGATTTTTGGCGAAGTAAAAATTTTGGAGGCTCTTACGCGCTCGTCCTTAACTGCGGAAAGACAGCGTGAAAAAACGGCTTCGCCTATAAGCGTAAGGGGAACGCCCGCCTCAAGCGCGGCAATTCCCGTCCATTTGCCCGTTCCCTTTTGCCCCGCAGTATCAAGTATTTTTTCTGCAAGCGGTTTTCCGTCGTCGTCCTTGTATCTTAAAATATCCCTTGTAATCTCGATTAGGTAACTTCCAAGAGATCCGTTATTCCATTCTTCAAATACATTTCCCATTTCGTCATGGGAAAGTCCCAAAACGTTTTTCATCAAATCATACGTTTCGCAGATTAACTGCATGTCGCCGTACTCAATTCCGTTATGCACCATTTTAACAAAGTGACCGGCGCCGTTTTCGCCCACCCAATCGCAGCAGGGCGTGTCCCCTTCGACCTTGGCGCAAATCGCCTGCAACATCGGCTTTACATGCTGCCATGCCGCAGGGGAGCCTCCCGGCATTATCGACGGCCCTTTTAAAGCGCCTTCTTCACCGCCCGAAACTCCTGTTCCGATATATAAAAGACCCTTGGATTCTACATACGAAGTGCGCCTGATTGAATCTTGATAATTGGAGTTGCCTCCGTCTATGATAATGTCGCCTTTTTCAAACACTTCCAAAAGCGCTTCGATTGTATCGTCAACAGCCTGCCCTGCTTTTACCATGATCATCGCTTTTCTGGGAGACGCAAGAGAATCGGCAAATTCTTTCATGCTATGCGTACCGGTAATTTTTTTTCCTGCGCCGCGTCCTTTTACAAACTCGTCAACCTTAGAAGTAGTACGATTAAAAACAGCAACAGAGAATCCCTTGCTCTCAAGATTGAGTACAAGATTCTCCCCCATAACCGCAAGACCGATAAGTCCGATATCAGCATTTGCCATTGATTTCTCCTCTTTTTGATTATATCATACTATACATGGAAAAGACATATATTTCTGTTGGAGGCGCAGATAAAGATATCTCCAATCAGGAGATGGA
>WQSP01000104.1 GCA_009787795.1 Treponema sp.
AGTTCTTCGCGCTTTAATATTTCCGTTGACAATTCCTGCCTGTTTTTTACCTGCGGCGCGGCTGCAAGATTTTCTGCAAGCGCCAAAAGCGCGTCCCGTTTGCTGGAATAATTTAAAAAAACGATGCGATGCGGCGATAAAATCGATTCGGCGTTTATCGGGGTAATCTGCGGATTAAGACCGGTAGAGGCAAGTTTATCGTTTACCCATTTGTCGATTTCGGATTTTTTAAAACGCCATGCGGTTCTGATTTTACCAGCCGGGATTTCCCCTTTTTGGGCGCAGTCATAAACAGTACGTTCCGAAACCCTAAGATACTTTGCAACTTCTTCAAGGGTAAGTATATCGTCATCAGCCATGCGCACAGTATGCCACGATACGTCACTATATGTCAATATATTCCAGCAAAAGAGACAGCCTCTTTACAACCGGCTTATTCAAAAACCACGGCGAACCAATGCTGGGGGTCGGCTTGCGTTTGGTCGATCAAGCCAATGTTGATATTTGCCGTTGTTTCGGCGACAAGCCACTGCGTACCAAGCGCGTCAAAACGCGCGCCCTGACCCGGGACATCGGCAAGACCCATTGCGTGACTGTAATGATGGGAAAGCATAATTGCTCCCCTTATATCTGCATTGGAAAGCATGACAGCAAAAAGCATCGCGCGGCTGTCGCAGTCGCCTCTGCCTTCGGTAATCGCGCTTACTAAATTGACAAAATCGCTTCCGCTTAAATCGCGTTCATAATTGAAGCCCTGCACAAAGGTGAGCACTCTCTGCGCAAAGGCGGTTTTCTGCTCAGCGGTGACAGCCTGGCTTGCGCCCAAATGATTCGCAATGACAGTTGCCGCACCTGCGATTCTGTCGTAAGAGTCGCGGAAAATGAAGCGGTAATATCGAATGCACGCGTCCTGCAAAAGCGGCGTGTTTAAATAATTTGTCAAAATGTTAAATTCACGCTCGACCAAAACCTGCGAAGCCTCCGCGTCATTTTGATAGATCATCGCATTTAACCCCCTCAGCGCAAGCGGCGTATTTCGCGCATCGCCCCTCGGATAACTGTACTCAATCAGAGGGCCGGGATAGCGAAGATCCAAAGTTGTCGGTCTTATCGAATCAAGCGCGGAGATATGAAAGATCTCAAGATCGCGCCTGTTAGCGGGGGCATAGGCAAGTGCCAGAAGAATCGGTTTTTGGGCTTGCTGAGCATTTTCACCGGCAAGTTCGATTGCAAGCGCCCAGCCGTCATACTCGCCGAATGTCAGTTTGATAACCGCAGCCTGTTTGTCACGATAGCGGAACAAATCGACATCGCCCCTATTTGAAAGTCTCCTGTTGATATCATTTGTTAACTCCAAAACAGAACCATAGCGGCCGCTCTGATAAATCAAAAGGTCAAACAAAAGCCCTTGAGGACCTGCGAATGAAAAGCGGTCTCTTGCATCTCCGTCCGTAAACTCATAACCTTCGGGGAGGTCGATATGAAACCCCCATGTCGGCGAGTACATCGAGTCTGCAAAGGCAAAAACCGGCAGAATTATCAGTAATAAAAATATTTTCTTCATGTTATATTATCGGAGTGAAGAAAATGAAAAACATAGAAATTCTGTATGATGATTGCAATTGTATTATAGTCAATAAACCTGCGGGGCTTGCGGTTCAGGGCGGTGAGGGCGTAAAAACATCGCTTGACAAGCTGCTTTTGGAGCATTTTCGCGATAAGGGCGAAACACCGCTCCTTGTTCACAGGCTCGACAAAGACACTTCCGGCGTATTGCTTGCCGCAAAAGGACGCGAGGCGGCAAACCGTTTTTCTAAAATCTTCGATGGACATAGTGAAAAGGGACGCAGTGACAAAGAACGCAAAGCCGTTAAGCTCTACATTGCAGTCTGCGCAGGCTGCCCCGCTCAAAGCGAAGGCATTATCAAAGACGAGTTAAAAATCCGCGGTGACGTTAAAAAATCCGAAACCAAATACAAAGTGATTAAAACTTCGATCTTGCAATCTAACGATTCTGTAATTCTTCCCAAATACTCTGTGCTTGAGCTTGAACTTGGCACGGGAAGAATGCATCAAATCCGCCGCCATCTTGCCATGAACGCAGCTCCAATCCTTGGCGACGACAAATACGGTGATTTTTCGCTCAATAAAAAACTTCGCAAAGAAACGGGATTAAAGCGCATGCTTCTTCATGCCTCGCGGCTGATAATCAGGGAAGAGTTTAATATTGATGTGACCGCGCCTTTGCCCGAGTACTTTGGCGCGTATGTATAGGGAATTATTTTTTTCTGCGCGCGATCATTTCAATTTCCACTTTCGCGCCCAAAGGCAAAGAGACGATTCCTATTGTTGTCCTTGCAGGATACGGCTCGGAAAATTGCTTTTTATAAACATCATTCATTGCCGAAAAGTCATTCATGTCTGTTAAATAAACAGTTGATTTTTCCACATCATCAAGCCCCAACCCTGCCTCTTCCAATATGCCGATAGCATTTTCAAAACATTGTTTTGTTTGCGCCGCTATATCGCCTTCCACTAATTTCCCTGTATTGGGATCTAGCGGTATTTGCCCTGACAAAAATACCAAACCGTTTGAATCGATACCATGCGAATACGGACCAACTGCGCTCATTTTTTTTGAAGTAATTGCCTTTCTGGCCATAATTTTCTCCTTTCTACTTCTTACGTCTGAACACCCTGTAATTTATACCGGGGAAAATATTATGTTTGCGCTCAAGCGTTGTGAGCCATTCTGTGCTGATATAATTGGAACCAAGCGATTCGTAAATAGTTGTAAAATTGCGAAGGGCGCTTTCGGCTTGGTTACGCGCATATTCTGTGGAGTCCTGCCTGAATAATTGATTCGGCCAGTCGGAAGACTGCGCAAGAAGTATTTCGCGCGCTGCCTGATTTAACGCTCTTTCTTTTAAGCCTGAATCGTCGGGGAAACGTTCCGCAAGTTCGGTCATGCGTTCCATGGCGCGGTAGAGGTGGCGGTAAATCCAGTCATTGGAAACATCCAGCCACGTTTCCGCATAGCCGCCCGCGCCGTTGGAAGAAAATTCGGGCGCAACAACCTGAAAAGACGAAAGATTCTGCTTGTAAATAAATTCACTGGGACATACAAATTTAATATCCCTGTATGCGGATGCCATGCGGAAAAGCTCTTCGATAAACTGTGCGCCCTCGTGCCAAAAACGTCCAAAGAAATCGCATGTTTGCGAATAAAGACTGATTGGAACCTCTTTCATGTGTTTGGACGCTTCTTCAAGCCGTGAAATCGCATTTTCCAAAAATGTTCTTGTGTGTCCCGCGATTTTATCGCAAGCCGCCTGCGGATTATACGGCTTGTTCTGTCCGTTTTCGGCCCTTGACCAGTATTTGTAACCGGTTCTGCGCCTTTCGCCTTCCGGGCTTAAAAAGGAACTTACGATTTCGGGCGGCAATTCATAACCGACATCGCGATTGTTGTTGCGAAACAGTTCGTCAAAGGCAATTTTTTCCATTTCGCGCGCGCAATAAAAATCTCTTGCAAGCACAAAAGTTCCGTTAGGTGTTTTTACAGGATAAAAACAGCCGTTTTTGGGCGTGGGTTTTCCAAGTAAAAGACCGTGGCTGTCTACGATTGTATAAGTGTAATTATAATCCTTTAAATACTGCTCAAGAGCGCAAGTCCAGCCGAGATCGGGAAGCCAAAACCCCTGAGGGCTTCCAAAGTTTCTTCTGTATGCAGAGACAGGAGTTTCCATTTGCGCCTGCAGCGATTCGGGATTATGGCTGATAAACGGCAAAAAAGCATGAGTCGCGCAGCTTGCAAGAATTTCAAGCTTGCCTTTGCGCCTGAAAAAATCAAAAGCCTTTAAAATGTTTTTTTCGTATTTTTCGGTGTACGCAATTCTTCTGTCTACTATCTGATTATAATAATTTTGGGCAAGTTTGTTTAATTCGCTGTCGCCTGAAGTGCGTTCAATTTCCTGTCTGCCAAACTCAATCTGTTTGTCAACATATACAAGATATTTTTTTTGAAGATTTTCGTCGTTTAACATGTGCTGTAAAATCGGAGAAACCGCAAGCCCAAGCCTGAAATAAACATGATCTGTTTCAAGACGATGCAAAGCTTCCAAAAGCGGAAGCAGCGTTTCCGATATGTATTCAAAAAGGCGTCCCTCTTCTCCCGCTTGCGTTATTTCATCGTCTTTGCGGAATTCCTTTACATACGGCAGATGAGCCTCCAAAACAAACGAGATTGCATAGCGGAAATCCATTTTATACCTTCTTGTTTCTGGACCAGCGATCCGTATTTTTTGTAATTGATAAATTCTGTATTCCGGAAAGCCGAAGCAGAGGGCTGCGGTTCATTTCGGCAACAGCTTCATTTTCACTGTGATAATTGATAACATGACGCGGCAGAAAAAACGGCGCGGATGCCGCTATCGACACCTCATTGTCTCCGCGCACTGCGCAAAGTTTAATCGCATAACAGCCGCAATCGGCGTCTCCTTCTTCCGCAAAACCCAAATATCTTGCGCTGTCTTGCGCGCTCACTTGAATTGTAAATGAATTTTCGATCGATTTGGGTTCCGTTCCGTCTTCGTTTAACGGAATAACCCTTAAACAATAGCATTTAAAATCGTCTGCGCTTTCGTGAATTTCCCTGTCCTGTCCCTTTACTTCCCAAAAGGCAAAAACCCAAAGAGGATCCCTGATAATCACATCGATAAAAGAAATATTGTATTGTTTTGGAAGGGAAGCGGTTTCCGATACAGGATTCTCCGCTATTTCATTTCCCGAAGTTTCCTGCATTTCCATGCTGCTTACCTCGAGCACTTCTTCTATGATAAAAATACGATCAAGCCCCGGAGGTATATCAATGCCATAATTGTCGGCAAGTTTGATCAATTCGTCCGTACTAAGACTCTCCAGCCATTGGCGGGAAACAGGTGTATTACCATTTTCCATATTTACATGATTGTGAACAAAAATGACGTTTTAGTCAATTACGCATTAAAAATCAAGTCTGTAAAGATCATCTACGCGCTGAATGAGCCCTTCCCTGTCTTCGAGCATGACCATGCTTTCCCTTGCAGGATCGAATCTCGGGTTAAGGCGCAAAGCCTCTTCCCAGCACAATCTTGCGTCTTCAAGATTGCCGCGCGAATACGCTTCCAGACCCAAAAGGTACAATTCGTCAACTCTTGCGGAAATTTCCGCCCTGCCCCGATCTCCAAGATCAAGACTCACGCCCACGCTGATTCTGTTAAGCGGCTGCATCTGCGTAAGAAAATCCAGCGTGTAGTTTATATTCAGGGAAACCGCATTCAAATTGATTTCGCTTCCTATGGTCAAACGGCTGCTTCCCGGTTTTAGCATAAAACCGGCATGCATCGACAAAAAGCTTGCAATGTTTGCCGAAATTCCCAAAGACCCGTAAGGCATCTCGGAAAGGGAAATATCAGTCAAATTGAGAGGAAGATTAAAATCGACGGCAATGGTCAGCGGACGAATCGGCTTGTATGAAATTGCGGCGGTAGCGACAGTGGGAAGCGGTTCGCCCATCGACGAAGGACCAAGGTTTCTGATTAAAATTGCAGCCGACGTATTTCTTTCTCTTGCCGAATATCCTTTTAAAAAGTCAAATCGCGTAAGCAGGCCTGCATCCGCCATTATCATCGCCGCAGACTGAGAAAGACCCGAACCGTCGATGATATTGTCAAAGTTGTCCGTATAGTCGGGCATCATGCGAAAAGCACCTTTAATGCTGATGCCCAAAGAAACGCCGCCAAAATAATAACTTTGCAAAAAATTATAAGAAGTGTTTAAAATTGCGACACCTTCGGAATAATAGCCGCTTGAAACCCTTTCGCCGTAAAGATTGTATTCGGTAAACGGCAAATAAAGCCATTTTAAACCTGCCGCAATTCCCCAATCGCCAAAACGGGTGGCATAAGCCACACCCTCGATTTTTGTGTCGGCTATCCAATTGTTATGAAAAAACGCAAGCTCGGTTTTTCCAAGCATGGAAGAACCTGCCGGGTTGAATTCAAGAAATGAAATGTCGTCTGCAAGCGCGGAAAAAGCTCCCGCCATGCCTTCGGAACGTCCGCCCATCGGAATATTGAGTACGGGAAAAACCGTTAAACCGGCATTATCATCGATCCCGTAGAGATTATTCAGATAATCCGACGCATTGCCGAAAAATTCGCTTCCTTCGGCAGCCCATAAGGACACAAGAGAAGACAATACCAGAATGGCGGCAAAAACCGTCGGTTTTTTAGACATTTCTACTTATATAATATATCGGTTTTTTTAAAAAAAATAGTATACCTGCAAAGGATTATTAGGAAAATTACGATAATATAGTATAGTAACAATAA
>WQSP01000105.1 GCA_009787795.1 Treponema sp.
TCGATCATGTGCCCGATAAGGTTACGCATTAGCGCCGAGTCATCTACAATCAATACTCCTATTTCGTCAGCCACTTTTTTCTCCTAATATTAACCAGTCTTTGTATACAGAGTTGCCCACTCTGTTTTCAAGAACTCAAATTTTGTATTCATTCCGAACAGAGATTCGGAATGCCCGATGAACAAGAACGACTTTGATGCCATCGCGTCCCAAAATCGATTCATAACATTAGTCTGGGCTGCTTCGTCAAAATAGATAATTACGTTTCTGCAGAATACAACGTCGAAGTTCCTTTGTCCGGACTCGTTTTTCAAATTGTGATAGTCAAACTTGATCTTTGCGTGAATCTCCGGCTTTATTTTGTAGCCGCCTTCAACCTTGTCAAAGTATTTGGGCATATATGAATCCGGGATACCGACGATTCTGCTTTCAGGGTAAAATCCTTCTTTGGCGGTCATCAAACATTTAAGCGAAATATCGCTGGCAAGAATGTCAAAGCTCCATGACTTGGGAAGGATCTCGGTAAGAAGCATGGCGATAGTATAGGGTTCTTCGCCCGTCGAGCAGCCGGCGCTCCATATCCTGATATTGCCGGGGATTTTTTTGATGTTATGGATAAGTTCCGGGATGACATGTTTTTCGAATGCATCAAACTGAGGCTGGTTTCTGAAGAACCTTGTCAGGTTTGTTGTGATTGAATCGAGGAACCCTTTAAGTTCTTCTTTGTCCGCTTTGATTTTAATCAGATATGCCGACACATCAGTCGTACCTTTCTCGCGAAGACGTTCTTTCAAACGGCTTTCCAATATCGAACGATTGGTGGGTGTGAAGGTAATACCGCTCTCTGCATAGATTAGATCACGATATAATTCAAAATTGGCATCATTAAGAAACTGTTCATCTGCCATACTTATATTTTATGAAACAATTTGCTAACTGTCAATGAGTATTAGTGGGTTATTTAAATTCTTTGTATGAATTGTATGTTAAGATGATAATATTAAGTTAGCTAAAGAGTAAATAAAATACGATAAAACATGGCTTAAGTGAAACTTAAGCCATGTTTAAGGTACGCTATTTGTAGTGTTATTCATTTTACCTACGCTATTTGTAGTGTAGGTATCAGTTTTTTACGGGAGTTTTGATGAACTTGAATCTGCGAGCGCCGCTTTTTTTCAAAAAAATCGGGGAATTGCCCGGCGAAGCGCCCGAAAATGCGGAATTTTTGCTCTGTTATGAATTGGATCCCGCCGAGGCACGAAGCATCGAACCCGATCGCGAGCGGCTCCTCGGCGCGTTGTTGTTCGTTGGGGAGGCAGAAGCTGTACAAGCCACCCATAGGGAAATTTCCCTACCTGCCGGGCACTACTTTTTTTCGCAGATAAGGGGCGATCATGCGCTTGGCAGGGACGAGTGGCTTGATATGGCAATCGAGAATCAAAAAGACGGGTTATGGGAACGCAATAAACTTGGAAATGAACTTTATGTCCGTTTTCTGCATGAGGATAATGCCTTTGTAACGCAGGTTTTCAGGGTTATTTCGGACTAAAGCCGTACCGCTTCAACCATGTAACGAATGTCGTGGCCGTTTTCTGCGGTACGTCTCATCTCGATTACAAAAATGATTGAGCTGCCTGTTTCATCTATTATTACACGCTTAAAATTGTACTGCGAAATTCCACGGCGAATGTGATCCGGCGTGCCTACAAGGGGATAATTTCTGAATGTCTGGCCTGAATCAAGATTTCTTGCACTTAGCTCAATATGGAACTTTGAGCTGACATTTTGCCCGCTGCCTGTGATTGTCGGAACCAATCGGGCTGTGTACGATCTTCTGTTTATAAAGTCGCGAAATTCAATTGTTTCGCCCCGGGCGGGAAGCACTTCGTCTCTGGAAATATAAAGAGGCAATCCCTTGTTTTGCAAATTGATTCCATATCGGCCTATAAGGGTTGAACTGTTGGAAAGAAGACGCTGTAAAATGCCCGAGCCGTCCTGCATTGCCCTGATTGGGGTATTTTCCGTAAACGACACCCTGCCGTCCTGAACAAATCTGTTGCTCGCAACATCGACAATATAAAGCTCTGCCCACGGTTTAAGTGACGGAGAAAGCACTCCATGCTGACCGAACATAAAAGTTCTGCCGTCCTGAGAAAAACCCAAATCGGCAAAAACAGCGGAGTCTCCCGCCCAAAGAGCGGAAACGCATGTCAAGAGAATGATTAAAATCGCCAATAAGGTTCTTTTTAAAAACATAGAGTTCCCCTTAATTCTAATTATCGGAATTATGGTTTTTACCTTGAGGAAAAAAGAGCGATAAGATATATTGAATTATGACGCTTTCCGAGAGAAACATCTTCTTTAAGGCCGGGATTGTCTTCTGTTCTGTTTGCACTTTGCTGGTTCTGGCGGCTTCCATTATTACGATTCCTCAGGTTAATCATATTTTAATGGCAAACCCCAGTCAGGGGATTAATCAGGTTTTTTCCCTTGACAGGGAAGGATTGGACAATCTGGAAATCAAGGAAGAGGAAAACCTTAGGCGTCCTTCGGGAATTTTTCAATTTATTACGGGGCTTTTCCTAAAAAACAATTATATAGCCGTTCATGTCAATTTGGTTTTGTCTGCGCTTTTTTCCCTGATTGGAATTATTCTGATTTATTCGTTTTTTGAAAGAACTTCCGCCCCGGAAATATTGTACATATCCATTTTTACAATCGCTTTCGCCTTTGAGGCAATTCGCCTTGTTTTGCCTCTTCACTTTATTTACAATTTTCCTTCGTTTTACGTGCGCATCGTTTTCAGGCTTTTGCTCTTTATCAGATTCTTCAGCCTTTTTTCGCTTTTTGCCGCAGGACTTTGCGCCGCAGGTCTTGAGGTGCAAAAAACCCGCAATGTGATTTTCATAATGATAATTGCCTCTTTTATCGTTACAATGGGCGTTCCGATTGACGTATTAAATTGGGACACCAGTTTGAATATGGTAAACGGTTATGCATCGATGTTCAGGATGATCGAGGTTTTGGCGTTTCTTACAACAGTGATCAGTTTTCTTATTGCCGGCAAAACACGCGGCTCCAACGAATACAACTATGTTGCGCTTGGCGTTTTGCTGGCATTGGCGGGGCGGACTATTTTTGTCGGCGTTGACAACTGGGCAGGCCCTGTTCTTGGGATTTTTCTTTTGTCTGTCGGGACATGGTTTCTCTGCTCAAAGCTGCACAAGATTCATCTTTGGCTGTGATTACTTTACAAACAGTTTATAGAACAAAAGCAGAAACTTGTAGCCGATGTACGGGAAGATTCTGAAAAATTTAAACGGATTCTGGAAACAGTACCCCACCCATTCAAGTCCCGAGTTGAATACCGAGCGCGACGGATGTTTTTTCTTTTCCGCAAAAACGTCAAAGATGTCGCTGCACCAAAGTCTCATGCCTTCGCCAAGAGCGTTGTTGTTTCTGTAGATCCACTTTTCCTTTCCGCGAACGCCTTTGCCGACGAGCAACAGGGACGGCGATGATTTTTTAATTGCTTTTATGACGATGGCTTCTTCGTGTCTTTTGAAATAACCAGGGAAACGTCCGACAAGCCTAAGCTTTGGAAAAGTCTGCCTTACATTCTGTTCTGTTTTGATAAGGACTTTTCGTCCCCCCCCAAGCAAGTAGCAGGTAAATTCCCTGTTCTCCAAAGTGGTAAGTATGCTGATAATAAAATCGAAGGGCATGTATCTGTGCGCTTTTCTTCCTGTAAGGAATTTGATGCCGCTTATAAGGCTTTTGGAAATTGGTATTACAAGCGATGCCCTTGTTACGTATGTGCGGTACTCGCCGTTTCTTCTTGCGCGAAGCAAATCCCAAAGCGAAAGCAGAACAATGTTATGCTCTTTTT
The DNA here is from genome assembly GCA_009787795.1 of Treponema sp. Lineage (GTDB taxonomy): Bacteria > Spirochaetota > Spirochaetia > Treponematales > Breznakiellaceae > WQXQ01. The sequence goes on from WQSP01000105.1 coordinate 3,890, forward strand.
TTTCTTTAAGGAAATCGTAAACGATCGAGCCAAGTTCTTCGGGCGCGACTATATCAATAGGGACTTTAAGCAGTTCTATCCGTTGTTTCATTTCGGTTGTTTCATTTCCCACGAATCTTTCTCCAGTAATAGGACACGAATTGCTGCGGCGCAGTAAAGGGCGGCAGTTTCTGTCCGTAAAATTGTATCCCCGATTGTTATCGGCTTGAATCCGTTCTCCATAAAGAGGGCGGCTTCCTTGTCGGAAAATCCGCCTTCGGGACCGATAGCCAACGTTACAATTTTAGGATCATTATTAAGATACCCGTGGAGACTTTTCTGTTCAAGCCCTTTTTTGGGAGAATTTTCAATTTCCCGATGATGAAACAAAATNCCTGCCGTGCCTTCTTTTTCCTCTTCCCTGAATTTTTTCCAATAATCAAAAAGCTCTTCGATTGACATGGGAACATGCAGCGAAGTTGCGATTTTTGATCCGCTCTGCTGCCTTGCCTCTTTGATGATTTTTTCCCAGCGCGAAAATTTTTGTCCCCCTGCGCCTGTCTTTGCTACGGAAAACGCGGACACAAAGGGAACGATTTGCGCGATTCCGCCTTCCGCCGCCTGGCGAACGATCAGATCCATTTTGTCGCCTTTCGGCAATGCCTGAAAAAGAATTATCTGCGGATGGCTGTCTGTGTTATTGAGCGGCTCACCCGCTTCACCCGCTTCACATTTAACGGTTAGGGTGCTGCCGTCGATTGCAATTACCTGTACTTGTGTTTCATCGCCGTTTGGCAAAAGAGCCGTGAAAATTTCGCCTGTTGCCAGGCGGCGGACTTTTATGAGATACCGATAATCGCTTCCGTCGAGCCTGACAAGACCGTCCCTGTCAGGTTCCCTGTTCAGTAAAAATTGCTTCATGCCTCATGATGCCTGAGCTTCGTCCTGAATCGCCCTTAGCGTTCTTGTGTTCTGTATCAAATTATTGTAATTGCCGTTTCTTAAAATGTTGATGGCTTCCTGCAATTGGATGTCGTATTCCAAATCGTAAACGGGAGCAAATGTTGTTCTGTTCATTTCGTTTCTTATTAGCCGTCTTAGCAGCGGAAGATTTAACCTGTACTCTCGCTCCAGAGTCTGCGCAAAAGTGTTGATCTGCGCCTGTGTCGCCTGCGGGTTTTGCTCGATGAATGCAGGGATGCGGTTTGCATTGATAAGCTCGTTTAGTCTTTCCGCATCGGCTTCTGTTATTTCCGGGAAGCTGATTTCGCGATCCGGCGGAATTCCCACTTTGTCAATGTTCGCATCGCTTGGCGTAAAGTAGCGGGCGGTTGTGATTTTAAAACCCACGCCGCTTATCGGAATTACCTGCTGAACCGAACCCTTTCCGAAAGTGTTTTCGCCAACGAGATATGCCCTTCTGCGATCCTTAAGCGCGCCTGCCACAATTTCCGAAGCGGAAGCGGAACCCCTGTTTATCAAAACTATAACCGGGATATTTGCAGGAACCAGCGTTGAACGGTTTGCGTTAAAGTCACGGTTTTCGCTTCTGATTCTGGACCTTGTGCGGACAACAAGTCCGCCGTCCAAAAACAGGTTTGCTATTTCGACAGCCGAATCCAGGCGTCCGCCGTAATTGTTTCGCAAATCAAGAACTATGCTTCTGTAATTATTGCTTCTGAATTCATTAATTGCGTCTCTTGCCCTTTCTATCGTATACGGAGTAAAGGTGATTAATTTCAAATACCCAATGTCTCCAATCATTGCGTGTCTTACTGTCGGCACTTCGATAACTTCTCTTGTGATGGTCACAGGGAACTCGATTCTTTCGCCGCGTTTAATGACAAGCCTTACCTCTTCGCCCGGCGTACCGCGCAGCATGCCCAAAACTTCTTCCATTGTAAGAGTGTCTGTCAGGGTGCCGTTTATTTCCTTGATAAAGTCGCCGGGATTGATACCTGCGCGCCACCCCGGCGTATTCTCTATCGGAGAGACAACTTCGACATAGCGCGGCTTTCCGTCGGGTCTTGCCCCGACAGGCTGGGTTATGTTAAGCCCCACGCCGCCGAATCTGCCTTCGGTCGTGTCGCCCATGCTTTGCATGTCGGATTCGGTCAAAAAGGTGGAATACGGATCTTCCAGAGCGCCGAACATTCCGTGCATTGCTCCTTCAAAAAGAACCTGAGGGTCCACTTCGTCAACATAAGTGCGGAGAATATAGTCATAGACCTGATGCATTATATTTGAATAATTTCGTACCTGAGACTGCGAAGGTGCCGTTGTTCCCTGTGCGGAAACTCCCGGAATCATCGCAAAGGTAAATAATGCGCAAAAAAGAACAGTAGCGATTATCCAGACCAATGTAAAGGAAGGTTTTTTTATTTTGATTTCCATGATAAACTCCTGTTATAATTATTATACATTTTTTTAAAAAAGGGTAGTGACATGGCAAAAAAGAGGA
>WQSP01000106.1 GCA_009787795.1 Treponema sp.
CTGTTTTTTGACGGGTCTTTCTTGTCTTTTGCCTGTTTTGTTCCTTTTATTACCATCGCGATTAATTCGCCAAGCTCTGCCATGTCTTTTTCGCCCATGCCGAGCGTTGTAATGGCGGCGGTTCCAACCCTGATGCCTGATGTATACCACGGCCCGTTTGGATCGCGCGGTAGACTGTTGCGGTTCAGCGTTATGTGACATTCCTGAAGGGCGCTTTCCGCCTGCCGCCCCGTTATTCCCGATTTGTGAACATTTACAAGCAGCAAATGGTTGTCTGTTCCGCCTGTAAGCACTTCAAGTCCGTTTTTGATACATGCGTCTGCGAGCGCCTTGCAGTTATCGACAATATTTTTTGCATACTGTTTGAATTCCGGGGCGGCGGCTTCGCGGAATGCAACTGCCTTCGCCGCGATAACATGAGGTAAGGGGCCTCCCATTGTTAAGGGGCATCCCTTATCGAGCGTTTCCGCAAATTCCTTCGTGCTTAGCACAAGACCTGCGCGAGGGCCGCGAAGCGTTTTATGCGTGGTGCTTGTTACAATATGCGCCCAGGGGACAGGATCGTATTCGCCTGTAAAAACTTTGCCCGCGACAAGACCCGCAAAATGCGCCATGTCTACCATAAAGACAGAGCCTGCCTTGTCCGCAATTTCCCTCATGCGCTTAAAATTTATTTTTCTGGGATATGCCGAGTACCCTGTAAGGAATACAAGGGGACGCACTTCCATTGCCTGTTTTTCAATTTCGTCATAATCCAACAAACCATCCTTTTCGGAAACCGAGTAACTGTAAACGTCAAACATTCTGCTTGAGATATTGTTACGGTAGCCGTGGGTCAAGTGTCCGCCCGAATAATAATCAAGCGTTAACATGCGCTGGTTTCCAAGGGTAATTTTTAATTCTTTCCATTGATCGTCGGTTAAGTTGTAAAGATTCGTCTGTCCCAATTTTTCCATCATCGGGTTTTCGATTCGCGTGCAAAGAATCGCCCAGTAAGCGAGCAAGTTTGCATCCGATCCGCAGTGAGGCTGAACGTTTGCATATTCCGCGCCGAAAAGTTTGCATGCTTCTTCCGATGCAAGCGACTCGATGGCATCAACATTTTCGGTTCCTCCGTAAAATCTGTGGAACGAAACTCCTTCGGCGTATTTATCGGTCAAAAGATTACCCATCGCAAGCTGCACTGCCATGGAGCAGTAATTTTCGCTTGCGATAAGCTTAACGCGCTTGCGCTGATTTTCCAGTTCAAGCACGATAGAAGACGCAATTTCAGGCGTCACTTTGGAAATCTCGGACAAACTGCAAAGATAAGCGAGAAGATTGGTGTCGATTTTTTCGGGTGATACAGCGGCAAGATACGCCGCAACAGGATTCGTTTTCATGGATTGAGTATAGCATAAAAACAGGGATGTGGAAAAGTCAGCAACTATGGAAGCAGCCTAACTTCTCAACAGCACCCCGTCCCACGGCAAAAGCGTATCCTTTACTTTTTCCCCCGAGGCTGACGCAATTTGCTCGCCGTTAAAAAGGCCGGCATACTTTTTTGGAATACGCGCTTTGCCAAAAGAAAAATTCAGGGCAACCGTAAAAGTTTCGTTTTTGTAAATACGCTTGTAAATCATGATGCGGGAATCGGCGTAAACGGGCTGAAAGTCTCCGTAGATCAGGGATTTGCTGCTTTTGCGAAACGCGATCATTTTTTTGTAAAAATTCAAAACGGAGTTTCCATCTTTTTTTTGCGATGCATAATTTATGTACTTGTAATTCTTGTTTACGCCAAGCCACGGCTTGCCTTTTGTGAAGCCCGCGTTTTCGCTGTCGTCCCATTGTACGGGGGTTCTGCCGTTATCACGCGAGCTTGCCTTTATCCATTTCCAGCGCAGGGATTTTGGTATGCAAAACTTTTTCATAAGTTTGTTCAGGCCGTGGCTTTCGACATCGTTTAATTCTTCAATTTTTTTAAAATCAAAATTGGTCATGCCGATTTCCTGACCCTGATAAATAAATAAAGTGCCCCTAAGCGTAAATTGAAACAGGGCAATCATCTTTGCGCTGCGTTCCCAGTAAAGACCCGGCTTGCCGTCGGCGTTTTTTCCCTTTTCCGCCGCGCCGAAGTGTGAAACAATACGCGATTGATCGTGGTTTTCAAAATAGATGGCGTTCCAATCAAGACCCTGCTGCCATTTTGTCATTACGTCCAGCAGTTTGTTCGCCCGGAATTTTTTTGGAACAAAACGGGCGACGCGGCGGTCAACTTCCAGATGATCAAAAAAGAAGAGCATGTTTAATTCTTTGCGATCTTCGTTGCTTAACAATTTTGCGTCGTGCAGGTCTACGAAAACGGTTTCACCTACCGTAAAGCAATCGTACTTGTCCAACACGTCGCGGCGAAACTCTTTTAATACATTGTGATTTCCTTCCTGCGATTTGTAGTGTTCCAATCCCTGAACAGTCAGGCTTTTTTTGCCGTCATCAAGACTTGTTTTGTAAATTATGTTGATAACATCGCAGCGAAAACCTGACGCTCCCTTCTCCAGCCAAAAGCGAAGGATTTTTTTTACCTCTTCTGTCATTTTTGGATTCTTGTAATTAAGGTCGGGTTGTTTTTTATCAAATAGATGCAGATAAAATTCGCCGCTTGCAGAATCGAACTCCCATGTTTCGCCCGCAAAAAATCCCGTCCAGTTGTTTGGCGGCTGCATGTTTTTCTTGCCGGGAATTTGTTTTCCGGGGCGCCAAATGTAATAATCGCGGTAAGGGCTTTTTGGATCTCTGCTTTTTTGGAACCACTCGTGTTCGTCGGACGTATGATTGATTACCAAATCCATGATTATTTTAATGCCGCGTTTTTTTGCTTCGGCAAAAAGTTTTTCCATGTCAGCCATCGTTCCAAACTTTGGATTGATGTCGTAATAATCGCTGATGTCGTAACCGTTATCGGCATCGGGAGATTTGTAAACCGGCGAAAGCCAGATTATCCCGGCTCCAAGCGCCTTTATTTCGTCCAGCCGGGAAATTATTCCCGGAATGTCGCCGAATCCGTCGTTCGGCGATTTAACCGCCGAAGAATCCTGAAAACTGCGAGGATAAATTTGATAAACTGTTTCTTCTTTCCACCACATAAGTCCCCCTGGTCATTTTATTGCATTAATATAAAAAAGTATAGTAAAATACACTTATGAAAAACATGAAAAAAGCCATGATTGGCTTGATATCAGCCGCAATTTTCTCCTTATTGTGTTTAATCGGGGTTTTTTCTTCGTTGGAAGACCGTCTCTATGATTTTTTTCTTAGCTTCAGGGCGAACCGCGAACGAATTAACAATGTTGTTTTTCTTGATGTTGACGATCAGGCGATTGCCTATTACGGTTTTTTTCCATGGCCGCGTTCCATCACGGCGGAAGGTCTTTTGCGGTTAAAGGAATACGGCACAAGAGCGGTAATATTTGATATTGAGTATATCGATCGCGGGCCGCAGGGAGTTGACAGCGTCTATCTTGAACAGGGTTTGGGTTACGATTTTGATCGCAGTTTTTCGGAGATCGATGTTACCGCGCAGGAAATATTTTCCGCGCTTAGGACTGGCAGAATAAGGAATACGGATATTTCGTTATATGCCGAAAGCTTGTCGGAAGTAATCAGCCGCGAAAGAAGCGATTTGTACGGCAGATCAAGAAATGTTGCGCGTGACAACGATCTGTATCTGGCGCAGGCAATGGCTCTTAACGGCAACAGCTGGTCTACAATTAATTTGTGGGCGTATCCTTTGGAAGGCGAACAGGCGCAGCGGCGTGTCATTGCGAAAGAACGTTTTTCGTATCCCGTCAACGCAGCGCCCAATGCGTCGCGCGGCGAAGGAATAGCGGTGGATATTCTTCCTGCGCTTTCGATTTTTTCGGAAGCCGCAAAAGGAGCGGGTTATACCAATGTAGTAATCGACGAAGACGGCATAAGAAGAAGAATCTACCTTACGCAAAATGTGTTCGATCATTGGTATTTGCAGCTTTCATTCGCTCCTTTGATTTACAGTCTTGGCAATCCCGAAATTATTCTGGAAAAACGCAAACTTACAATCAAAAACGCGCAAGTGGCGCAAGGCAAAACAAAAGATATTGTTATCCCTCTGGATTCAAAAGGAAGGATGATGCTTGACTGGCCAAAAACCGAATATAACGAGAGTTATGCGCATATTTCTTTTGCGGAATTCAATTTGTTGGACGAAATGGAAACGGAAATCGCAAGGTACAGTCATGCGCTTTCCGCCGCCGATATCGATCTCTTTGCCCGGTTTGACGATGCATTAAGTTCGATTCCCGTTGTTTTGGGCGATATAACGCAGCTTTTGGACGCATCGCAGGCGGCAAGAGTTCAGGCAATACACCATACGTCCGAGGATTTGTTTCGCGATTTTGTCGAATACAGAAATGCCGCTTATGGATTGTTGGGCGGGCTTTTGGCGGATGAGCCTGCGGCGAAAATTTTTGCAATAGCCGCGCGTTTAAGCGAAGAACATCCCGAACTTGCAGAAGAAATTGAAGACGAAGCGGGATACATTGCATCGCTGTTAAACGCTCTGGAAATCAATTTGTCGGTTTACAATGAAAAAACAGGTTTTAACAAAAATCTTTTAAACGATAAATTTGTCATTATCGGGCGCGTCGATACTGGAACAACAGATTACGGCGCAAATCCTTTTTACGGAAAATATATCAATGTAGGCACGCACGGCGTTGTGCTGGACACCATTCTTTCGGAAACTTTTATTGTTCCTGTCGATTTTTGGTTTAACATTGTTTTTATGCTGATTTTTATTCCGGTCTTTTTCATGGCAACGGCTCATTTTGCGCCTGTTGTCCGCGCATCAATCGGATTTTCCGCGGCATTGCTGTTTTTTATCATTACCATTTTGCTTTTCCGTTTTACCGGGTTTTTCTGGGGGCCGCTTGGAACAATCCTTGCAATGATCAGCGCAATAATTGTCCGCGAAATAATTTCTTACTCGCATTCGGAAAAAGAAAAACAATTTATCCGCGCGGCATTTTCAACTTATGTTTCGCATGATGTGGTAAAAGAAATTATTTCCGATCCTTCGCGTCTTCAATTGGGCGGCGCAAAACGCCACATGACCGCAATTTTTACCGATGTTAAGGGTTTTTCCACTATCTCCGAAGCGCTCGGGGATCCGACTAAACTGGTAAGCCTTTTGAATAAATATCTAAGCGCAATGAGCGATGTTGTTCTTGAAGAAAAGGGAACAATTGACAAATACGAAGGCGATGCGATTATTGCGTTCTTCGGCGCGCCGAACGAATTGCCGGATCACGCGCTTCGCGCATGCGTTTCCGCAATCACCATGAAGAAAATCGAAATGGAACTGAACAAGGAAATCATGGAGCACAGTCTTTCGCCGATACCGCTTTATACCCGCATCGGCATTAATACGGGCGACATGGTGGCGGGCAACATGGGAACGGCAAACAAGATGAATTATACAATCATGGGAAATGCGGTTAATCTTGCGGCGCGGCTTGAAGGAGTAAACAAGCAATACGGCACATGGATACTTGCATCGGAAGATACGGTTCGCCAAACGGGAGATTCCTTGTTGTATCGCAAACTTGATCGCGTTCGCGTTGTCGGCATCAACGAGCCTGTGCGTCTTTGCGAACTTGTCGACATGGCGGATACGGCAAGCGAACAGGATAAAAAACTTGTCAAGGTTTTCCACGAAGCGCTTGAAAATTTTGAAAAACGCAATTGGGACGAAGCGGCAAAAGGTTTCCATGAAGCGTTGTCCATAAAACCGGATGATACGCCGTCGATAATTTATATTGACAGGCTAAAACAATTTTCATTGACGCCGCCTGACGACTCCTGGGATGGTGTTTACAATCTTACGTCAAAATAGTAACATTACGAAACAAGGAGCAATTTATGGCACAAAAAATCCCGGTTGGAATTCTG
>WQSP01000107.1 GCA_009787795.1 Treponema sp.
GTGAAAACAAGCGCTTTCTTTCGCTTCGCATCCATACTAAAACCTCAAACCCATGCCTTTTCGTATTTGAATTTTCTAGTATTCCAAATTTTTCTTCCTTCGTACTCGCCGGAAGGAATGAAAAAATCGTACAAAATTTTCGGAACTGTAGCGTCGGGAACTTCGCCCGAAACCGTAAAGCGCCCGGGTTCCGCTTTTTTTGCGCCGAGATGAAAAACAGAATTTACGGCATCGCTTACTACAGTGCCTGTTTTTCCGGGCGGTTTATAGCTTATCTGTCCGTAATGAAGCGCAAAAACAAAATTGGCCGGAATGTTTACGCCTAACGTTTCCAAAACAAGCAAAGGAGCGCCGACAATCAATCTCATGCAGGCTTTTATTGCGGCTTCTGCGCTTTTTGCGCGCGGCGGCAAAAGAAATAAACAGTCCTTGCCGGTATCCACCCAAAGAAGACCCTCCGCTTCCTTAAAATAAGAATTAAGAAGCGTCAGGAATTTTTTATGCACCACAGAAAGAACCTTTTCGCCCAATCGCGTTTCCAAAGAAACATTTCCCTGCAAAGAACAGTACAAAAGATAAAACGGCATCGTCTTTCCTGCCGTCATTTTTTTCCAGCCGGGGAAAGAACTTGCAGCAGGAAGTTTAACTCCCGATTTTATGAATCCGTCGGTCGGCTCTGACAGTTTCGCTTCGTCCTGCGAACTTGCGCTGCCTGCCAATGCCTTTCGCCATTGAAGCGCGGAAGTTATGCGTTTTGTATCCAAGCCGCCTTCTTCTTTTAAAAGAGCGGGACCTATATAGTCGCTTGCCCCTTCGATAAAAAACTGCGCAATATCCTTAAAGGTTCCCTTTGTATCGATGACTCCCCACGGAGAACTTCCGCACGCTTTCTTCACTTTTGCAAGCAGGGTTTTCAATTCTGCGGCGGAAAGACCTGTGATATCAAAATAAGAAATGTCTGAAAAAGAAGGCGCATGCTTTGCGACAGGTTTTTCGGAAAACTCGGCCGTTTTAGGAAAAACTTTTTTTAGCGGCGCGCTTTTTTCTGTAAAAACATAAACCATAATTACACCTGTCAATCCTTTCCCAATTGAATTTGAAAAACCCGGTATTTGTCCGTGGCACCGGGAATAATTTTTGCATCGCTGAAAATATTAAGCAAAGCCTGATCCTGCGACATTGCAAGACTTTCGGAAACTACAAGCGAGTTGGGGGAAGCCGCCTTCGATTCCAGAGAGATTGCCTTTTTAACGGTCTCGGCTTTTGCAACCCGCGTTTCGCTTTCGGAATAAATCATGTCGCCCGAATGAGCCGCAATCCTTAATTTGATCGCGGAGTTAAGCGGATTGTCCATTTTATTGAACATTACCATTTCGTTGAGTATTTCCAGTCCCGCAAAAATCGCAAGGCGGCTGTAATCACCTAACATGAAAACGGCAAGAGCGCCGTCCCCTTCCCACGACCAAAGCCTGCCAAGCCTTGATACCACCGCTTTTGTAACAATTTTGCGCAAATCGCCGTAAGTTTTGTCGATTAATTGTTTGGGGTTTTGCTTGACAAGAGCCGTATTGCCGACAACATCCAGCCGCAGCACAGTCATCTGGCGTTCGTCGCCTTCGGCAAGACGGCCCCAATTGCGCGTAATCTGCTGACTTTGATCCTCAAAGAATTGAACCGTTGTCTTGTCATAACTGAAACCCGACTGCAGGACATCGCCCACAACGTCGTCAAGACCCCTGAAATTGTACTTATGCCCCATGTAGCCTTTGGCATCGACATTCATCAATGTTTCGACAAAGTCGATATAGTACCCGTCTGCGACCATGTCCCCGACAATCCTGTCGGCAGCTTCATGAATACCGATGGGATGCCCTTTTGAAAACCCGTATCTTTTTTGCATATCGTAATCGGGGTTTGTCATTTTGGCAAAACGGCTCATATCGTCGACAGTTATTGAAAGCGCAAGACATTTTCGTAAAAATCTAGTTGAAAATCCAGTACTCATACACATAGTTTACCATTGACTAATTAAGTTGTATAGTGATTTACCATGATAAATTTTGAATATTGCAACAAGACAAAAATTATTTTCGGGAAAGGGACTGAAAATCAGGTTGGGAAGGAAACAGCCCAATATGCCAAAAGGATTTTACTGCATCATTCGGGCGGCTCCGCTGTCCGTTCGGGGCTTATGGACAGGGTTAAGGCAAGCCTTAAGGAAGCAGGCGTCGAATGGGTCGAGCTTACGGGCGTGCTTCCAAATCCGCGCCTTTCGCTTGTAAAAGAAGGCATCAATATCGCAAGAAACGAAAAACTGGAGATGATTCTTGCCGTCGGCGGCGGCTCTGCGATTGACTCCGCCAAAGCCATCGCGGTAGGCGCGGTAAATGACGGCGATATTTGGGATTTTTTTGAAAGAAAAAAAACTGCCGATAAAGCCCTTCCTGTCGCTGCCGTTCTAACGATTCCTGCGGCGGGAAGCGAATCGAGCATTTCCAGCGTAATCACCAACGAAGAGGGGCCGTGGAAAAGAGGGATAAACTTTCAGTGTATCCGCCCTGTCTTTTCGATACTTAATCCCGAGCTAACATACACGCTGCCGCCATACCAGACTGCCTGCGGAATAACCGACATGATGGCGCATATAATGGAACGTTATTTTACAAAAGAGCCCAATGTCGAGCTTACAGACGAGCTTTGCGAAGGCGCGTTAAGAACGATTATCAGAAACGCCCGAAAGATTTTTTCCGGCGCTACAAACAATTATGACGCGAGAGCGGAGATCATGTGGGCAGGCGCGATTGCGCACAATGGAATACTCGACACGGGAAGAATCGGCGACTGGGCGAGCCATGCCCTTGACCACGAACTTTCCGCGCTTTTTGATCTTGCTCACGGCGCGGGTCTTGCGATTATTTTCCCCGCATGGATGAAATACAATATAAAGGAAGATAATGCTTCGGCTGCGCGATTCGCGCGTTTTGCCGCAAAAGTGTGGGGCGTTGACGGCGCGTTTTACGACAAGGAACAAGCCGCGCTTGAAGGCGTTTCCCGCATGGAACATTTTTTTAAATCCATAGGCATGCCTGTTCGCTTCGCGGACGCAAACATTAACCCCGAACGTATTCCCGAAATGGCAAAACGTGTCGTTCACTTTGGCACGGTTGGGAATTTCAGGAAACTGGAAGAAAGGGATGCGGTGGCGATATATAAAATGGCAAGCAATTAAGTTTTGGGTGGCATATTTAAAAATTGATCCATTCTGTTAAATTCAAATCTTTGATAAGTAAAAGAACCGTCCAAATATTTAAAAAACACTACAAAGTAATAAAGAACTCCCGGTCTGTTTGTAATAATATGAAAAATAAAATCGTCTTCATTATATTGACTCATTTCAAAAACCATTGTTCCGTAATTATAATAAATTCCAAATCTGTCCGTCTTCCTTTCCATTCTTAGAATATTTTCATATTCTATTGTAATGCCGTAATCATTAAAATATCTTTCCCATAAATAATGCCGTGATTCAATTTCATTGTAAATATTATTTAAATTTATTAACTCTTCCGGAAATGAATAAACATTACTTGCCATTAACAATAGGAATAATAAAATTGTGATTTTATTCATGCGGCAATATTCTCTTCTTCGCTGCTTTAAAATGTATACCCAAAATTTGATAATTGGATATACATTTTAAATTGATTATTTATACTCGCCTATTGCGATAATTCCATCACCGCCTGATCGTGAAATTCCTCCTGTAGCGATGAATTTGTCATTAGCATATATTAATCCGTGTATACCCATGTTATCTGTAAAGATATTTTGCTCTTCAGGCAAAACTGTCCATGCGATTCCATCAGGAGAAGTTGCAATTCTTCCAAATTGACCGCCTGCAACATAAATCCCATTACCCCATGTTATGCCGCTAATTCTGCTTAATCTGCTTGCGCTAACTCTGAAAATTTCTTCTTCTACATAAGACCATGCAAGTCCATCGGGAGAAAATAATAATTGCGAACCTTTAGCTCCGATAAATTTATCATTAGCCCAAACTATTTTATCACATCCATAAAAAAATCTGCTTCCCGGTAATAATTTTACATTTGCCGTAGAGCTTTCTGTCCAATTAATGCCATCTGCAGAATATGCAATTTTGCTGCCTTCGGATCCGGTCGGCGATGATGCCATTGCGATAAATTTATCATTTCCATACGCCAAACGTAAAATCCAACCAAAAGTGCCGCCATCTCCAAATGTACTCTGTACTGCAGATATAAATGTCCATGCTACACCGTCACTTGAATATGCCATTCTTCCATCGGATACAGAAGCGACAAATTTACCGTTACCCCATGTAATGTCTTCAAACCGACCGGATGTTCTTCGGTTAAATGCCGATCTGTGAGCAATTGCAGTCCATGTTTTCCCGTCGGATGAATATGCCATTGTTTCATTGCCTATGGCGACAAATTTATCATTACCCCATATTATTCCGTTTATACTATAATCAAAAGTTGTCTGCTGTTGATTTAATTCTGTCCATGTAATACCGTCTGCCGAATGTGCCATTTCTCCGAATTCATTATATTTTAATGCTACAAAATTTCCGTTACCGTAAACTATATTGAATAATTGGGTATCAACGGCCAAACCGCTCTGCTCATTTGTTATGGCAGTCCATGTAAATTTTTTCTTGCCTATTCCTCCGCCTGCACCTCTGTTGCAAGCTGAAATTGACATTCCAATTATCGCAATAAATGCAATAATGCCAATCATGGACGCAATGCGCGCCACTTTTGTGTTATTCATTTTTCACTCCTTTTTGTGCAATTACGCCTGAAAACCTTAATTTTCATTAACATTTGCAAGATAGCATATTACAGACAAGTTTTGCAAGTATTCATAATTTTATGTTATTGCCAACATAAGCCAAAAATGCTAAAATGAGACCAGAATCGCCGGCGTGGTGGAATGGCAGACACTGGGGACTTAAAATCCCCTCCTAGCAATGGGGTATGAGTTCGAGTCTCATCGCCGGCACAACTGAAAAAAGCACGGCATGGCCGTGTGGATGAAAAATGCCGCATGTTGGGAGCACCGACAATGCCGCAGTACGCTTGAAAGCAAGGGTACCTTTAGGTACCCGACAGTGCGTATTGTATCCGGTCTTTTCACGCCTTCACACTCTAAAAAACGGAATTTGCCATGTTGAGTTTATCGACAAAGCAAGCGGAAATTTAATTACAAAATCTAATGACTTAAAAAAATCAAAGGTTTATTATTTAATATATTGTTTGAAATAATTGGATATGCTGTATCGTCAGAAGTGAATTGCTCAATTTCAAGTTTTACCGATTTTAATATTTTGATAAGTTTTTCTTGAGCTTCATGCCAATGAGTATATCGTATCGTTGCCAGTTCTTGAAAACGAGGGGTTTTAACTCCCCAATATAATTTATCAACACGATTTTTCCATTCAATGGCATTATTTTCTATGAAAATAATAATCCGAATAGATGATTGAATATCTTGAATAACAGAATATTGAGGTTCGCCGTTAGGGTCATAAGATAAGTTTGTTGCTTTCATAATTAAATTTTTAATAATCTCTATTTTTTCTGATTTATTCATCTGTATCCTCGTCTGCTTCTATATTGGCGAGTTCTTTTAACTCACGCAGTTTTTCAACCAAAAGATTTTTATTTGGTAAATGGAGTTGATAGTCGGCAACGAGCGCAGGGGATAGGCTTCTGCTTAATGCGTACTCTACTACCATGTCGTCTTTGCCTGCGCATAGAATTAAACCTACGCTTGGGTTTTCGTTTGATTTGCGGACATCACGATCAAGAGCTTCAAGATAGAATTCTAACTGTCCTATGTGTTCGGGTTGAAATTCTGTTACTTTTAATTCTATTGCCACAAGACATGATAGAGA
>WQSP01000108.1 GCA_009787795.1 Treponema sp.
GAAAACCTCAATGTTCTAAAGGATAAGCTCTCAACGGTCGATGTTAATGTAACAGCCGAAATTGGAAAGATAAATGTGCCTGTCCGGGACGTTCTTTCCTTGCAGATTGGGGATGTAATTAGGCTTTATAACACGCGCATTGGCGATCCCTATTCATTGAATATCGGCTCACGCAGAAAGTTTTTGTGCCGCCCCGGCATTATCGGGAAGAAAATTGCGGTGCAAATAACTCAAAAGATCGACGAGCTTGGACATGAAGAGTTTGAAGAGCTCGCATCTGAAGGAGAAGAATTATGATACTTCGTATCATATTCGATTTTAATGCGCAGTCAGTCGACTGCGCTAAAGTGAGGTTATTATGATGAGCGACGGCGCCCTTTCGCAGGATGAAATTGATGCATTGTTATCAGGTGTAGATTCATCGTCTATGAGCGGATTAGGACATGCTCCGGCCGCAACAATGGCTCCTCCGGCAGCCGCGTTTGACAAAGGCGCGCTTGAAAAATTCTTTTCCTCAACTACAAACGCGCTTTCTTCCAACCTTGCGGCATTAACCGGAGCTTCCGTAACGCTTACAGGCCCGGATGTGGACGCAAACAACCGCGATGGTTTTATTGCAGCTCTTCCAAGCATGGTAACTGTAATTTCCGCAAACTACACATCCGGTTTCCCCGGAGAGCACCTTTTCATTCTTCCGGAAGAATCGGCAAAAGCAATTGCCGCTCTTATGACGAAAGAAGAAGACATTCAATTGGACGACATGGCGATGTCTGTTATCGGCGAAGTTGTATCCCAGATGGTGGGAACACAAATTACCGCCATGACCGACAAGACCGGAAATAAATCGATAGCCGCGGCTTCTCCTACAGCCGCGAATGTTCCCAAAGCGACAGCCGCGCTTCCTGCAGGCGATTTTGCCGTAATGAGTTACAGCCTTGACCTTGGCGACGGACCGGGGCACCAGATGTGGGAAATACTCGGCACATCGCCTGCCACTGATATTTCAAGCAGTTTAAACGGCGGCAGTGCAGGCGGCGCAAAACCGCAAATGGGCCAAGCAATGCCCGGAATGGGTATGCCGGGTATGGGCATGCCAGGCATGCAAATGCCAAATATGGGAATGATGGGGGGCGGTATGGATATGAGCCAAATGATGGGCGGAATGGGAGGAATGATGGGAGGCGGAATGCCGGGCATGCAAATGCCGGGTATGGGGCATCCGACCAATGTACAGCCTGTGCAGTTCCCGAACCTGATGCAGCCGCGTCTTGGCGCTCACGAAGCGGGCAACATCGGTTTGATCATGGACGTTTCCATGGAAATGACCGTAGAACTCGGCCGCACAAGAAAATTGATCAAAGAGATATTGGGAATGGGCGAAGGCACAATCATCGAGCTTGACAAACTTGCCGGTGAACCTGTCGACATTCTTGTAAACCATAAACTGATAGCAAAGGGCGAAGTTGTAGTTATCGATGAAAACTTCGGCGTACGCGTAACAGAAATTGTATCCCCGATGGAACGCATCAACGACATGACCAATTACTAGTACTGTAAAAAGAGAAATTATTGCCTGACCACTCGCGAGTGGTCAGGTTTTTTTTTGCCTGTTTCAATTTGCCGCATAGGGAATAATCGGTCTTTCTGCGGTATCCTGTCTTCTTAAACCTTCAACTATCCAGTTCATTAGCACCGTGATGCGATTGTTAATGTTCGAATTCAAATTCAACCTGTTTACAATAAACCCCGGCAGATAAAAACCCGCCATGCTGTAAACAAGTATACCTTCCCTGACAGGTTCAAGATAAATAATTGCGGAAAATCTTTCCGCTCCCATTACCCTGAAAATCGAATAATAAACATCCCGGAAATTGGTCATGCTGTATGTAAGACCGTAAAGGCTTATCGTAATATCGCCGCGAATAAACATTTCTCCGATAACCGTATCCGTAAAACGAAGATACATTGTTTCGGAATAGGGCAGCGACTGCGCAGGCGCGGGATCGGGAATGGGTCTTCTTCTTTGCGCGCTTTCTATTCTTGTTGTTTCGGTAAAAACCCTGTAATTGTTGCTGCCAAGCGTTTGGTTTTGAATGTTTTGGATCATTCCCAATGCATTGTAAACGTCAAGCATGTCGAGTTCCCTGTTGTTGTACGGAACCAATATCAAAGACTCCGCAATGTGGGAAGGTCTTTTTTGAATGACATAGCTGTTTAGGAGCTCAACGCCAGATTCGGGATTGGGATGAAAAAGCGGAGAGCCTTCGGCTTCGAATGCGTTTCTTAGCCCGGAAGCGCTCGCAACTCTTCTTCTTTGGGCTCGCGTCAAGCCGGGAAAAACATCGTTAAACGAACGCGGTTCTATGTTTGACGGACCCTGAATTACAATCGGCTGCGCTTCAAAAACAAAATAAGCCGAAAATTCCTCGTCGCTTATTTCTATTGATGTTTCTTCCGCATTCTCCGTTTCGTGATGTTCTTGTGCAAAAAGAGGAATGGCGAAAAACGGGACAAAAAGCAATAAAATCCGTGTTTTTTTGGTCAAATTCATCAATACCCTCCTGTTTTAGGCAGTATTAACAATAAAATAAACCAAAAACGCAAAAGTTACCACCCCTTTTTAAACTTCATATGCTCTTGTAAAAATATTATTAATGCACAATAATGCCACCATGAACAATTTAAAACCGATTTTTTGCATTTTGCTCGCTGCGGCATTCATTGCAACAGGCTGCGGCGCGCAAAACACGCCGAAAGCGGCAGTGCAGAAATTCATCGATGCCGTGGAAAACAACGACGTTAAGGCAATGGAAGAAGTGACAACCGATGACACAATGAAACTGGTTGCATTGTACGGCTGGAAAATGAAAGGCGCATTGGCAGACAACGGAAAAGTCAAGTCGATGTCGCAGTCCATAGACGACGATTATGCCACGGTGAATGTTATTTTCGAAAACGGCGTTATGACAGAAATCGAACTGATAAAAACAGACGGACAATGGAAAATCATGCATTCCATGAACAAATGAATTTAATGTATAAGCAGCCTAAAATACGCAATAAAATGTAAAATATTTTCGAATTTTGATGAAATTCGTAATATTTTGAAGCGTTTGTGCTTGTACAAAGCGCATAAATAGTATACAATTTGACAGAATCAGTTGTACTTGGGAGGGGAAAACTGAAAACGCGAAAATTTGCCCTACTGTCTGCATTACTTCTTGCGGCAGGGCTCCTTGTCCAAATACCAATCGTCTCAGCCCAAGAATCCGCTGTCGAAGAAGAGCAGACAGCCGAAGCGGATCAGCCTGCCGGACGCGAAATTGTTTTCGGCGAAAGCGAAACAACCGCAATGACCGGTTCGCGTTCGTCGATATGGGCAATCGTCCAAATGGTGATTGTTCTGGCTCTTGCCGCCGCCGCAATTTACGGGGCTGTTTTTTTTATCAAACGCGCTTCCAAACCCGCCGCAAACAAAGACCCCTTCCTTAAATGTCTTGCAAGCAATCATCTCGGATCCAACCGTTATGTGCATATTATCTCCGTCGGAACCAAAGCGTGGCTTGTCGGAGCCTGCGACGGCGGCATAAACCTTATAAGCGAAGTGGAAGACACGGACACAATAAACGCAATGCTTCTTGAAGATTCCAGAAAAACCGCAGACTCGATTCAGGGAAAGTTTCCGGAATTCATTTCAATGCTTCGCCGTCTTGGCTCAACAGCCTCTCCCAATACTCCCGCAGGCGCGGACGAAATCCGAAAACGCCGCGAAAGGCTAAAGGGGCTGTGATGCGGTTATTTTTATTTATCATATTTTGTTTTTGTTTTACCGCGGCGGCTGTTGCGCAGGATTTTCCGGGAGTTTCGGTTCCCGGCACAACGGTAATGCCCGATCCTCTGGCGCCGCCTGCAATTCCGTTTATAGACTTGACCGTGCGAAACCCCCAGGGCGGACAGGAAGTTGCGTTTTCGCTTCAGCTTCTCCTGCTTTTAACGGTTCTCTCTCTTGCTCCAAGCATCATTATTCTGATGACAAGTTTTCTTCGCGTTTCCATCGTTTTGGATTTTATCAAACGCGCGCTTTCGCTTCAGCAGGTTCCTCCCAACCAGGTGATTTTGGGCATTTCGCTTTTCCTGACGGTTTTTATCATGTGGCCCACGTTTAGCGCAATTTATACCAATTCGATTCGTCCTCTTTCCGCAGGAGAGCTTTCCGTGGAAAACGCGTACAGGGAAGCGGTAAATCCATTAAGAGATTTTATGTTTAATCAAATGATTAACGAAATAGAAGGACGTCCCGGCGTTATGCAGCGTCATAGCAATATCGAACTTTTTATGGATATGCGCGATCTTCCGCCTCCCGACAGTCCCGACGATGTGCCAACGTATGTTTTGATTCCGGCTTTTATTTTGAACGAGATGACCATCGCGTTCAAAATCGGCATTTTATTGTTTATTCCGTTTATTGTAATCGACATGGTTGTGGCAAGCGCCCTAATGTCGATGGGCATGATCATGCTCCCTCCCGTCATGATCTCCATGCCGTTTAAATTGATTCTCTTCATCCTTGTAGACGGATGGGGGCTTTTGACGGATCAGCTGATTCGTTCGTTCGTATAGGAGACGAATTATGAGTGTTGGTAATTTTGTGACGATTCTGCAAGGCGGAATTTTTCAGGTGCTGGTGATTGCGGCTCCCCTTTTGCTGTCTGCATTGGCGGTTGGTTTGATCGTTGCAATTTTGCAGGCAGCCACTTCCATTCAGGAGCAGACGCTTACATTTGTGCCAAAGATGGTTGTGATTCTTTTGATGCTTGCGCTCTTCGGCGGACTTATGTTCACATCGCTTAAGGATTATACCGAAGAATTGTTCAGGCGTATCCCGGAGATGGCGAGGTAAAAATGGTAGAAGGCGCGGTAATACAGCATATCCTCTCTTTTGGACCTGTGTTCCTTCTGATCGCGGCAAGAGCTTTTGCCATGATCCAGACCGCGCCCCTTTTGTCTTCGGAAGCTGTTCCAATGGTCGCAAAAATGGCTCTTGCCGGGCTTGTCGCCTTTGCGGTAATTCCGACTGCAGAGGTTTACCAGGCTGCCAATTCACCTAACGGAATTGTCACTCTGCCCGGCGGCACGATAAGCGATTTGCGTTATGAGACTTTCAGTCTCCGTTTTGGGTTATTGATTGTCGGGGAAGCGATCATCGGAATCATTATCGGGTTTTTTATTACAGTTGTATTTGCGGCATTTTCCACAGCGGGACAATTTTTCTCTTTGCAGATGGGATTCGGCGCATCGGAAACTTTTGACCCTGTGGCGCAGATCGAAAATCCGCTTATGGGCCAATATTTCAACCTTGTGTCCATGCTGATCTTTGTCGTGATTGGCGGTTTTCATTTTCTTTTCAGCGGATTCTGGCGTTCCGTTCAATCGATAAACGTAATGGCATTAATCGACGGCAGGGAGCATGTCGTAATGATGATGGCGGCGGGTCTTTCGCGCCTGTTCCTTGACGCGATTGTCATTTCGCTTCCGATTCTTGGAACGCTTTTTTTAACGTCGCTTACAACAGGATTGATTTCCAAAGCTGCGCCGCAGATTAACATTCTTTCCGAAGGTTTTCCCATTTCAATCATGACGGCGTTCTTGCTGATTTTTGCATCGCTTCCTTTCATGATCGAAGCTTTCAGGCGCGTCATCGATTCCGGTTTTGTCACCATTCAAAATCTCTTCATCCAAATCGGCAGGCAAATTACAGGCGGAGGTTTATAATGGATAACCTAAATATAAACAGAAATGTATGCCTAAATAATTCCTTTGGGGTCCTGTCGGAGGTCAAAGCGCCGTACGTGCTTCGCACGCACGACACTTT
>WQSP01000109.1 GCA_009787795.1 Treponema sp.
TCGCCGTAATTTGCCGCGATTGGCTCAAAGTAGCGCATCGGGAATTTATCCTGAACAAGTCTTATGACGTCATTAATCGGCATTACATAGAGCCGCTCAAATGGAACGGCGATTGGAATTCCGCGTGCGATAAATCCGCCGTAAAGGACAACATCAAGCTGACTTCTGTCCGCGCCCAAAGGGCTGAATTGAATATGCGTATCCTGATCGCTTCTAAGAAAAATTCTTATCTGGGTTGCGGCTCCCGTATCGCGCCGTCTTGTGATCATCCACGATCCTTGAGCCCAGCCCGGGAACTCTCCTGTCGGTCTTCGGTTTGAAACGCTCGTGCCACGCTGCAATTCGCGCGAAAACATCACCCTGAATTCTTCTCTGCCTGTCTGTGTGCTGACTTGAACGCGCTCTCTGCTTTCCAGTATTTCGATTCTCGGACGCAGGGCGAGCACCCTTACAGGGGATTCCATCATCCACTCGTCCCTCAATCTGATTCTTAAAAGCGAGTCGTCCGCGATCCTCGATACCGGGAGGTCGAAACCAAACAACGGCAAAGCGGCAATAAATATTAAAAAAACTGTAAAAAACTGCTTCATATCCACTTTAATTATCGGCTTTTTTCCATTATACTTATACAGGGGGAATTTTATGAAATTATACAGCCGAGGTCAAGTAATACTTTTTTCGTCACTTAGCGCAGCTCTTGCCCTGCTTTTGGTTTTTGGCTTTGCCTTTATCAAACCCCGATTGTCAAAACCCGTTTCCGCGCCCGCAGCGGTGTCCCCGCTAAATGACAGATTCGAAGACGAGTACAAGCTCTCTCAATCCGATTACAACGTGATTCCCGTATCGGACGACCTTAACCAATTTTCCGCGGGCGAACGCGAGAATATCACGATTTACGAACGGTTGAATTCCGCCGTTGTCAACATAACAACGGAAGTTATGGCGATAAACTGGTTTTTGGAACCGGTTCCTCAGGAAGGCACATCAGGTTCGGGTTCGATCATCGATACAAACGGATTCGTCCTTACCAACAATCACGTTATTCAAAACGCCCACAGGGTGTTTGTAAATTTGGCGGACGGCTCTCAGTTTGAGGGGAGGGTCATCGGCATAGACCCCGAAAACGATTTGGCGGTTTTAAAATTCGACCCTCCGGCGGGAACGGTTTTAACAACGATTAATTACGGCAACTCCGACAATCTTCGCGTAGGGCAAAAAGTTCTTGCGATTGGAAATCCCTTCGCATTGGAGCGCACCTTAACCGTGGGAATTGTCTCGGGTCTTGGACGCCCGATACAAACATCCAGAAACAGAATTATCCGCGACATGATTCAAACAGACGCGTCAATTAATCCCGGCAATTCGGGCGGTCCGTTACTCGACACTCAGGGCAGAATGATTGGAATAAACACGATGATCTATTCGCCGACAGGCGGCTCTGTTGGAATCGGGTTTGCGGTTCCCGTAAATACCGCCCGAAGGGTGGTAAGCGAAATAATGCAGCACGGCAGGGTGCGAAGAGGCTGGATGGACGCGACAGTCGTTCAGCTTTTCCCAAGCCTTGTGCGTTATGCGCGTCTTCCTGTCGAATCGGGTCTTCTTGTTTCGCGCACGCGAAGGGGAGGCCTTGCCGAAAGAGCCGGTTTGCGTCAGGGCGCAGAACCTGTGCAATACGGCAGAAGCGTAATTTATCTTGGCGGCGACATAATAACTTCGGTAAACGGAATGCCGACAAATACGCTTGCAGATCTTTACTCTTCGCTGGAAGCTTCAAGACCCGGGGATATCGTCACGGTAGAAATTATTAGAGGCGGGCAGACAAGCACATTGCGCGTAACGCTTGCCGATCGCGAAGAAATTATGAGGACGAATCAATAGGTTAATTTGCAATCAGTCCGACTCCGATGCCGCCGTAACCTTTTAAATTGTCTCCTCTCATTATGATTCCGCCTTGCAATGCATAAAAGACAAATGACGGCTCGGGAAAAAATCGTACTTCCGCGCCTGCAAGCAAACGCGAATTGTTTATATCGTTAAAATCGAATTCGTATCTTGCGCTGATTCCCGCGTTAAACAGATACGCGCGGTAAAGAACGCCTGCGCTTAACTGAAAATCGGGAACAGCATTTTCAGGTCCGCGCCAGAATGCGCCAGGGGAGAGCACAATGGAAAAGTTTGCAAGTTCAAGAGAGAGGGGTGCGAAAAAGCCGATGCCGCGCCCTGCGCTTAAATTGTTTTCGTATTCTCCTGTTGCCCACTCATAAGATGCGCCAAGAGAAAAAGCAACAGGAACAGAACCCGTTCCGTTTAATATATTATATTTTGCGGAACCTGAGATGCTCCATATTATATTTTCTCTGTTTAAAAGCGGGTTTACGCAAAAGATTGTCGCAAGTTCAAACCGGTTAAATGGCAAAAGTCTAAGCCCGATTTTAAAAGGAAAGCCGTCCGTGTCATAACTTAAGCCCGCATTAATTTGGTAATTGTTAATAAATTTTAATACGGACGGCAGCGGAGAAAAAGAAAGACCTGCGCTCCCGCTTTCTATCGATAAAGGCAAAACATTCAGCGAATAATTTACTTCGGTTTGAATGCTTGCAGAAACGCTTTGCATCTCTCTGTGCGAATATTCATTAAGAGCCTTTGCTTCGATTGTGATTGTATAAATTCCCTGCGGCACAATATTGCCGTCAGCGTCTTTGCCGTCCCACACAATGGAACGAAATGGATTATCAAATTGCTGCAATTCTTCCGTGTAAATTGCCAAATTATCTGAATCAAAGACAGTCATTGTTCCCGATCCGTAAGTTGTTACCTGAAAACGAATAATGTTAATACTGTAAGATGTAGACCTTAGCGGATTAAAACGCGTCCGTAATTGGGTAATTCTTTCTATCTTCATTTGCGCAGGCTGCATTACAATATTAAGCGCGGCAGTTACATTTTCTTCTATTAAAACAGGCATCATTACGCTTTCCCAGCCGAAAGCGCGAATATTTATTGTGTTAACTCTTGCGGGCAAAGCGAGGAGAACACTGTTATCTGAAGAAAAATCGTTCCATGATTCAAAAAAACCCTGTGAAGAAGCGGTAATATGAGGTTCAAACGGAAGCGCTTGCGAGCTTGCAGGATCCCTTCTTATTGTAATGCTTGCAAACCCCTGCAGTTCCTTCATTTTAACAGCAACATTCAAGCGGCCGGTATCAAAAACCGTTACATTAAAAGTTCTGGTTTCGTATCCGTCTCTTTCAAGACGAACAAGATAATCTCCCTGCGCCATATTAGTTATGGTTAGGGGAGTGGTTCCCCTCTCCCTGCCGTCAATAAATACCGTAACCCCGGAAGGATTTGTTTCTATCAAAAGCCCTCTTCCCGAAACATACTCAAAACTGTCACCTGTTATGCTGCCGGGAGATCGCGCGAACAGAAGAACCGGCAGGCAGAGGAAAAGAAGGATTAAAACCGAGAAGCGGGTCATGGTTACATTCTATTATGGAAAGGCAGGCTGCGTATACCGGTAAGAATCCGTAAGCCTTATTCATCGCGCGATTTTAAAACTGCCAAAAACGCGCTTTGCGGAAGCTCCACGTCCCCGACCATCTTCATGCGTTTTTTGCCTTCTTTTTGCTTTTCCAAAAGTTTTCGCTTGCGCGTAATGTCGCCGCCGTAACATTTTGCAAGTACGTCTTTGCGAAGGGCGTTTACAGTCTCGCGCGCGATTACCGTGCTTCCGATTGAACCTTGTATGGGAATCTTAAACTGCTGGCGCGGAATTTCGTCGCGTAAACGCTCGCAGACTTTTCGCGCGCGATCATAAGCGTTGCCTTTAAATACAAGCTGAGAAAGCGCGTCGACAGGTTTTCCGTTTAAAAGAATATCCAATTTGGCGAGTTCTGTCGGTTTATAATCGGTTATGTCGTAATCAAATGACGCGTAACCGCGGCTTATGCTTTTTAAACGATCGTAAAAATCGAAAAGCACTTCCGAAAGCGGCATGTCGTAAATCATTTCCACGCGTTTTTCGTCAAGGTACGTCATGTTTGTCTGAACGCCGCGCTTTTCAAGGCATAGCGTCATGATGTTTCCAAGATAATCTGTCGGTGTAATGACAGATGCGCGGATGTACGGCTCCTGAGCGCTTTCCAATCTGCCTTCGTCGGGATAATCGACAGGGTTGTCGATTAAAACTTCGTCGGCGTTTTTTATTTTTATCTTGTATTTGACAGAAGGAGCCGTAAAAATTACTGATTGATCGAATTCGCGCTCAAGTCTTTCCTGAATGACTTCCAAATGCAAAAGACCCAAAAAGCCGCAGCGAAAACCAAAACCAAGAGCTGCGGAAGAATCTTTTTCGTAAATTAAACTTGCATCGTTTAATTTTAATTTTTCCATGCTTGTGCGAAGTTCTTCGTAATCGTTTGAATCGACAGGGTATATGGAAGAAAACACGACAGGTTTAACTTCCCTAAAACCGGGAAGAGCCGCCGCGCACGGATTTTCCGCGCCTGTAACAGTGTCGCCTACGCGAACATCGCTTACGGTTTTTATTCCTGCGATTATATAGCCTACGTCTCCCGCATCAAGCCCCGAAGTTTCAAAAAGGGCAAGTTTGAAAATACCGACAGTCTCCACCTCGTAAACAGAGCTGTTCGACATAAAAGAAATTTTCATTCCTTTTTTAATGCTGCCGTCGAACAAACGAAGGTGAACGACAACGCCTCGGTACGGATCGTAATGGCAGTCAAAAATCAATGCGCGTAACGGAGAGGCGGGATCGCCTGCAGGAGCCGGAATGCGCTCGACAATCGCTTCAAAAAGTTCGTCTATGCCGATGCCCTGACGCGCAGAGCATAAAATTGCGGTTTCCGCGTCAAGGCCAAGGTCTTTATCTATCATTTTTTTTACGCGCGGAACGTCGGCTGCAGGCATATCGATTTTATTGATAACAGGCACAATTTCCAGGTTGTTTTCAAGCGCGAGGAACATGTTGGATAAAGTCTGCGCTTGTACGCCCTGAGTCGCATCTACAAGCAAAAGAGCGCCCTCGCATGAATTGATCGCGCGGCTGACCTCATAGCTAAAATCGACATGACCCGGCGTATCGACAAGGTTTAGGGTATATTCGGTGCCGTCATTTGCCTTGTACGGAATCGTGACAGCCTGAC
Source organism: Treponema sp. (assembly GCA_009787795.1). Taxonomy (GTDB): domain Bacteria; phylum Spirochaetota; class Spirochaetia; order Treponematales; family Breznakiellaceae; genus WQXQ01. The sequence goes on from WQSP01000109.1 coordinate 5,166, forward strand.
TTTTTATCGTGATGCCCCTCTCCCTTTCAATGTCCATATTATCGAGAATCTGGTTTTGAAAATTGCGGTCATCGACAATTTTTGCTTTTTGAATGAGCCTGTCCGCAAGGGTGGACTTGCCATGGTCGATATGGGCGATAATGCAAAAATTGCGGGTTAGACTCGTTTGTGCCATGTTCAAACTATATCGGGAATGTGATAAAATCACAATAGGAAATATTAATAAAAATTTGGAGGTAATATGATGGAGCTTTATAATAGCGGTGTTTATTTGTTTAATGAAAATGTTATTATACCAGACGATAATGACGCAGCTTCGAAACTGTCTCAAAAAGGTATAAGTGTGTCTAAGGAGCAGGCAAAAGAGGGAACGATTTCTTACGGCATTTTAAAAGCTCACAATAAGGGATCAGATGATCGAAATCTTACGTTAAAATTCGATTCGCTCACTTCGCATGATATTACCTATGTGGGGATAATTCAAACTGCCAGAGCAAGCGGCATGGACAAGTTTCCAATTCCTTATGTGCTGACAAATTGTCACAACAGTCTTTGCGCCGTTGGCGGCACAATCAATCAGGATGATCATGTGTTCGCGCTTTCTGCCGCGAAAAAATACGGCGGTATTTATGTGCCGCCCCACCTCGCTGTCATTCACAGCTATAACCGCGAAATGATGGCAGGCTGCGGCAAAATGATTCTTGG
>WQSP01000110.1 GCA_009787795.1 Treponema sp.
GATTCGAATTTTTTATAGTTGTTGCGCACTTCGCGGAAATAAGCCGCGATTTCGAGTAACAGGTTTGTATCAAGCCCTGTGTCGTACTCGGTGCCTTTGAAAATTTCTACCATTGTTTCTGTCGGGCTGTGGCTTGTTCCCATCGACATGGAAGAAATTGTTGTGTCCAGAATTTCCGCTCCGGCTTCGGCGCACTTGGTTAAAGTTGCCACCGACATGCCCGTTGTGGCGTGTGTGTGGATTTCGATGGGGAGGCTTGTCACTTTCTTAATCGCTTTTACAAGCTCAAAGCCTTCGTACGGTTTTAGAAGCCCTGCCATGTCCTTAATACAAATGGAATCTGCGCCGATGTCAGCCAACTGTTTTGCGAATTCAGCGTATTTCTGGATTGTATGGAACGGCGTTACGGCGTAAGAAATTGTCGCCTGAATGTGCTTGCCTGTTTTTTTGGCGGCTTCTGTCGCTGTCTTGAAATTGCGCGGGTCGTTACAGGCGTCAAAAATACGGAAAATATCGACGCCGTCTTTTGCCGCATATTCGACAAACTTGGCGACTACATCGTCTGCATAATGGCGGTAACCCAAAAGGTTCTGACCGCGAAGGAGCATCATGATGGGAGTTTTTGGCAGTTTCTTTTTAAGATTTTTAAGCCTTTCCCACGGGTCTTCGTTTAAGAACCTGATACATGAGTCGAAAGTTGCTCCGCCCCACGCTTCGAGAGCATAGAAACCGGCTTTGTCGAGTTTGTCGCAAATGGGAAGCATATCCGCAGTGACCATGCGGGTAGCAAACAATGATTGGTGCGCATCACGCAATACCAGATCGGTTAATTTTACTTTTGGCATTTTTTTCCTTCCTTAAAATTGATTAATTTGTTTTTCTGTATTCGTTTACAGCCGCAGAAATTGCCGCCGTAACAGCAGGGTTTGTTGCGCCTTTGTGACTGCCGCCGGCTCCGCCTTGTACAACATTGTTTTGGGCTGCCGGTTTTCCGGCACTGCCGATATTACCCAGCATAATAAACCATGCGATAAATAGCGCGCCCATTCCGGCGATGTGCAAATATGCACCCTGTTCTATCATTTGCATTAAAGTCATAGATCCTCCGATTGTTTCATAATACTCAAAATAAAGGTTTTTTTCAAGAGTAAATCACTTGAGTTTCTTGCGTAATTTGCGGCGCTGGTTGCGCTCTCTTGCCGCTTCCGCTCTTGCTTCTTCCTCTTTGTTGGCTTCATTTGCGCCGTCGTAGATGCGGATTGGTTCCCTGTCCGGCAGACGGGATGCGAAAAAGAGCCACGCCGCGCCGAAAAGCATCATTATAAAACAGAAAATCTGTCCCGTAGAAAAACTCAAAAGGGGATGCGCAAATGCCGTAGGAAGATCGGTTTTGACGATTTCAAAACGGTAGCCCAAATGCTTGTCCGGCTCGCGGAAATATTCGATAAAAAACCTGAAAAAACCGTATCCAAGGAAATAAAGACCGATTAAAAATCCTTTGAACGGCTTTATATTGCGAAAGAACCAGATAATACCCCAAAGAACAATGCCTTCAAAAAAAGCCTCGTAAAGTTGAGAAGGGTGGCGGGGCAGATTTACCATCGCTCCCGAAATTTCCGTGCCGGTTTTTACGGCGATTTCCCTGGCCCAGTCGATGTCCACGGAGAATGTTTCCGTCGTTCTTTCCGGGAAAACCATTCCCCACGGAACAGTTGTCACCCTGCCGTAAAGCTCGGCATTGATAAAATTCCCGATTCTGCCGAATGTGTATCCAAGCGGAATCGAAGCTGCGAACATGTCTCCCGCTTCCCTAAAATCGATTTTTTTTATTCTTGTATAAATGACAATCGCAAGCAGACAGCAGAACGCGCCGCCGTGATAACTCATCCCTTGAAGACCCGTGAAACGCCCATCCTGAAACGGCCAGAAAATCAACCAGGGTTTTTTCAGATACAAGCCGCTTGTATCGTAAAAAAGAGTGGAAAAAAGCCTTGCTCCGACGATCAATCCGATTATACCCCATGTAAACATGCTGGAAAGACTGTCGTCTGTCATCGGGAATTTTCTTTCCTTGATTTGTTTTCGATATACAATAAATGCCGTGGCAAACGCAAAAACATACATAAGCCCGTACCATCGAACCGGAAAACCGGGAATTATCTCCGGGCTGATCCATGACGGAAAATCAATCGACAATAGCGGCATAATTATACCTTAAAGCCCTGCTGCATGGCTTTTGTCAGTTTTAGTTTGATAAAGTTGCTTTCTTTTTTAAGTTTGGAAATTTCAAGCTGCTGCGATTTTACCGTTTCTATCAAGTCGCCTTGACTCATCGCTCCCGAATGCAGAAGGTCCTCGATATATTCAAGCTTGGTATCAAAATCCACTTCCGCTTCCATTTCCGCTTCCGCGAAACTTGCGTCGATTTGCTTGTCGTCGGGTGTGAAGGTATCCTCGGGGCTTTCAAGAATTTTATCCGCTATGCGGTAAATCGCCTGGGACAAAACGGACTGCGGTTTGTACAAAACAATCGGCAATCTTCCCGACAGTGCTTTGTCCTGAACCATGTCGCGGTAGATGATCCCCATGTGCTCGATTTTCAGATCAAGGTATTCTTCGCATGAACGGCGAATCTTCATTGCGACATCGGCGTTCTTTGGCTCGTCCACCATGTTCATGATCAAACGGGGACGAAGAGCGCAAAGGCGATCTATGAATTTGTCATGAGAGACAGGATCGATTTTTGCAATTTCGGGCAAAAGTTTTGGAATGTAAATATGACCCGCTCCGTCTTTTCGTATTTTTTCCAGATGCGCCCTTGCTTTGGATCCCTTTGTGCAAGAGCTGAACATCAAACGGAAAACCGTATTTTTTAAAAATACATAGGCGTTTAAAACTGCGGTAACTGCAGGAGCGGAAACGACGATCCCCTGATTTGAAAGCAGGAAAAAATCCAGAATGGATTGATGGGTGCCCGCGCCCAAATCGAGGATCAGAATATCGGCGTCATCTTTTAAATTTAAAAGCTGTTTTACAAGAGACTTTCGCTGTGTGGTCGACAGATTTGCAGTCCCGGGAATTTCGTTGTCGCCAGGAATGAAACGCAGTCCGCGCACATCCGTTTCCGCGATGACGTCGCTAAAGTTTGATTTGGTATTGTTAAGGTATGTTCCGATGCCTACTTTGGGCGAATGATGTCCCAGAACCAAGTGCAGGTTTGATGCGCCAAGATCGAGGTCTGCAAGGATTACCCTGTGTCCTGCCTGAGCAAAGGATACTGCAAGGTTTGCCGATACAAGAGATTTTCCCACCCCGCCTTTTCCGCTTGCAATTGGTATAATACGCATTAGTTTTCCTCCGTACCTGTCTGTGTAGATTTTTGAAAATCCCTGAAAATAAACAACACAGCGGCAAGAGAAAGCAAATCGCCGCTTAAGAAATAACTGTCTACTATTGTAACGTCTTTGGACGCTATGCACCACCCCGCAGTTACAAAAATGCCGATGCACTTAACCGCGATAATCAGGTTTAAATACGGTCTGTACCGATCGGAATCCAGCCAATAAAACAATGTTAAAAGCGGCATAAGGACGCTTGCAGGATAGAGTACCCGCATCGAATCCAATTGACCCGCGCTGTATAACATGAAGGTGAGAATGAGCAGCTTGATGACCTCGTATAAAAAAAGCCCCGGTTTCAGGATGCGAATTAAACTCATATATAGAAAGTAATGCGCAAAAGAGGATTAATCAAGGGGTGGAAAAAACGAAGAAAATATATTAAAATTATGGCAGGAGCATAGTATGAAAATCAAATATATCAATATTCTCTTGATCGTTGCGGTTCTTGTTGTCGGATGTGCCAAGCCTCCCGAGGCTGAAATGGCTGCCGCAAGGGAAGCGGTTTTTAAAGCCGAAAACGACTCCAACGCCGTTGAGTTTGGGGGTGCGTCTCTTGCAAGGGCGAGAGCTTCTTTAAGGCTGATGCAGGAAGAGGCTGATGCCAAGCGGTATGATTCTGCAAAAACCCATGCCGCTGACGCGATCACGGCCGCAAACAGGGCAGTTGCCGACGGAAGGGCCAATTCCCAAAGGGCGGTAACAGAGACCGATTCGTTGATTTCCACTCTAAGGATTGAAATTGAGGAAGCGACAAGGAATGTAAACGGAGCGCGCTATTCCAATTTGCGCCTTGATTACGATGCGCTTGACAGGGCGCTTGCCGATGCTCACAACACAACCGATCAGGCGGCACAGGATCAGGCCGAAGGAAGAAGCCAGCAGGCTTTGGACAGAGCCAGGATTGTAAGATCGAATCTTTCGGAAATCAATCAGATGGTGGCATCTGCGGCTCCGGCAAGAAAAAAATAAGACAGCGGAAATCGATTTTTATTTAATTATCTCCTTGATTTGTCTGTGCGTCGGTTTGCGTTTTTAATTTGCCAATCGCATAGGCAACTCCGAATCCGACATAAACGGAAATGAATCTGTCGATTATGTTTATCGGGATGCGGGAAATAATTTCCCTTAAAAAAAGCGGTAGGATATTGTAATAGTCCGCAGGTTGAGATGCGGGGTTAAGGACTGCAGCATCTACGGCATTAAAGGACGGCGTTCTTAAAAACTGGATAAAAATGGAAATAAGACCGCCCAAAATGCTTATTGCAAAACACAGTGTCAATGAAAGAAGCGTAAGAACAAAAACCCTGTTTATGATATTGTCCAGATACCGGCTTTTATTGTAACTTGAATTGGAAAAAATGCTCTTATTGTTAATAAAGGGAAGCTCCCCCGGGAAAAGTTTGGCAAACTTCCATGTAATGACCGCCGTTAAAATGCTGCATAAGGCAAAAAGATAACCTTCCCAGCCCCAAAAATTCAATGTATGTCCAACCGCATTTGTAAGTATGCCTGTAAGGCAACCCCAGAAAAGTCCGCCTGTAAATGTAACGGTTATTGTAAATACAGTATCCAGATACAGCGGAAGCCCCAATCCGCCCGAGGCAATTATCTTGTTTAAAATAACATTCAAGGCGGCTCCCGAAACGCTGAAAAGGAGCATTAATATCGTTTTTTTCATGTTACATCGTATTATATTATGATATAATAAAAATATGCAAGAAGAGGCGCATCTTTACTTTCAGCTTATGTGGCTTTATGTTGGCATGATCATCTTTCTCATGCTTCTTTTGTGTTATCTGTATTTTACAAAACAGCGCGCGCAAAAAAACGAACGGATGACGCTTGCTTTTTCCCAGCACATGATCGAAGGAATGGAACTTGAGCGTCATCGTATTTCGCGCGAGCTTCATGATGTTATTCTGCCGCAGGTTTATGAATTGCCTGTAAGCGATCAAATAAGGATAATCTGCAAAAAACTGCTTCCGCCCGATTTTGATCATTTGTCGTTAAGCGACCTGTTCACGGATCTTTGCGGCAAACTTTCGCTAAAAACCGGAATTCAGTGCAATTATTTTATAGAGAACGACCTTTTTTTTACGCATATGAGCATGGACAATCAGCTTCATTTATATCGCATGGTTCAGGAATCGTTTACGAACATAGACAAGCATTCAAAAGCGAAAAACGTGTTTCTTTCGATAAGGCGCAGGGACGCAAATATCCTTATATGCATTTCTGACGACGGCATAGGCCTTGAAAACGCCGGGGAAGGGCTTGGACTTATGAGCATCAGGCAGAGAGCCGCAATTATCGACGCAAAGGTCGATTTTATCAGCCAAAGCGGGAACGGGCTTATGGTAAGGATAGAGTTCCCCCC
>WQSP01000111.1 GCA_009787795.1 Treponema sp.
CCTGCCGGCAAACCTGCATTGATTATCGGAGACGACCTTGCCGAAGAATTTCCAAAGTGGCACGAGAGCAAAAAAATTTTGCAGCTTGCCGACATTGTTATTATTCGCAGGGTAAACGCCGCATCTTCAAAAATTTCTTTTCCTCATGTGACAATTCAAAACGAAGTTATGAATGTGTCATCGCGCGAAATAAGGCAAAAAATTAACGAAGATTGCAATTCTGTCGCAAGAAGCTCTGTTACAAATTGGCGTTCTCTTTTGCCTTCAGGCGCAAGAATGATTATCGAAGACAAGCGGCTTTACGGTTATAAGACACAGCACGAGGCAGGCAAGAACTGTACGCAGGCTGTCATTCAAAAGGTTGAAGCCCACGCGCGCGAGACCCTTTCCATGGAACGTTTCTTGCATTCAAGAAATACGGCAGTTCATGCGTCGGATTTGTGCCGCCGCTTTGGGCTTGATGCTGCCGCCGGTTTCCTTGCGGGGATTGCCCATGATTTGGCAAAACAGACGGAAAACAAGCATTTGATAAAATTGGTGAAGAATTCGGGTTACCATATTACTTCGCTGGAAAAAAAGCGGCCGAATCTTCTTCATGGAAAGGCTGCGGCGGTATTGCTAAGAGAGCGTTTCTCGATTCATAATAAGGAAGTGCTGGAAGCTGTCGCCTTTCATACGTCGGGGAGCGAATATATGGGGCCGCTTGCCAAAATTGTTTATATTGCCGACAAGACGGAAAGTTCAAGGAATATCGATTCTGCATTAAGAAAAATATGTTCAGGCGATCCTTCGCTTGGAACGGGCGAGGCGGATTTGAACAATATTCTTTTTGCCGTAATCGAAAGAATGATCAATAAATTGAAGGCGAAGGATCTTGATTTGTCCGATGATACATTAAAACTTTTAGAAAGAATAAAAGGAATAAAAAATTGAGAATAATAAAAGGCGACGCTTCGATTTTATTGCTTGTCCTCATTGTTTTTATACTTGGTTTTGGAATTATAATTTCCATGCATACATTCCAAAGCAACCCGATAGCCGATGCGATTTCCGACAATCGCGTTATCAATGTTTTGTTTGTAATCGAACACGAAAAAATGCCGCTTAGCACGTATGTTTTAATGTATTACCCAAATACAAAACGCGCAGCGATTTTTGACATTCCGGGCGATCTTGGCTTGTTGATTACCAGCATTAACCGCGTCGACCGCATTGACAGGGTGTATAATCCCGGAAGGATTGGAAGCTATCAAAATGAAATTCAAAAACTTTTGGGCATAGAAATAAATTTTTCCATTGTTATAACAAAGGAGAATCTTGTTTCCATAGTTGACCTGTTGGAAGGAGTTCAGATTTTTATTCCTTCGCGCGTTTTTCACAGGGACGATGATGAAATTATTTTGTTTCCTTCCGGCATGACTGTGCTTGACGGCGACAAGGCGAGCCTTTATGCGACATACAGTCTGCCTCATGAGGACAGCGAACTTTCAGTGTTTCGCAGGCAGAGGTTTTTCCTTGGTTATCTTGGCAGGCAAATACAGATGAACGAGAACCTTAAAAATTCTTCGGCTGCAAAAATGTACTATTCGCTTTTCAGGACAAGCATGAGCCAGCGCACATTAATGTATTTGTTTGACGAGTTTGTTCATATCGATACCGATCGCACCAACATTCAATCTGTCGGCGGAATGTACCGCGAAGTTTCGGGGCAGCAGTTGATTATACCTCATCATGACGGGAATTTAATCAAGGAAATTGTGCGCCAGACTTTGGTTACCCTTACCCGCGAAGTTGAAGATCATTTGGTCGAGCGCACCCTTACCGTGGAAGTTTTAAACGGAACCGCCGTAACGGGTCTTGCGGGAAGAACGGCGGAATTGCTTCGCAGTTTTGGCTATGACGTAATTGCGATTGGAAACGCGGACAGAAACAATTACGACAATACGCTTATTGTTCATTATACCGGCGACGATGAATTGGTAGCCGATTTTTCCGGTTTGCTTCGCTGCAGGAACATTCGCAGGGAAGAGGTTGTATACAATGATGATGACAGCATGTTGAATCAAAATATCGACTTCAAGGCAAATGTAACATTGATTATCGGAAGGGATTTTAATGAAAGATTTGTCGTTGGCAATTGATTATACCGAAGATCTCGGCTCGCTTTTACAGGAGCATAACGGGCAGGATGTCTGCGTAATGGATCTTCGCGGCGTTAACAATTGGACGGATTTTTTTATAATCGCCACGGCGACAAGCAGAACCCACATGGACGGCCTCGAACGGCACATCAAGGAGTTTTGTCATGAGAAGAATATCGAAATAAACGGCAGTTCCCGAAAAAACGCCGATGACGAATGGCGCCTGATTGATTTAGGCTCCGTGATCATTCATCTGATGACTGGCGGTACACGGGATTTTTACGAGCTGGAAAGACTTTGGCGTCCAATCAAATAATTAAAGAATGATTGCGAAGCTCCAATTCCCCGCAGTCACCCTTTTTAACCTATTGGTTATTCTTCGTCGTCCCAGTCGTCCTCGTCCTCATCTTCGTAGTCGTCATCTTCGTCTTCATCGTAATCATCGTCCTCGTCTTCGTAGTCGTCGTCATCTTCATCATCTTCGTCTTCGTCCTCCAGATCGTCGTCATCTTCGTAGTCATCTTCGTCTTCAAAATCGTCATCGTCGTCGATGTCATCATCATCGCTGAGGATGAATGCCGCAGAGCAATCGCCGGGCTCGTAGTCGGTATACCCTTCTACTGGCAGCAGTGTCAGCTCTTCATGTTCCATAGCTCCGTTCAGAACCATAATGTTCTCCCTTGAAATAGATATTTTTCTTGAATCGAAACCGAATTGTAGAAGTAAAAAAACCTCTCTTTAGAAACATAAGGGAGGACATATTCGTTTGTCAACAGGTTTTTGATGAATTTCAAAAAAACCTTCTTTGTGTTATTATTTGATTGTGAACGGTATTTTAAGGGAAATTTCGGTCTTTGCCCCCGCCAAGGTAAACCTCCATTTGGCAGTCCATGAAAGGCGCAAAGACGGTTTTCATGACTTGGAAAGCCTCTTTTTGGCCTTGAATTTCGGCGATTCATTGAATTTTAGGGTAATAAGTGAAGTTTCTTCCATAGACATCGACATGGAAGCTGTCCCTTTACAGGAAAACATCATTTATAAAGCTGTTAAACTCTTTCAGGATAAAACGGGCTTTTGTACCGGTTTAAAAATCGAGGTTGACAAGCGCATCCCCCTTGGCGGCGGTCTTGGCGGCGGTTCGTCCGATGCCGCGGCAACCCTCCTTGCGCTTAATAAATTGGCAGGCTCTCCCTTAAGCCGGGAAGAGCTTCTGCAGATGGCAGCCGCCTTGGGCAGCGATGTTCCGTTTTTCATTTATGAAACGCCAACGGCTTATGTTACAGGAAGGGGCGAAAATATCACGCCAAAAGACATGCCGCAAATGTTTCTCGTGCTGGTCAATCCCGGCTTCCCGAGCGATACCGCCAGAGCCTATTCTTTACTGGATGAGCATAGAGGCAAAAAGGATTTTTACCGTGAACCGCGAAACCTGACCGCTTTGGAGTGGGGAAAATTCAAGAATGATTTTTTGGATGTGTTCACGGAAAAAGAGAGAGCCGTATACAACGAAATAATTTCCGAGCTGCGGGAGCTTGGCGCTTTTTACGCAAATCTTTCCGGGGCGGGAGCCACCTGTTTCGGCGTTTTTGAAAAAGAAGAGCAGGCAAAAAAAGCGGCGGAAGCTTTGCAGGACAAATGGGAATTTGTCGTGGCGGCGCATTCTTTCTTGAAATAAAATCCCAAAAACCGTATAATGAGCCCGATGAGGAACACAAACCGCGCCGCGCAGGGCGCTGATGGACAAAATCGAAACAACGGCTGTTTTTCCATTTTTACCAGATGGCGCTATTACCGTCTTGGACATGATGAATACAGAATTTGCATGAGAACGGCGTTTCAGGGCAATATAAATTCCCTGCGCTGGGTAAATTTATTATTTTTTGTTTTGGCGCTTATTTTTTCTGTTTCTCCGATTATCATGGAAAAGAATCTTGTCAAAACGGGTTTTTATTTCGAAGCCGCCGCCATTGCTTTAATTCTTTTTATTTTTACTTCTCATTTAAGGAACAAGGTAAAACAGGGAATCCAAATCAATGTGGGGCTTATTTATGCCTTGATTTTTATTTATTACATTAATGTGATTTTTTTTGGAATGTATCTTGCAGTATGGGCGGAGCCCGACAAGATTGCAGGTTCGTTTGTTGGGATTCTAATTTGCGTTTTGTACCTTTTAAACATTTCGCCTGTATTATATCTTGGTCTTACATTTACAACAGTAACTTTATATATCGCGGCGATTATCAATTTTAAAATACCTTCGGTTTGGAATTACGATATTCAAAACTCGCTGTTTGCAACAGCCATGAGTTTGATTTTCGGCTGGCAGATCATTATGAACCGGCTGACCATGATGTCCAGCACGAATAAATTAAAAGATGAAAATACAATCGATGAACTTACAAAAATGAAAAACCGCAGAGATTTTACAAGAACTTTCCAAAGGTTTATCACAAGTCACCGCCAGTCCGATAATTTTTTATGCATTGCGCTTGTCGATATCGACTATTTTAAAAATTTCAACGACCATTACGGTCATCCTCAGGGCGATGAATGTCTGCGCGTAATCGGAAGAACGCTGAACGATCTTCAAAAAAACGAAGGCATTTATACAGCCAGAGTCGGCGGTGAAGAGTTTGCCCTGTTGTGGCACATAGAAAACGAAGCGGATGCCGAAAAAATAGGTCTTCATGTAAATCAGGTTATACGCGATTTAAAGATTCCGCATGAAAAATCGATGGCTGCTCCTTGTATAACTGTGAGTATCGGCATACACCTTGCAAAATGCAGCAGCTCCAACGATATTGATGTCCTGTATAAATTGGCGGACAATGCGCTTTATTCCGCAAAAAGCAACGGGCGTAATTGTACGGTTGTCAGCAAGTAATGAAGGGCAAATCTACCCGCTCTTTGTTTCATTATAAATCCTGGTGATGATTTCTTCCATTGGCTTTTCTACCGTGATTGTGACGGTTTTCGGCTCTCCCAGATTTTGCTGCAAATTCTTTAAGGTGTCATCATAAACTTTAACGCCGTGATTTATAATTATTACATGATCGGCAAGCTGTTTTACATCTTCGAGGTCGTGGGTGGTTAGAATAAAAGTTGTGCCCGTTTTATTCATATTTTGAATAAATTCGCGGATTTTTGCCTTTGCAATTACATCGAGCCCGATTGTCGGCTCATCAAGGAAGACGATTTTTGGCCTGTGCAGCATCGCCATTATGAACTCGCACTTCATTCGTTCGCCGAGCGAGAGAACGCGCGTGGGTTTATGCATCACTTCTTCTATTTCGAATAAAGTTGACAGTTCTTCAAGGCGTTCCTTGTAATTCTCGGATGTTATGCCGTAAATTGCGCGGTTCATGTTAAAACTGTCAACCGGCGGAATATCCCAAACCAATTGCGATCTCTGTCCGAACACAGCGCCGATTTTTGCCACGTATTTTTTTCTGTTTTCGTGAGGGGTGCATCCCAGCGATACAATTTTGCCGGAAGTGGGGAAGAGCGCGCCGCAAAGCATTTTTATAGTAGTGGATTTCCCCGCTCCGTTGGGCCCGAGTATTCCGCAGACAGAACCTTCTTCTACAGAAAAAGAAATGTTATCAACAGCTTTAACAATTATCTTTTC
>WQSP01000112.1 GCA_009787795.1 Treponema sp.
CTTGGTCTTGATAAACTTCTTCAGGATAAAAAAGTCATTCACGTTTCGTTTTATCTGGGAAATCACACTCAATATGTGCCTTTATGGTACAACGATATTTTCACGGAACTTGTAAACAAGAAAAATCTGGAAAATGCCGCGGATATTTTAAACGACACTGTCAAAAACCGCGTTTTGATGAACTTTAATCAGGACGGCGTAACCAAGGAACAAATCATAAAGAGCCTTAGGGCAATGATTATCGAAGGCGGCTTTAAAGCCGATGCCATCATTGTTGACGGTTTCGATTTTACGCGCGCAGAAAAAGAAAGCATTGCCGCAGTTAAAACTTTCGCGACAGAACTTGGCGTGAGCGTTTGGTACAGTTGCTCTGTAAAAGAAGATTCGCCGTACGACAAGGAAAATATCCCCGTGATGCTCGGCAAGTTTATCGAAAATATTGATGTTGCGATTGTTTTACAGCCAAAGAGCGATCACGTTGAGCTTTCTATTTCCAAAGACAGGGGATCGGTTATTTCCAAGCCGATGGCAATGAAGCTGGATCCAAAGACACTGTTGATACTGGAAGTGTAAGCCTAATAAGTAATTATTTGGCTTGTACTTTATTATTTAAAAATTTTTAGTATCTCTTGACAATAGTATCGTATTGAGATATTATAGTGTCAGGAAGGCTTAGTAATGATACGGAGTTTTGGAGATAAAGATACTGAAGCGCTGTTTAATCGGGAACACATTAAAAAGTTACCACCGGATTTGTATCATCGTACCAGAGTTAAATTGCTCATTATTCATGCTGCAACCAGCGAAGATGATCTTCGTACTCCGCCTGGTAATCATTTTGAGAAATTAAAAGGCGATAAAAAGGGGTTGTGCAGCATTCGTGTCAATGACCAATGGAGAATTACTTTTAAATGGTCAAATGGGAATGCCAATGATGTAAGAATTGTTGATTATCATTAGGAGGTTAATATGAAAAAGATGCTTGATTCTATTCCCCCTGGAGCTATATTACAGGAAGAGTTTATGGAACCTTTAGGTATTACTTCATATAGGCTAAGCAAGGAAATTAAAGTACAGCAAACTGCTGTTAGTCAGATAATTAAAGGCAGTCGCAAAATAACAGTAGATATGGCATTACGGCTTTCCAGATACTTTGGTAACTCTGCGCAGTTCTGGCTCAATCTTCAAAACTTCTTTGATCTTGAATCTGAATTACAAAAAAAGGAATATATAATTAATGAGATAGTTCCTTACAGTGCGGTCGCAGAAAAGCAAGCTAATTATAATGTCAAAAAGAAATAAATAAACAGAAGGTTCGAGTGGTTGGTGGTAAAAAATTAAATTATCCCTTTCAATTTTTCCTCGCAGCTTGAAGGAACGGTAACCGTTTTCAGTCTCGATTTTTCGCCCTTTACAAGGACGACATCGCGCTTGGGGCAGCCGAGGGTTTTTGCCAAAAATTCGCAAAGAACGGCGTTTGCTTTGCCGTCTTCGGGCGCGGCGGCAATGCGTATGCAGAGGCGGTTGTCCCTGATGCCGGCAATTTCGGTCTTTGAAGAGCCGGGGACGGCTTTTATCTCAATTTGAATTAAATCGTTTTTAATGTTTAGTTGTTTTTCCAATATTTTCCGCCTGTAAATTTCTTGACAACTTACTAATACTACCATGATAATTAAAATAATGAAAATCGCTAAATTGTCGCAGTAGGAGGGTTATATGCATTTATTGCAAATTTGGAAAAAGAGCAATATTTTTGCTTTTGTGTTGATAATTGGCTTTATATTGTTTGCTTGTAACGGAGAGAAGCCTGAAGATGATCCGATAGACATTGAAAATTTACCGTCTTTAAGAACAGATGTAATTGTGCCCGGACATACGAGTCCAAAAAGTTTTAATAATATTACGGCGGCTGAACTTGTTGCGCAAATAAAGATAGGATGGAATTTGGGCAATTCACTGGATGCGCATGATAGTCAGCAGGGTTGGCTGTCCGGCACTATTTCCGGTATGGAAACAGCATGGGGAAATCCTGTAACTACAAAAGCAAACATCGATGCAATAAAAAATGCGGGATTTAACACAATCAGAATTCCTGTTACATGGTATAAAGCGCTGGATGATAACTTTATTATCCGCGAAGACTGGTTGGCAAGAGTTACGCAAATTGTAAATTGGGCGGAAGAAAACGATATGTTTATTCTTTTAAACACCCACCATGACGAATATATTTTTAAATTCACAAATAGCAGCGTTAACAATTCATTGATTGTATTTGAAAGAGTATGGGAGCAAATAGCCACTCAATTTAGAAATTATGATGAAAAACTTGTTTTTGAAGGGTTAAACGAACCCAGAACAAAAGGCGCCGAGCATGAATGGCAGGGCGGCAATGCGACAGAACGCGGTAATTTAAACAGGCATTATCAGGTTTTTACCGATGCAGTACGAAGAAGCGGCGGCAATAACGACAAACGCATTTTAATGGTAAACACTTATGGCGCTTCTGCCGATTCGAATGCCATGAACGGTTTGGTTATTCCGGTTGATACAGTGCCGAATAAAATAATTGTTTCCATTCATGCCTATACGCCATTTTATTTTGCGCATGAAAACCCTGGTGATTCCGCTTGGTACTCCAATAGATCGCAGATTACCGATATAATGAATCGTTCTCATAGTTCGTTTGTCAGTAAAGGAATCCCTGTTATAATTGGCGAATTTGGCGCTCGCAGGGAAAAAAACGGGCCTATCCGTGATGCCTGGGCAGAATTTTATGTTCAGTCGGCAAGAGACAAGAATATACCCTGTGTTTTATGGGATGACGGCGGTAATTTTAGGCTTCTTGTAAGAAGCAACAATACATTCGATTCCGATTCATATCTCAATGCGATGATGGTCGGAGCGGGAGTCAGGTAAAAAGGAACTGCCATAATATTATAGACAAAAATCTTTTAAAATAATATCATTAAAAGCAATGAAGCGCATTTTAGTTATTTTTTATATATTTTTCGCTTTAATCTTTTCCTCTTGTAAAGAGAAGCCTTGGATGCCGGGAATGCCCCTTTCGAAGGAAAAGGTTAAAATCGGAGTTATCCATAATACTAATCCCTTTGCCGAAAGTTCGGGGTATTCTTTTGCGCATCAGCTTGGAATAGAGGAGATGCAGGTAAACTTGGGGATATGGGATGCTCAGGTTCTGTACAGAATAAATGTGGACGACCTTGATCCTTTGCATATCGAGGGCCGTATCAGGGAGCTTATTGCCCAAGGCGCAAATATTATTTTTGCAACAAGTTTTGGCTATATGGACATTTGCGAAAAACTTGCGTCCGAATATCCTTCGGTGGTTTTTGCACATGCAACCGGATACAAATACAACGATACCAATTTTACAAATTATTTTGGCAGGGTTTATCAGGCGCGTTATCTTTCCGGGATTGTTGCCGGATTGCAAACAAAAACAAACAAGATTGGCTTTGTTGCCGCGTGGGGATTGGAAAACAGCGAAGTGACTGGCGGTCTTAACGCCTTTGCGATGGGCGTTGAAAAAGTGAATCCCGATGCCGAAATTCTTGTAAAAATAACTCACAGTTGGTTCGACCCGATGGGCGAGACATCCGCAGCGCGAACTTTGATCGCCGCAGGATGCGATGTCATTGCACAGCATTGCGATACCGCCAATCCGCAGTTGGAAGCGCAAAGAGCCGGAGTGTGGGGAATTGGCTACAACACCGATATGAGTTTGGTCGCTCCCGATTCGGTTCTAACTTCTGTGGTGTGGCACTGGGGCGCTTATTATACCATGCTTGTTCAAAGCGTTATCGACGGAACATTTACAACAGAGCCGTGGTTCGGCTCTTTGAATGACCATATCATCGATCTTGCTCCATTGAACAGAAAGATCGATTATACTTACCCGTTAAATGCCGCAGATTCCATAAATATTCTGGACGAAGAAAGGCGACGCATTCAAATGGGAGCTTTTAGCGTTTTTAGCGGAGTTATGGAAACAAATGATGGAAGAAGATTTGGCAGAGAGGGAGAAGTTTTTTCCGATAATGAAATACGCAACAATATTGATTGGTATTACAAGAATATTAATGTGATAAGATAATTTATGAAGTCGTTTATAAATAAATGGAGTGTAATTCTAAAACGTAATTTCCGCGAGGTTGGCTTTGTGTTTTTGGCGTTTGCGCTGATGACTGCGGCTGCATTTTTTTCTGTTGGCGACATTCTAAGGAGCCGCCTTTTGGACAGAGCCGAAGAAATGATTTCTACAGCAGAAGCAAATGTCAAAGCGGGTCTTTTTGAAGCGCAGACGATTTTGCAGAACAATTATCATTTTATTCAGGGGATGATGAATCAAAACGCTTCCGAGCGGGAAATACTTGATTATCTTACCAACACGACAGCGTGGATGCGGCAGCGTGAAGACGGGCTTTTGAGTTACAATGGAATTTATGCGTATTTAAACGACAAGTTTGTAGACAGCATTCAATTGAATCCGGGCAGTGATTATATGCCTCAGGCGCGTCCGTGGTATCAGACAGCGGTTAGAAGCGGCGTTTCCGTCAATTACACAACGCCGTATGTTGATTGGTTAACAGGTGAAACAGTTGTTTCTGTTGTACGGAATATTTTTGACAGTGAAAATCGGATTATCGGGATTCTGGCTCTTGATATTGATGTTAACTGGCTGCCCGAATACGTTGGTTCTCTTTCGATTGATTCGAACGGATACGGCATTCTTGTGAATCAAAACATGACTTTAATGACTCACCCGGACAGCACGATGATTGGGCAGCAGCTTCAAAGCCTTGGCCGTTCGTATGACGAAATTGCCAAAATACTCCTTGGCGGAGAAGACATACTCGCCCAAAAAATTACGAACAAAGCCGGAAGGGAAGAGATTGTTTTCTTTACGCAGATTTTTAACGGATGGTATATTGGAATCATAACGCCGTTTTATCTGTTTTATAAGGACTTGTATGTATCTGCGGCTATTTTGATCTTTCTTGGACTCCTCCTTTCAATTGCGCTTTCTTCGATGCTTTTGCGTTTCTCCGCCGCCAAATTGCGCGCGGACGAAAGAAATAAAATCAAATCTTCGTTTATTGCGAGCATGAGTCATGAGATACGCACGCCGATTAACGCAATTACGGGACTGGCTGAACTTTTGATAAGAAGCGATCTTCCCAATAAGGCGCGGGGTTATGCAAAGGACATAAAAACCGCAGGCAACAATTTGATTTCGATTGTAAACGACATTTTGGATTTTTCGAAAATCGAATCCGGCAAACTGCAGATTGTCACAGTTAAGTATTCGCTTTCTTCCCTAATAAACGATGCTGTAAACATTATCAGCGTGCGTCTTGCGGAAAAGCCGATACAGTTTAATGTCGAAGTGGACGAAAATATTCCCGACAACCTTATAGGCGACGAAATAAAATTAAGGCAAATATTAATCAACCTGCTTTCCAATGCGGTCAAGTATACGGAAAAGGGAGAAATCAATTTGTCGATTTCCGTCGAAAACCGGATTGAAAGGCAAATATGGCTTAAGCTTAAAATTAGCGACACTGGCATAGGAATAAAACACGAGGATCAAATAAAGCTTTTCGGCGATTTTGCGCGTTTGGATGTAAAGAAAAACCGTGGTATCGAAGGTACGGGGCTTGGTCTTGCGATTGTAAA
>WQSP01000113.1 GCA_009787795.1 Treponema sp.
CAGTTATCAATATGATCCTTGTGGATAACATGTTGATAAATAACTATTTAAGGGCTAAAAATGGCTGATTTGGATTATGAGGGCTTCTGGAACGAGGCTCTCGTCCAACTGCGGAACGACCTAGGGGAGGAGGAGTTCTGCGGCTGGTTCTCGGATATGAAATACCTACGTCACAAAGTGTCGAATGCTAATGAGAACAGCATTGTTGTAGGAATCCCCTCGATTTTTCACCGTGATAAGGTGAATTCCCGGTATCTAAATGTCATAACGTCCAAAATAAAAGAAATTTCGGGGCAGGCAATAGCCTTCGAGATGGAAATTTCAAGCAAAACTGTCAAAAAACCTGCGTCTCAACCTGAAAATCAGGAACAAAGCGAACAAATTAATACGAAAACAACCGAAAAAACACCGAAACCCAAAGAAAAAAGGTCACAGCACTCTCAAATGAGGGACGATTATACGTTTGAAAGGTTCGTTATCGGCGAAAATAACAATTATGCGGCAAATGCAGCGCTTGCAATCTGCAAAAATCCGGGAAAAGTGTGCAATCCTTTCCTGATTTACGGCGGCGTAGGTCTTGGAAAGACCCATTTAATGCAGGCAATCGGCAATTCGATTCACGAAAACTCGGACAATCATGTAATTTGCGTTTCCTCGGAACGTTTCCTGAACGATTACATTGAATGTATCGGTCAAAACAAGATGAACACATTCAGAAACAAGTACCGTCAGGCCGATGTTCTGCTCATCGATGACATTCAGTTCTTTACGGACAAGCCCGGGGTACAGGAAGAGCTTTTCCACACGTTCAATGCGCTTCTGGACGCAAAAAAGCAGCTGGTTTTTACCTGCGACCGTCCCATCGAAGATTTGAAAAAGTTCGAGGACAGACTCATCTCCCGATTCGGACTCGGCGTTAAAGCCGATCTTCAGCCTCCGCGTTACGAGGAAAGATGCGCCATTTTAAAATCCGTGGCTCAGGCGCGCGGCGTGACTTTTCAGGACGATGTCATCGACTTGATGGGAAAAAACATCGCGTCAAACGTGCGCGACTTGGTTTCCGCGCTGGTCAATTTGATAGCGTATGCGGAGCTGATGAACAAAACGATAACCGTAGAAATAGCGCAAAAGCATCTTAAAAACATTTTCAGCGCGCCAAGACAGGCAAATCTAACGATGGATAACATTATAAGGGTTACTGCAGAGTACTTTGGGCTTACTCCAAACGACTTAAAAGGCAAAAAAAGGTCGCAAAACATCGTTTTTGCCCGTCAATTGGCAATGTACATAGGCAGGGAGATGATGGATTATTCGACAACCATGCTTGGACAGGACTTTGGGGGCAGGGATCACACTACAGTCATGCACTCAATCGACAAAATAAAGGGAAAACTCATCACCGACCCCAGTTTGGAATCGACTTTGGAAGGAATTAAGAGAGCTATAAAGGATTTTGGTGCAAAATATTGAAAAAGATGTTATTATATTGTGGATAAGCTGTTATAAAATACATGCTTGTGGAAAATGTGGATAAAATTGCAAAATTATCCATAGTTTATTATAGTTGTAAATGTATGGCAGACAAGAAAATAAGGTGGTTTTCCACTTATTAGACTGCCTATTACTAATACTACTTATATATATAATATATTGTAATTATAGGAGTTGTGGAAAATGAAGTTTACTTGTAACAAAGAGGCGCTTCTTAAAGAAATTGCCATAGCGCAAGAAATAATATCCTCTAAAAATGCCATTTTGATATTGTCCAATATATATTTGGAAGCCGCAAAAAACAGCCTGATTATAAAAGCCAAGGACATGAAGGTTAATTTTCAGACCGAGGTTCCTGTCACGGTGATAGAAGAAGGATCGACAACTGTTTTTGGCGACAAGTTTTTTGGAATTATCAGTACGTTTCCTTATGATGAAATTGAATTTTCCCAAAAGGAAAATGTCGTAATTGTAAAACCTACAACGTCAAAAAAACCCGAGTATAAGTTAAAATGCATTGCATCGGATAAATTTCCTCCGCTTCCTGTTTCAGAAAGCGAATTTTTTGAAATGCCGATTAAGGATTTCAGGGAAATGGTTACTCAAAGCGCATTTGCGGTTTCCGACGATGAAACGCGCTATTTCATGAACGGCGTTTATCTTGAAAAAAGCGAAGATAAAATAAATATGGTTGCAACAGACGGAAGAAGACTCGCTTTTGTAGGAAAATCGGCCAACAAAAAAATAAAAGATTTTGCAGGCGTAATTATTCCTCCCAAAATTCTTCAGACAATAATAAAAAGATCGGGAGACGAAGGATTAATTAACATATCGATAAACGACAAAATGATTTTTATCAATTTTGCGTCTTATAAATTTTCTTCGGTACTGATAGAAGGAATGTTTCCCAATTATAAAAAGGTAATTCCCGAAAATCAGGATTTTTCGCTTTCCGTAAAACGCGAAGAAATGCTCGATGCGTTAAGGCGCGTTTCGCTCATGGTGGAAAAAAAATCGCACAGAATCTATCTTGGAATCTCTTCCGGCAAAATGGCGGTTTATTCCGAAGAAAGCGAACTTGGAACAGTCGAAGACGAGATTCCATGCAAATATGACGGCGAGGATATTACAATTGCGCTTAATTACCGTTATCTTGAGGAGCCTTTCAAAATAATGACAGACGAAGACATTAAAATAAGGTTCTCAAGCGCGACAAAGGCGATAACGATAGAGCCGGTTCCGGAAAAAGACTTTTTCCACATTGTAATGCCGATGCAATCCTAAGATTGCAGAAATCATAAACTGCCTGTTTAAATGTTTTTTTCAAGTTTGCGGACAACATCATTCAGAAACCTTTGCGACGCGGAAATTTCCACAGGCGCAAAGGACGTTTTTCTTGTCGGCGAAAACGGCCAGGGCAAATCCAATTTTCTGGAAGCATTGTACTTTTGCGCTTACGCATCGTCCTTTCGCACATCGCGTGACGCTGAAATTGCACGTAACGAAGCAAACGCGAAAGATTTCGGCGCAGAGGTGAAACTTTCCGATTCTGTTAATGACAAAATACTTGTAAAATGCGAAAACGCAAAAAAGCATATCTTTATAAACGACAAACGCGCAGAGGACAGAAAAGAGCTGCTCTCAATCGCGCCAAGCATTGTTTTTTGCCACGAGGACATGGAGTTCGTAAACGGAAGCCCGGAAAGACGACGCTGGTTTTTTGATCAGACCTTAAGCCTTTATGACCCCGTCTATTTGGAAGATTTGCGCCGTTACAGACGCGTATTAAAATCAAGGAATACGATATTGCGCGACAGCGCTTTGGGCAAACTGAAAGAAGACCCCGCCCCCGTGCTTGATGCCCTGGATCCCCAATTTGCCATGTACGGAATCAAACTGATGGAAAAACGCGAAAAGGCGGCAGAAGAATTTTCCGCGCTTTTCGGCTCGCTGTATGAAGAAGTTTCCGGCATTAAAGGCATAAGGGTGCGCTACATTCAGTCGTGGAAAAACCCGGAACCATGTGAACTTTTAAGCAATTATATAACCGAGAGGTTAAAACAGCGGCGTTCTTCGGAACTGGCAGCCGGTTTGTCGCTCTCAGGTCCGCACAGAGACCGCTATCAATTTGCACATAACGGCGCTGGAGCCGCCGTCGACTTTACGATTAAAGCCTCCACAGGGCAAAAACGCCTTCTTGCGCTTTTGTTACGCGCAGCGCAGGCCCGCCGTTACTCGAAAGAAACCGGCTTAAAACCCATTTTGCTGCTGGACGACGTACTTTTGGAAATGGACGGCGAAAAACGCCGCCGTTTTCTTTCTGTGTTACCCGCATACGATCAGGCGTTTTATACGTTTCTCCCGGAAGAGCCGTATCAGCATTACCAAAAAGGCGATACGCTTGTGTATAAGGTGAAAGATGGAGAATTGGGCAAATGAAAACCGCAGGAAGCATACTTTCCACCATTTTTGACGAACGCTTTATGAAAAAGGCGCAGGGGTACTCGAAGTTTTTCGACTCGTGGAAAGACATAACGGAAAAGAACGGACTCCCCGCTGCGGCGGATCATTCGCGGATCAAGGATTTGGACAAGGGCATCGTTTATATCGAAATGGATCATCCCGGCTGGAAGCAAATACTGCAGACAAAACAATCCAAATTTTTAAACGATTTTAAAATTCGTTTTCCGCAGTTGGAAATTTCAGGCATAGCATTGATGCTGCAAAACAATCAGGAAAACAATACGGAAGAGATTTCGACAGAAAACGAGAGTGTCAAAAACATAAAGACAGAAAAAAGAAAGGAAATAATTCAAAATGCCGAAATTTCACCTAAAGGATTGGAAGCAATAAAAGACGACGATTTTATAGAAACATTAAAAAGTTTGGGTAAAACAATCGCCTCCAGGGAACCTCTTTAAACGATCCCTTCAAAATGATAAAATAAGGAATGGCAAAGCCCGATACAACAGGTGAATTACCATTGGAAGAGCCGGCAGGCAAGGTAATTCCCATTGCAATAGAAGACGAAGTTAAAACAGACTACCTCAATTACGCTATGTCGGTCATAGTAAGCCGCGCACTGCCCGATGTAAGGGACGGGCTAAAACCCGTACACCGCAGGCTCCTCTACGCCATGGACTCTCTGGGTCTGCGTCCCGGCGGAGCCACAAAGAAAAGCGCCCTCATAGTCGGCGAAACAATGGGTAAATACCATCCGCACGGCGACATGTCGATTTATGACGCTCTTGTGCGCCTGGCGCAGGACTTTTCACTCCGCTATACAATTGTTAAGGGGCAGGGAAACTTCGGCTCCATCGACGATGATCCGCCGGCAGCCATGCGCTACACCGAGGCAAAGATTTCAAAAATCGGCGACGAAATGCTTGTCGATCTTCAAAAGGAAACCGTCGACTTTGCCCCCAACTACGACGAATCTTTCAATGAACCAACCGTTCTGCCGTCCGCCATTCCAAACCTTTTGATTAACGGCTCAAGCGGAATCGCGGTCGGTATGGCGACAAATATGGCGCCCCACAACTTGGGCGAAATTTGCGATGCAATCTGCGCGCTTATCGATAACGCGGATTTAACCAACGAAGACATGATGAAACTTGTGCAGGGACCGGACTTCCCCACAGGCGGCGTAATCTTTGGGCGCAGGGGAATTAAAGACGCTTATAAAACAGGCCGCGGCAAATTGCTGGTACGCGGAAAATTCAATATCGAGACGACGAAGCAGGGCAAGGAAAAAATCATCTTTACGGAAATTCCTTACAACGTAAACAAGGCGCTGCTCCTGGAAAAAATCGGGCAGCTGATGCGCGACAAGGTAATCGATGGAATTTCAAACGCTAACGACGAATCCGACCGCGATGGCATCCGCATCGTTATCGAGTTGAAAAAAGGCGCAATCGTCAAAGTGATATTAAATCAGCTCTTTTCCAACACGCAGCTTCAAACCACTTTTGGCGTCATCAACCTGGCGCTAGTCGGAGGCAAGCCGCAGTTACTTACATTAAAGGAATTGGTTTACTACTTTGTCGAGCACCGTGTCGATGTGGTCACACGCCGTACCCGTTACGATTTGCGCAAAGCCGAAGAACGCGCCCACATTTTAGAGGGGCTTTTAATCGCGCTTGCCAACATAGACGAAGTAATCGCTGTTATAAAAGCAAGCCGCGATGTCGCAAC
>WQSP01000114.1 GCA_009787795.1 Treponema sp.
ACAATGTTTATCGCGGAGCTTAATCACCCCATGTTTAAAATGTTCGATCTTTCAAGTCTTCGCACAGGCATCATGGCGGGCTCACCCTGTCCAATCGAAACCATGCGCCAAGTTATAGACCAGATGTATATGAAAGAAGTTACGATTTGCTACGGCTTGACGGAATCCTCGCCTGTAATGACTCAGACCCGTTATGACGATGACATTATCATAAAAGTTGAAACGGTAGGCAGGGCATTACCCGGCGTTGAAGTTACAATCCGCAATCCCGAAACCGGCGAAGAATGCCCTGACGGCACTCACGGCGAATTCTGCTGCCGCGGCTACAATACAATGAAGGGCTATTATAAAATGCCCGAAGCAACTGCTGCGTGTATCGATAAAAACGGCTGGCTTCATTCGGGTGACCAGGGAATTAAGGACGCCAACGGAAACTTTAAAGTGACAGGGCGCATTAAAGACTTGATAATCCGCGGAGGAGAGAACATCTCTCCCAAAGAAGTGGAAGACTTTTTGTACACGATGCCGGGCGTTAAGGACGTGCAGGTTGCGGGAATTGCAAGCGAAAAATACGGTGAAGAAGTCGGCGCGTTTGTCATTCTAAAACCGGATGTAACAATGAGCGAGGAAGATGTGCGCGACTTCTGCCGCGACAAAATCGGACGCTATAAAATTCCGCGCCACGTATTTTTTGTGGACAGCTATCCCCTGACATCAAGCGGAAAAATTCAAAAGTATCTGCTTCGCGAAATGGGAAACAAGATAGTCGAGGAACGCGGAACTAAAACTTAAGGTTTTAACTTAAGCTTCAAATTTCCACCATATCACTGTATGACACGGTATGAATCATATTATTTCCGTAGACCGGTTTACAAGAGGAAAAATATGCTTGAAATTTCCGGAAAATATAACACCGCAAAAGTATTTACGGACTTATTGGATGATTTTTCCAAGGAGCAAATAGTCAATCTTTGCAATCAATCCTTTGTAGAAGGCTGTAAATTGCGTTTGATGCCTGATGTCCATGCAGGCGCAGGCTGTACAATCGGCACTACAATGACAATTGGCGATAAAATCGTTCCTAATTTGGTTGGGGTTGATATTGGATGCGGAATGGAAACAATTGTAATTAAAGCGGATAGTAACGAAGCTAAAGATTTTAATCCTGTGCAGATAGACGAAATAATTCATAATTATATTGACACCGATTCTATGGTTCTGCGAAAAGGAGCTGTTTCCGCCAAATTGGGAGAGAAACATATTATTCCGATTAATATGCGCGATGGAAGTCTTATCTGTGAAGGATTGGGAAATCAGGACTGGAATTATTCTTCTCCCCACGGCGCAGGAAGATTAATGAGCAGAGCAAAAGCTGTTAAAACAATTAAAATGGAAGATTATGAAAAATCAATGGAAGGAATTTATTCGACATCTGTAAATAAAGAAACTCTGGATGAAAGTCCTTTTGCATATAAAAATATGGATAATATTATTAAGAACATAGGTCCAACGGCAAAACTGCTTAAAATAATTAAGCCAATTTATAATTACAAGGCTGCTGAGGAAAAGAAATGGTAAGCATCAGGGTATTATCCGAAAATTAATTTATTTGTATACAATTGGAAAAATTCCCATTTCCGTCTAATCCAGCATCACAAATTTAACGTCATTTGTCTCAGTGTCAAGGATAGTCAAATAGTTATGATCGTAAGTGTCGCAAAAGACAAGTATTTGCTTGTTTCTAGTGACAAGGCGCGGCTCGATGCCTTCGGTGTGGGCGGTTATCTGGTTGTATTTGGGAACAAAAGTTGACAGAAGCGCTCTTGGGCGTATCCAAAGCGGGCCCTCGTTGGGGTTGTTTCCGCTGTCATCGGGACCGACCCATCTGAAGAAATCGGACTCTTTTCTGAAAAGTTCGTTAATCTCGCCCAGATCGTTTATATTGCAGCACTTCATCCACTTTGAAGAAACGCCCCCATGAGAAAAAATCCAGTTGTCGTACATGTATATTACGTTATACAAATCCTTGTTAATGTTGTAAAATTCCTTAATTTCGTTCGCGTGTTCATACTGAAAGCCCGAGCATCTTTCGTTCAGGTAATAACTGATTGCATGGTTGGACCAGCAAAGGTCGATTTTGTCGGGGTCGCTCTTTTTAAACTTTATTATGTTTTCCGCGTTGGTCATCTGATAAGGCCATTTGTTATCCCAGCAATCAAACTCGTCGCCCAAAAAAATAATCTTGTCAAAATTATCCTTTTGATCGATCATTTTCATCCAGAAAGCAGTCTGGTGAATATCGCTGATGACGGCTATTCTCATTAAATATATAGTAAACTACTTTCTACTAGTTGTAAATAGAGCAAATTGGCTAAAATTTTGTTAAATACAGGTAAATTAGTATAATTTGTACTTATCTCTCTATGTGAGAATCATTTCCGAAAATTATTCAAAGATTTCGACTCTGTTTCTGCCGTTCTCTTTTGCCTTGCGAAGAGCGCTGTCCGCCGCTTCTTCAAATTCGGCGGTCGTCCCCGCATGAAAAGGCGCAATCGCAATACCGATACTGGTGCGCGTAAAGATATGCGTGTTCTCCTGCGAACCCGGGCTTTTGGGCACTTCAATTAACCTGCTCTCGATATTTGCCCTGATGCGTTCTGCGACCTTGAATGCGTCATTGCTGTCGGTGTCGGGCAGCAGAACTGCGAACTCATCGCCGGAAAGACGGGCAGGAATGTCGCCGGGACGCAGGCAAGAGCGGATGATTTCTGATGCAACGGTGATAACGATATCGCCGGCTTTTGTGCCGTATTTGTCGTTTATATTGTGGATTTTGTCCAGATCCATCATCAAAAGCGACATAACGCGGAAATTCATGGATTGATTGTCAAAGCGTTCCTTTATCGATTCGTTCAAAAAACGGTGATTGTAAAGACCTGTCATTTCATCGGTAATGGCTCTGCGCCGCGCAGTCTCGCCCCAGCGAGTCAGGTCATTGTACGATTTTGACGACTGATCCAGCCATTGATTCTGCACTTTACCGATCGCCTTAAGCATTTTATAACCGGTTTCCGGCAATATGTTTATAATGTTAAAAAAATCGTAGGCATGAAGTTTTAACAATACGGAATCTTCGGATGCGGTAATTGTTGCGGAGCGCGGCTCGCGCGCGATAATCGACATTTCGCCGAAAAATTCTCCGGGGTATGTGTTAAAGAGCCATCTTTGGGTTCCGTCGGATTGAAGACCGGATGCGTTTAATTCGCCCGAGACCAATATAAAAAGATCGTCGCCCATGTCCCCTTCCTTGAAGATGACATCGTTTTTTGCCGCATGAATCGGCTTGAAAATCAACGAAACAATTTTATATTCTTTTTCGTCAAGCCCCGAAAAAAGCGGAGATTCTTCCAACGGAACACTTACGTTTTTTTCGCTCATGATTTTTCCGCTTTTGCATAATGGGTTATTTTATTTCCTTCCGCTTTCCATGTGTCCAAAAGAAGCGAATATGTGCCTGCCAATAAATTTTCCCAGTCATGGTCGTCGCCCGGCCATACAGCCCACGCAACAGTCGCGGAAAATTTAAACTCGGGATCGTTTCCGTGAGGAGGAACAGGCTCCAGCGCACAGATCATTTGGGAGACTATTTCGGCGATTTTTTCCGCCTGTTCATAATGACAATCATTAAAAATCAATCCAACTTCGTTGCTTTTAAAGCGCAGCGCCCATCCGTGCCCCGTGATACGTATAATGTTTTTTAAAATAAGCGCAATGCGTATCATCGCTTCATCGCCTGCGCTGTGTCCTCTCGAATCGACAAGAATTTTAAACCGATCCGGCTTTAGCATAATCAAGGCGGACGGGTCGTTCAAAACGCCCGCGATTTCGTCTTTGATAAGGGTTTGCTTCCAAAGGCCCGTGCCGGGATCTTCATAAGCGCGTCTGTGAAGTTCCTGCACCCACGGCATGTTTTCAAGGATAAGGCGGCGCGTCGATTTGATGCGTCCTGTCATCATTATTATGGCGTTAAGAAGAATAGTGCAAATTGTGTTGGGAATTTTTTTTAGGAGGTCTACGATTGTATATTCGGGAGCCGGAAACGCGATTAAAACGGAATCTTCGGCGGCTTCAGCGCAGGCATCGTATTTTGCGCCTCTTGCAAAGTCAAAGTCGCCGATTGTGTCGCCTTTTGTAAAGTGCGCCATTTGTTCTTCATGGCCGTTTTCGTTTTTTTTGATAACGCGGATTTCGCCGCCTGTTAAAATGTAAAACCTCTCGGCTTTTTCGCCGCTTCCAAAAAGGGGTTTGTTTTTTTCCAGATTTATAACGCCGCAGAAAGAAGCGACAAATTCAATCTCATTATTGTCGAGGTTCGAAAAAAGTTCCTGTTTTTGAATTGACTCAAAATCGATATTTTCCGCAGCCATTTTTACATTATGGCTTTTTTCGCCTTCAATGTCGAGTATAAAACAAAAAGTTTTAAAATCTCAGGTTTCGTGTTTTCGGTTTGGGCTGTGAACGCATCCCATTGCATTGCTGGCAAGCTTTCCGCAGAATTTGCATTTTCCGCCGCCTGAACCGTGAACATGTTTTCGGGTAGGAGTTTGTAGACATCCGTTGCCATAAGACGATTTGCCGCAATACATGCATTTTTTTTCGTCGGTATTGTGCTTGTGAAGGCCATTCAAGCTTGACGGACAGCCGGCGCCGAATTTTGTAGTGCTGCAATATACACATTTAGTCATAAAAACCACCTTGAATTAATTATATTCCTTAGTTGATTTTCGGCAGTTTGCATTTAAAAATAAAGTATCAGGTACAAGAGGCTTCGATTTCGGCACTTGCCAACTCCCTCCAAACGATATACAATGACTTTATAGGGGGACTCATGGCTCAAAATGCGAAAACAGAAGGGGATGTTACCTTTCCACAGGAATTGCTTTCCTTTATAGAAGAATGGAAGCCCAAACCGGGGAGTCTTATCATGATTCTCCATAAAACCCAGGAAACTTTCGGGTATATTTCCCGTCCTGCGGCTGAACAGTTATCCCATTTGACGGGGATTCCGCTTGCCAGAGTATACGGCGTTATCACTTTTTATCACTTTTTTAAGACCACAAAACCCGGCAAGCACAGAATTTCCGTTTGCCTTGGAACAGCCTGTTACCTGAAAGGCGCTCAGGATTTAATCGACGAATGCCGCAAGATTTTGGGCATCGAACCGAACGGCGTAACGGAAGACGGCATGTTTTCTGTCGATCCTGTCCGCTGCGTAGGCTGTTGCGGATTGGCTCCCGTATTGACTGTCGGCGGCGATACCTACGGCAAACTTGCCAAAGGCGATATCGGCGGAATCATTGATAAGTACAAAAATGTGTAAATTTTGCACAAGTTTCCTAAGGAAACTTAGTTTTCGGAGAAAACTCGAAGCATCAAAAATCGGAGATTTTTGATGCACTTTACGCTTACTGATCTGGTTACCGATATTACGCAGAATGCCGTCGAGGCGGGAGCGAGTACGGTTGAACTTGATGTGACAGAGAGCGATACGGAGTTTCGTTTCCTTATTAAGGATAACGGCAAGGGAATGACGAAGGAGGAATTGAACCGGGCAATCGACCCGTTTGTGACAGACGGCATCAAGCATCCGCACCGAAAGGTCGGCTTGGG
>WQSP01000115.1 GCA_009787795.1 Treponema sp.
AAGAAAAAAATGTGCGATGTAATTCCAATGAAGAGAACAGGTCAGCAGAGCGATGTCGCAAGAGCGGTTTTGTTTTTTGCGTCTGACGATTCGACATATATTACCGGGCAGGTCTTGCCCGTAGACGGCGGAATGTATTTCTAGGAGAGAATCATGAAAAAGAAAGTAGTAGTTACGGGAATGGGTGTTATTTCCTGCATTGGTAACAACATCGAAGATTTTTGCGCAAGCTTAAAAGCCGGAAAGAGCGGCATAAGCAAGATAGAATCTTTTGATACTACCAATTTTGAAGTGAAGATTGCAGGAGAGGTAAAGGATTTTGATCCAAGTATCTGGATCGATAAAAAAGAAGCTCGCAAGATGGCGCGTTTTACCCAGCTTGCGGTGGCTGCAACAGCGCAGGCTCTGATCGATGCGGGTCTCATGGGCGAAGCTGACGCAGAAGGCAAGCGTCCTGTTAAATGCAATGCCCATAAAACCGGCATCGTCATGGGCAACGGCATCGGCGGCTTTGAAGTTGTGCAGGAATCAATGAAAAAAATGTTTGATTCGGGCCCAAGCAGAATGCTTCCGCTTACCGTTCCGATGATGATCCCAAATGAAGCTGCGGGTAATATCTCGATGATGTTCGGCACGAAAGGCCCTGCGTATACTCAGATTACCGCATGCGCGGCAGGCACCGACTCATTGGGACAGGCGCTCGATTTAATCAGAAGCGGCAGATGCGATGTCGTTATCGCAGGCGGTACCGAGGCTACGATTACCCAATTTGCCGTAGGCGCTTTCCAAATGTTAAAGGCGCTTTCCACCAAAAGATGCGACGAGCCGACAAAAGCTTCGCGTCCTTTTGACGCAGACCGCGACGGTTTCGTAATAGCGGAAGGTTCCGGCGTCTTGATTCTTGAAAGCGAAGAACATGCAAAAGCACGCGGCGCAAAAATCCACGCAGAACTTGCGGGGTACGGCGCATCGGCTGATGCGTATCATATTACAGCTCCGGATCCGACTGGAAACGGCGGCATGAACGCAGTATTAAATGCGCTTGCAGACGCAGAAGTAAAACCGGAAGAAGTCCAGTATTACAATGCGCACGGCACATCAACCGCGATAAATGATCCCACCGAAACAAAAATGCTCAAGATGGCGTTCGGCGATCATGCAAAGAAAATGAAAGTATCCAGCACAAAGAGCATGCACGGTCATTGTATTGCGGGAGCGGGCGGCGTTGAAGCGATCGTTTGCATTCTTGCAATGCGCGACGGATTTTATCCGCCGACCATCAATCTTGACAACCCCGATCCCGAATGCGATTTGGATTATGTTCCGCACAAGGCGCAGCAAGGCGAAATCAATTGCACAGCCTCAGGCTCGCTCGGTTTCGGCGGACACAACGGCGTTGTGGTGTTAAAGAAATACAAGTAATTTTTTATTAGGAGATAAGAATGAGAAGTGACATAGAGAAGCTTATACCGCACAGGGATCCGTTTTTGTTTGTGGACGACATAAAAGAAGCAAGCAAGGAAAAAATTGTAGCGGAACATTTGTTTGCAGAGACTGAATTTTTCTTTAAGGGACATTTCCCCGATTACCCTGTTGTACCGGGCGTTGTGCTTGTAGAAACAATGGCTCAATCGGGCGGTGCAGGTCTTAGCAAACTAGGCGTGTTTGAAGACGGTTCACTTTTCTTTCTTGCAACAGTAGACAAGGTAAAGTTTCGCCGCCAGGTTCGCCCCGGCGATGTTGTCCGCTCGGAAATCGAAAACTTGCGCATCTCTCCCAAGATGATCAAGCAGAGCGGCAAAGCTTACGTTGGCGACGAACTTGCGGCAGAAGCGGAATGGATGTGTTTGGTAGGTAAATAAGAAAACTCGAGGAGATTGTTTATGGTAATAAAGCCAATGGTTCGCAACAATATTTGCCTTAATGCCCATCCTGCAGGATGCGCAAAAACTGTTGACAGGCAAATTGAATATGCCAGAAAAAATTTAAAGAAAGACGGCAATTCGCCAGGCAATTTGCCAAAACTCGTGCTTGTTGTCGGCTGTTCCAACGGATACGGACTTGCAAGCCGAATATGCGCAGGTTTCGGGTACGGGGCTGCAACGGTTGGGCTTTCATTCGAGAATGAGCCATCGGAAAAACGCACTGGCACTCCCGGTTACTATAACAATCAGGCGTACGACAAAGAAGCGGCAAGCGTTGGACTTGTTTCGATCACATTGAACGGAGACGCGTTCTCCAACGAGATGAAAGCGAAAACCGCCGATGCTGTCAAGCAAGCCGCTTCAAGGGCAGGCGTTCCCGCCAAGATCGATCTGTTTGTTTATTCGCTCGCTTCTCCAGTAAGAACCGATCCCAATGACGGCGTAATGTACAAGTCTGTCATTAAGCCGATTGGTTCGGCTCAGGGCGGCAAGGCGCTCAATTTTATGGACGGAACGTTTAATGATTTTTCCATTGAGCCTGCATCAGACGATGAGATTTCAAACACCGTTAAGGTAATGGGCGGCGAAGATTGGGAATTGTGGATGGATTCGCTTGACAAGGCGGGCTTGCTTGCATCCAATACGCGCACTGTTGCATATACTTACATCGGCCCGGAATTGTCGTGGGCCATTTATAAAAACGGAACAATCGGCAAAGCCAAGGAAGACCTTGAACGCGCATGCCGCGAAATAAACAAAAAATTCTCCGATGCAAAAAAAATCAACGGCGCATGGGTCTCTGTAAACAAGGCTCTCGTTACCCGTGCAAGCGCTGTTATTCCGATTATCCCGTTATACATTTCTTCGCTCTTCAAGGTAATGAAGGATATGAAGATTCACGAAGGATGCATCGAACAGCTTGTGCGTCTTTACCGTGACAGGCTCTACACTGCAGACGGCAAAGTGCCTGTAGACAGCGAAAACCGTATCCGCATAGACGATTGGGAAATGCGCGACGATGTGCAAAAAGCCGTTTCGCAAAAAATGAAAATCGTAACGCCGGAAAACGTTTATAAAGAAACCGATATCGCGGGCGTCAAACACGATTTCCTTGAAGTTCACGGCTTTGACGTTGAAGGCATCGATTACGACGCCGAGGTTTGATTACGAAATAACTTTTTTGTTTCCAAAGTTGCTCAGGTCGTGCTTTTTAAAGTGTGTGTCCAGAATAGCGAATGTTTCCACTACGCCCAGGTCTTTGTCGATATAAAAACCGTCGCCTGTTTTTGCGCCAATCATTAACAAACCTTTTAGAAGCGGCGGAAATTGACTGACTGCGGCTTTTCGGTTGACGTCTTCTTTTTTAATGTAATCGTGATAGTAGGCGCAAGATTCGATGGGGCGCACCATTATGTCTTCCGGCATCCTGTAATTGTGATGAAGATAACTTGCCGCTTCTGTGTATTTTAAGGGGTCAAGGCCGGAGAAACTCATGGTGCCAAGAATATATCTGCAATTGTTGACATGCGTATATGCCGCGATTCTGTCCCACAAAAGTTTGGTGACAAGACCGTTGCGGTGATCGGGGCGTACAACCGCGCGGGAGATTTCGACAATTTCGAATTTGTGCTTTTTAAACAATAAGCTCATGTCGTATTTTTGCGTTATCTTGCATAAATCATCATCGTTTTTAAAGCGCATCATTATATAACCGCCGACTATTTCCGTTTTGCCTGTTTCCGGGTCGTTGTGAAACGCGCAGAGCTGAACGGTATTTTTATCGTAGCCGATATTTTCGTCTGTGTCGCCGTCTTTGGCTGTTTTTGCCTTTTCCGGATCAAACTCCAATATCAAATGCTTGTAACGCAAGTCCTTGTATTCTTTAAGTTCGTTTTCGTTTTCGCAAAGCCTTACCGTGTAATTGTCTGCGGCAAGCGGCTGTAAATATTCATCAAAAGCCATAGGCTGTTATCTCTCTCCTTCTGTCTCCATACAATATATCACATGAATGGAAAAAAACTAATAGCCGTAATGTCCGTTTTCCGTGTTTTGCATGAGATTTTTCAAATGGTAGCTGCAAATCATGTATTTTACGGCGTTTCCCTTTAAAGCCATATCAAGCGTATATTCGCCGTCGGTCATGTAAATCATCAGGCGGTTGTAGCTTTGTATCGACATATCCTTGAAATTTTCAATTAAAAAATCCTTGCCGCAGATACGCAGCCTGTCAGAATAAAGTTCGACGGAGCCTTTTCCAATTGTTACGTCCTTTTTACTTCGGATAACAGACGAAAGCCTTACGCCGCTGTCGCTAAAAAGCGGCTTGTCAGCGTATTTGCAAAAGTCGAGTGATTTAATGTGCTCAAGCTGCATGCGGCTCCATTCGAGGATTGTGTCGGGGCATGTGCCGGCATTGTTTATTTTTTCAAAAAAGCCTGTGCCGTTTATTATAACGCGCATTTCGCATTTATTGCAAAAAAATTCATTCCCCTTGGAGCCCAAACTTTCCAGCGATTTGCATTCGGGACAATAGAACAAAGCTCTCTCCAAAAATTCCGCCTTGTGTTTTCCTTTGAATACAATTTGTTCAGCGGCATTCCATTCAAACTCGTTAAAGTAAAGTTCCTTCATTATGATTTCGTCAAGCTGTTCGCTGGAAAATGCGCTCAATTCTTCCGGAGAAATTACTCTGCTTACGCCTGCGCGCATATCGCCTTTGTTGGGTTTGCTTTTCCAGCGGGGTTTGGTGTTGTAACCGCCGCGCATTTTTACAAGAACAACAGGAACGCCCGTTTTTTTTACAAGTTTTCCGATTCCCGGTTTTAGCGTGCATTCTTCGCCGAAAAAACTGCGGCTGCCCGACACAAAAATGCCGACAGATCCTCCCTGTTTTAAAACGGAAAACATTTTGATGATAGCCGAAGCGTCTGTGCTGCCTTTGGAGAACGGAATGGGCTGGGCAAGAAAAATCATCAGTTTGCTTAAGAGCCCGTGGCGGAAAATTGAATCGCTTGCAAAAAAATTCATTGCGAACCTAAAACCGCTGCCCACGACAAATTGGTCGAATGACGTTTGATGGTTGGAAAGAATTATGCAAGGACGCGTAATGCCTTTGCTTGTATGGTACTCAAAGCGGAAACGGTACTTTCGCCATAAAATGGGAACAAGGATTATTCTTAATATGTCAAAAATAAGATTGCTTGCGAGTTTGATATCCTTTTTTTTATTTTTCATTTTTTGATTCTCCCTATTAAAAGCGAAATAAAATATCCGCCAAAGATTACGATAAACCGATCAACCAGATTGATCGGGATTCGTGATAGAATGTTTATTATCGGTACAGGAAAAGGACTTTGCCGAATCCCTGCCTTGTAAACATCTTCTGCGCTGATATGAGCTTTGGAAATTGGTAATACTGTAAAATAAAAGTAATCGATTAAGCCGCCAAGAATGCTTACGATAACACTGGCGGAAATGTATAAAAGCATAAGCCGCGCAAGAACGCCGATGTTTTCGGCAAGAACAATATCGTCATTTGTGCGGATTAATTTTATTCTGGCTGAAGGTTTTAACAGCCAGATAATAAACACTTCCGCTATACTGCAAATAATGAAGGGCGAAGGTTCGTGTGT
>WQSP01000116.1 GCA_009787795.1 Treponema sp.
AGGAATTTAAAGCCCCTTTTTTTTAAATCGGCGGAAACCGCATCTGATAATTCAGACCTTGCAGGAATTTCGCCTAATGTTTTGTATTTGCCTGTAACAGGTTTTCCTTTTGTAAAGCTCCAGATATAATCGGAAAAACTGCCGAATTCTTTTTGAATTTCCAAAAATTGTTTTGCGTTATTAATAGAAGCTTCTATTTTAAGCCTGTTTCTGACTATTCCTGCGTCAGCCAAAAGTTTTTCTTTTTTTGCCTCAGTATAGCGGGCAACTTTTTTTGGATCAAAATTGTCGTATGCCTTTCTGTAATTTTCTCGTTTTCTTAAAATAGTAATCCAGCTTAAGCCCGCCTGCGCGGATTCAAGCACCAAAAATTCAAAATGTTTTTGGTCATCATAAACAGGCACGCCCCATTCTGTATCGTGATATTTGACATATAGCTCGTCGTCGCCGCACCATTCGCATCTTTTCAATATGGTCTCCTTGTGATATAATGGCAGAGTAAAACGATTTATTCAATATGTTAAAGAGGAATAATATGGCAAAACTGCAACTGATTGCATTAGGCGCAATTAGCGTCTTTTCGATTATATTGACTTTTATGGTTAAAATGTACCATCCCCAAGTTGTTTTTTTAATATTTTTGGGTTTGTTTCTTTTGTCAATTTGCGGGTTTTTGGGCATATCCGTTGCAAGTATTTTCAAATCAATAAAACTGGTAAAGCAAAAAGATAAGGAAACGCTTGTCAAATCCGCGCGGCTTGTCAAAACAGGAGCGATATTTTTTTGGATTTTGCAGATATTTGCATATTCAAACGCTTTTCTAATAGGAAGGGAATGGTTTTTCTTTCTTGGTTTTTTATATCTGCTGCTTTTGGGAACATCGGTCTTCAGTATTGCTTATATACGGCTGTTATTAAATGAAAACGAAATAAATAAAAAAAGGGCGTTGATTTTTACGTTATTACAATTTTGGTTTGTTGTGGATATTATCAGTATTTTGTTGATTAAACCGGTAAGAAACGAAGCGCCTTATGCTTCCATAAAAGAAAAGGACAATCGAAACGCGGCACAGATTGCAAAATACTATTTGGGCACATACACGCCGCCTGAGTTTTTATTTGTTTTGATACGGGCTTTCAAGGCGGGACCCGTTCCAAAATTTGTCAAAAAGGCAAAAGAATTTATTATTTACCAATGGACAGCCAAACGCATTCGCTGTTATGCCGCAATTGCTTTTTTGTGCCTGATTCCTGTTGGTATTATATCGATAAAATTCATTCAATCAAGAATGCCTGTGCCAATAAATGTTTCGTTTAACGTAACTCCTCCCGATACGACAGGAAATCCCGAACAGAGAAGACCGCTTTCAGTAAGATTTTTAGGCTCGGCATCGACTGTAGAAATGATGGATAAGGAAGTTCCCGCAGGAAAAATCACAATCAATCCGCCTGTAGCGGGAACATGGAAATGGGAGGGAGACAATGTTCTTGTTTTTAGCGCGCAAGAGAACTGGCAGATAGGCGCGCGTTACACGGTAACATTTGCAAAAAGATTTTTTCCCGGACATATCAAGGTAAATAAAAATTTCAATTTTAGAACGGAAGATTTCGAGCTTAATGTAAGCCAAAGGGAATTTTATATTGATCCTGCAGACGGTTCGATAAGACGCGCTCTTTTTACAATTCGGGCAAACTATCCTGTAGACATTGCTTCTCTGGAAAGAAATATCAGAATAGAACCGAATATTGCCGCCGACTCCGGATCGTTAAAAAAACAAATTTATCAATTTACAATGAGCAATGAAGAAGAAAATACGATCATATATATTGTAACAGAACCGTTGGGAATGCCTGCAAGAAACGAAAGAATGCATATGACTGTTGCGGAAGGAGTCAGGGACGCAAGCGGATCTGTCAGAACAACAAGAAAAGAGATTGTTTCCGTTGAAATCCCCGGCATGAGTACTTATGCAAGGGTTATTGATATGACCCATGAGCTTGTTAAGAATGAAATGCAGGTTTTTGATCAAGTTCTGATAATGAATACACAAGGAACCGTTGAACCCGAGGAGCTTGCAAAAAATATAAGTGCATGGGAGCTGCCTGTGAATATGCCTGCAATACCGGGTTTGTTCGCGGCGAATGAAAATCATCATTGGAATAATGTTGAAGTGGTTCCGGAAATTTTAAATTTGTCCAGAAGGGTTAACCTTGTGCATAATCCAAACGAACTTAGATTCAGTTCGCTTAACAGCTGGAAATTTGACGCGCAGCCCGGAAGATATATTTATGTAAGACTTAGCGCAGGAACAAGATTTTTCGGAGGTTTTATTCTTGCGGAAACATTCGATACTGTTATCAGATTGGGCGAATTCCCGAAAGAGCTTGAAATTTTATCGCAAGGATCGATTCTTGCGTTTTCGGGTGACAGGCGGCTTGCGATTATGAGCCGCGGAGTCCGCGAGGTTGATTTTGAAATAGGAAGGATAAGACCCGATGATATCAATCATTTGATATCCCAGACATACGGAGATATTGGAAATATAAATTTTTTAAATTATAACTTTAATCAATATAACATAACCGAACAATACAGAAGCTCCGCTTCGGTTCCCGTAGCAAGCGATCAGGACATTGGATATTTTTCCTTTGATTTTTCGCGTTATCTGGAAAACATACCTGACAGAAATTTGCGCCACGGGTTTTTCATTTTTACCGTCAAATCGAAAGACGGGGAGATAAGCGCACGACGGCTGATAATAATAACCGATTTGGGATTTTTTGTAAAAACTTCCGCAGATTCAAGCAGGGATGTTTTTGTGCAGTCAATCGCTTCGGGAAACCCTGTCGAAGGCGCATCTGTGCAGGTGCTGGGTCTTAACGGAAACCCGATTTTCAGCGGAACAACCGATTCGGGCGGACGCGCGCGCATTCCTTCTTTCGGTCCGGCATTCAGAAACGAACGCGCTCCTGTCGTTTATACTGTCCGTACCGGAGAGGATATGTCCTTTATGGCGTTTAACGCCTCGGGACGCAATTTGGATTATTCTTCATTTGATGTCGGCGGAATACACGGCGCGGCGGATCCAAGAACGCTTAATTCGTTTGTTTTTTCCGACAGGGGAATTTATCGTCCCGGAGATGAAGTCAGGTTCGGACTTGTGGTAAAAAGCGGAGATTGGACAGTAAATACAGCAGGAACTCCGCTGGAATTCAAGGTGACAGATCCAAGGGGCGCGGAAATATTCAACAGACGGATCAGGTTATCCAATGAAGGAATCGAAGACGTTCGCTTTACAACGCAGAATTGGTCGCCGACAGGAGTTTATACGGCTTCTGTTTATTTTATTCGGGAAGTCAGACAGGGAAACGAATTGCGCGAAACGCACGTTTTTTTGGGTTCGGAAACGGTAAGAGTTGAAGAATTTTTACCGGATACATTGAATGTTACGGCTGTATTTGATCCGCCACCGCAGGATGGATGGATTTCTCCGGGAGAACTTAAGGCGCGTGTTACAGTTAAAAATCTTTTTGGAACTGCCGCTGTCGGAAATGAGGTAAAAGCCCAAATTGGTCTTGTGCCCGGTCATCAGTATTTCAGGCAGTACAGGGATTATACTTTCAGGGATCCGTATCAGACAAGAAACAATTATGAAGAATTTTTGGGAAGCATAAACACCGATGCGGGAGGAGTGGCGCAATTTGACATCAATCTTTCAAAATTCGAGAGAGCCACATACCGTCTTGATTTTTATTCGGAAGCTTTCGAAAAGGGAAGCGGACGCAATGTTTCCGCGCAAACGGCGGTTTTTGTCAGTCCCCTTCCGTATCTTGTCGGGTATAAAGCGGATGGAAATTTGTCCTATATAAATCAAAATGATGTCAGGGTTTTGAATTTTATCGCAATCAATCCGCAGACGCAGAGATCCGCCGTAAATGATTTAACGCTTGCCATTACGGAATTGCGTTATGTTTCCGCTCTTGTGCGCGAACCCAGCGGCGTTTATAAATACCAATCGATTCAAAAAGAATATCCTGTTCTTACGCGTCAGATTTCGATACCCGCTTCCGGTTTTGATTATCGTCTTCCCACCAACAATCCCGGGAATTATAAAATATCGATAATCGGTTTGAACGAACTTGAATTCAATTCGATATATTTCAGCGTGGCGGGAACTGTAAATGTGCAACGAAGCCTTAACAGGACAGCTCAGCTTGAAATTACATTGAACAAAAACGATTTTAGAAACGGCGAAGAAATCCAATTGATGATCAAGGCTCCTTATGCAGGTTCGGGGCTTATCACCATCGAAAGAGACAGGGTTTACGCATATCGCTGGTTTACAAGCAGCACCGAAACATCAATACAGCGGATCACAGTTCCTTCCGATTTGGAAGGAAACGCCTACATTAATGTCCAATATCTAAGGTCGCAAAGTTCGCCTGAAATTTTCATGACGCCTTTAAGTTACGGAGCCGTTCCTTTTTCGATAAGTCTTGAGAACCGCACAAACCGAATCAATTTGAATATTCCGGCAGAAGCAAAACCGGGAGAGGACTTTGTCATTCGATATTCAACGCCGCAAAGGGGAAAAATAATTGTGTATGCGGTTGATGAAGGAATTTTACAGATGGCATCATACAGAACGCCCGATCCCCTGTCGTTCTTTTTCAGAAAGAGAGCGCTTGAGGTTCGCACCGCGCAAATACTTGACATGGTGCTTCCCGGGTATTCTGTTCTTCAAAGTCTTGCGGCAATGGGCGGAGGCGGAGGCTACGATGAGCTTTCAAGAAATTTAAATCCGTTCAGAAGAAGGCAAAATGTTCCTGTCGCTTATTGGTCGGGAATAGTCGACTCGGGGCCTGAAACCCGCGAACTTCGTTACATGGTGCCGGATCATTTTAACGGTACGTTGCGCGTAATGGCGGTTGCAGTTAACAATAGCGCAGTCGGAGCAAACGATGATCGCTCTCTTGTTAGAAGCGCTTTTGTAATTTCTCCGAATGTGCCGATGAGGGCGGCTCCCGGCGATGAATTCGATATTTCCGTTACCGTAACAAATCTCCAAAGGGGAGCTGGAGAAAACGGCAGGGTCCGCTTGACGGTTTTTCCGTCGGAACATTTAACGATTACGGGAAACACGGAATTTGATCTGCAAATTGCGGAAGGAAGGGATCATACGCTGACAATTCCTGTTAAGGCGGCAGGTCCGCTTGGCGGCGCACAGATTCGTTTCTCCGCATCAAACAATAACGAAACTTCACAGTTATCCGCATTTTTAAGCGTGCGTCCCGCAGTGCCTTACCGCGTGTCGCTTTATACGGGCGTGATTAGAAACAGAAGCGCCGAAGTTACGATAGATCGGAATGTTTACGAGGAATTTCACACAAGAAGCGCAGCTCTCTCGTATCTGCCTATGGGACTTGCAAAAGGACTTTCGTTTTTCCTGTCAACTTTTCCGTATGGTTGTT
This sequence comes from Treponema sp., assembly GCA_009787795.1. Classification (GTDB taxonomy): domain Bacteria; phylum Spirochaetota; class Spirochaetia; order Treponematales; family Breznakiellaceae; genus WQXQ01. The sequence continues at coordinate 5,472 of WQSP01000116.1, forward strand.
CCGAGCAGCTTGTAAGTCAGGCGTTCCCGTTCCTTTATCCTCAGTTGTTCAGGGATTTGGGTTTTTCAAGAACCGAGGC
>WQSP01000117.1 GCA_009787795.1 Treponema sp.
ATGGAATACATTCGGCGATTTGGGCAGATCAATTGATCCCATATTAACTCTCCTTATAAATTAGTTTTTAAACTACTACCTTATTGAAGAATAGCACATTTTGACCCCAAATGTAAAGGGGTTTTTATGGAAATTTTCAAAAGAAGTGACAATAAAAAAAGCTCGATTTTACTGGCTATTTTCCGGCCGGTATGATAAAATGCAGGCATGAAGAATGAAGCCAAGAGGTCAAGCCTCAAAATAGCAAGGAACCTGTTGCCGCTCGTTTTGGCGGTCTTTTTCGGCATTTCGAATGCCCATGCCCAAAGAGCCCCGATAGACGTAAATTTGATTGTTGACGGCTCGGCATCTTTTTCGGGCGTCAAGGAAGAGGCGGCTTCATGGATAAACAACCGCTTGGGTCAGATATTGATTGACGGAGACAGAATAACAGTCTGGAGCGCAGGAGCTTCGGCAAGGGTTATTTACACAGGCAGGGTTGAATCCAATACGAGAGAAGCGGTAAACAGAAGCATCCGCGACATCGAACCTTCAGGAAACAATCCCGATTTTTCAAGCGCATTGAGAGAAGCTGCGGGAAGGCAGTCGTCAAGCTACAGTTACACTTTGCTGATAAGCGCTTCTGCACAGGCGCTTTCTTCGGTTATCAATAACCCGCAGGGAAACCTTTTGCGTTATTCGCGGGTTGAGGATTTTTCTTCATGGCGCGCTCTTGTCGTCGGGCTGAACCTTGACTCAAGGGTAAGAAGGGCGACAACAGCTTACTTTAATTAATCAGTTAATGTTTGACAGCATACTTTCATTTATGGACCGCCACAATTCATTCATATTGACTACCCATGATCAGCCTGATGCGGACGGGCTTGGAGCCGAAGCCGTACTCGCGGCGATTATCAAAAAAACGGGAAAGAAAGCATACATTTTAAATTCGTCCCCGATTCCAAAATATCTTCAGTACATCAAGGAAGGTTTTGAGATTGAAAAGTGGGACAGCGAAGCGCATGCTCCCCTGTTGGAAAATGCGGCAATGCTGGTTGCGGACACTTCCGAAGAATTTCATATGGGAGCAATAAGGGAAGCCATCAAAAAAGTGCGCGAAGTCTTTTATATCGATCATCACGATCCAAAGCCTATGACAAAACTAAAGGGGTTTGTCGATTCGACAGCCGCGTCAACATCGGAACTGACAGTTGAGCTTGCCTGCGAAATGGGATTTGCCCTTGATCCGTTTACGGCGACGGCGGCTTATGCGGGCATTGTTTTCGATTCGGGTTTTTTCGCCTATCCTAAAACAAGCATGAGAACTTTTAAGGCTGCAATCAAAACGCTTGAATGGGGAGCGACTCCGAACAACATCTACAGACAGCTAATGGAAAATTCTTCGTGCGCGTCCGTCCTTTTGCAAAAGCAGGCCCTTTCCAGTCTTGAATTTTATGCAGGCACAACAATCGCCATTATGATTCTGCGCTGGGAAGACTTTGAAAGGGCAGGCGCGGAATTTGACGAGGTTGAAAACATCGTGAGCATTCCGTTAAAGGCAAGAGAAGTCGAAGCGAGCATTCTTTTGCGCGAAAGGGAACAAGGGGAGATATTCTGCTCGCTTCGTTCAAAAGGGAAACTGAACGTTTCAAAAATCGCCCAGAACTTCGGCGGCGGCGGTCATGTTACTGCGGCAGGTTTCAGAAGTTACGGTATGGATGAAACCATCAGAAAATTGCTATCCTGTGTGGAGTCACGCATCAATCAATAGGTAGTTTATGAAAAAAGAGTTATTGGGATTATATATAGGAATTGCGGCGTTTTCCGTTTTGTTGATAATATTTTTGGCAACCGGTCTTTGGAAGCGTTTCTTTATTCCCGAGGAAGATGAAAATGTAAGAACACGAATTGTAACCCCAAGGGAGGCGGGTGCGTACTCGTCCGCAGAACAGGGCGATTTTGTCTATTTGGAAGAAAATCTTTCGACAAAAGTTCCCATGCAGGAAGGCGAAAATGTCATTGCGGTTTTAAACCGCGAAAGCGAATCCGGCATTATGGAAGAGCAATTTGTGCTTTACAGAAATTCAAACGATGCATCGGGTCCTGTGTATATTGCCTTTATCGGGTTTGATACGGGGACGAGAGAATACAAACGAATGTGGAACCTGCCTGCCGCGGCATCAAGAGCGGAAACCGCCACCCTTTTCAGCCAGGACCTGATCGGCGACAGAAACAATTGCATTATCGTTACCGGAATGAACGCAAACAACGAGCATACGATGACCATTTTCAGACCCGCCACAAACCAAAGCATTCAGGAACCGTACAAAAAAATTGCCGAATTGCAAATTGCAGGATCGATAATCGTTCAGGAAGTAACGCGTTCAAGCGCGTATCAGCAGGGAATGACAAGAGGACAAAGTTTTAACATTGCCGCTTACGGTCAGGACAGCTCTTCCGCAAACATAATGGATCAAATAGAAACGATTTATTCCTTTAACCCCTCAAGGGAACAATACGAACAGATCAATGTATCGAGAATCCCGGGAACGCAAATCGAACAACGCAGGCTAAGGGAACTTTTAAGCGGCACGCCGGGCGTATTTGAAAATTTTATAAACGACCTTTGGTACTATGTAAGTCCCATGGGTACCGTCGATACAAGCCAGTATTTGTATTTTGATCCTGCGGGAAAGGAAATCATCTTTTTCGGCGACGAGTCCCAGCAGGTTTTCCGCTGGCAAAGCGCAAACTACACCCGTTACGGTCTTTTTATAAGAAGCCAGAATATTTCGATAAGCACCTTGTTGCGCTTTATCGATATTGAATTGCGTTCGCTGGACAGGATCGAACTTAGGGTTATCGAGGATGTGCGCCTGAAAATTGCGGTTTCAACTCCATGGGACGGTTCGTACCGCAGGGCGGGAAGTGTAAATATCGGGGAAACCGTTTCGCAGATACGACCTGCCTTCAATTCGGTTTTTGATTCGTCATGGGGAAGGATTCAATTTAATACCGCTGGCGAATATACGATCAGCTCGGGCGGAAATACAAGAAGGGGCCGTTATGTTTTTTACAAAGTTGACGGCAACGAACTTTTGGAACTGCGTCCCGAAGGCGGAAGCGACAACCGTCTTGTCTACAAAACCGAAAACGCCGCAGGCGTAATGATACTTTCCCGCGTACGCGTAGGAACAACCGGTGTCCACGATTTGCTGGAACCGGCTGTTACCTTAACACCAGTGCAATAATCAGATAACGCCTTGGTCGAGCATTGCTCTTGCGACTTTCTTGAAGCCTGCGATGTTTGCGCCGATCACGAAGTTTCCGCTCTTGCCGTATTCGTTTGCCGCGTCATTCATGCTGCGGAAAATGCCTGCCATAATGCCTTTGAGTTTTGAATCGACTTCTTCGAATGACCATGAAAGACGCGCGGAGTTCTGGGACATTTCCAAGCCCGATGTTGCGACGCCTCCCGCATTGGCAGCTTTGCCGGGGAAGAATGCAACGCCCTTGCTTAAAAGCACTTCTGTCGCGTCCAATGTTGTCGGCATGTTTGCGCCTTCGCCTACGATCTTGCATCCGTTCTCGACCATTTTTTTTGCGTCGTCAAGGAGAAGCTCGTTTTGCGTCGCGCAGGGAAGAGCGATGTCGCATGGAATGTCCCATACTCTGCCCTTGCCGATATCGGTATAAACCGCATCTTTATGTTTTTCGGCATACTTTGTAAGTCTTTCCCTGTTTATTAATTTTATATCTTTGACGGTATCAAGATTGATGCCTTCTTTATGGTAGATATATCCATTACTGTCTGACACGCTGATTACAGTTGCGCCAAGTTCCATCGCTTTTTGTGCGGCAAAGATGGCGACATTGCCGCTTCCCGAAATTGCAACTTTCTTTCCTTTAAAGCCGTCGCTTTTTGTTTTTAGATATTCGTCTACTATATAAACAAGTCCGTAACCTGTAGCTTCGGTTCTTGCAAGTGAGCCGCCCCAGCCGATTCCTTTGCCTGTCAATACGCCCTCGAACCTGTTTACGATTCGTTTGTACTGACCGTACATAAAGCCGACTTCCCTTCCGCCAACGCCGATGTCTCCTGCAGGAACGTCTGTGTCAGGACCTATGTGTCTGTAAAGCTCTGTCATGAATGATTGGCAAAAACGCATAACTTCGTTATCGCTTTTTCCTTTGGGATCAAAATCCGAGCCGCCCTTGCCGCCGCCCATCGGAAGCCCTGTAAGCGAATTTTTAAAAGTCTGTTCGAACCCGAGGAATTTTATAATGCTTAAATTTACGGACGGGTGAAAACGAATCCCACCCTTGTAAGGTCCAATCGCCGAGTTGTACTGTACGCGAAAGCCGCGGTTTACCTGCACTTTGCCCGAGTCGTCCACCCAGGGAACCCTGAAAACGATTGCGCGTTCAGGCTCGACAAGGCGTTCCAAAAGACCCGCCTTTTCGTAAACGCTGTCTTTATCGACAATGATTCTTAAAGAATCCAATACTTCCTTTGCCGCCTGCAAAAACTCAGGCTGACCCGAGTCCCTTTTTTCGATTAAACCGATAATGTTATCAATGTAGCCCATAATTACTCCTCTCTTGAATATTTTTATATAATTTTTGAGGGGGGTTTGTCAATATGCCGCTTTTTACTTAAACGTATGCCTATAGCTTGATATAAAAGCGTGAGCGTTAAGCCCTGCCTGCTAAATGGCTCTGGCATTTTTCTCAACAGCCGCTAGCTGGCATTTTCAACGCAGATCAAGCTGCTTGCGCAGCAATTGTAAATGCAGTCAGAGCTTTTCGCTCACGCTTTCCTATTAAATTTTCGGGCATACGCTTTAATAAAAATGAAGCTAAAAGAAATATTCAAAAAAAAATTACCACTAGTGTTTTTACACCCCATCGCCTGCCTAACCTCTTTTTAATAGTTTATTTAAGTATTTGCTTTATAAAAAGGTTTAACCAGCCAACAGCAAGCTCCTTCTATAAAAATATCTCACTTTTTTCAAAATTCTTTCGTTTTCGCTAAAGCAAAATGACACTCTCATGCCATATAAGGGTATGAAAATCTTCATGATTTTGAAGGTTTTCTGCCGAGCATCTTTTGACGCACGGGAAAATTTTCTTTATGAGGTATTTATGAACCCAAATGCAAACAAACATTACAAGGACAGCGTGTTTTCCCTGCTTTTCGGCGACCCCGAAATCTTGCGGGAACTGTACGGCGCCATCGAAGGCATTGATGTTCCGAAAGACGCCATCATTAACATCAACACCCTTTCGGAAGCCCTGTTCATGAAGAAGATCAATGATCTTTCTTTCACCATTGATGACAGAATCGTAGTATTAATAGAGCATCAATCAACATTAAGCCAGAATATTCCGCTCAGGATTCTGATGTATATTGCCCGCGTTTACGAGAAAATTGTTGAAGAAGAAAATATCTATCATAAAAAGTTGATAAAAATCCCAACTCCCGAGTTTATCGTTTTATACAACGGCAAGGAAGAATG
>WQSP01000118.1 GCA_009787795.1 Treponema sp.
AAAAATTTAATGTCGCGGATTGGAATGCCCACAGGCGAAGCGATTTTTCATCCGATGCTTAACAAAAGCATAGAAGGCGCTCAGAAAAAAGTTGAAGAGCGCAACTTTGAAATCAGAAAACATTTGTTGGAATACGACGACGTATTGAATCAGCAGCGTAAATTCATTTACGAACAGCGTGATGCGATACTTGTTGATACAGGTTTAAGAAAACGCGTAAACGAAGCTACCGACGACATTGTAGGCGACTATATCGAAAGCTACAATCAAACCGCAAGAAACGATCAGGACGAAGCCTTAAAAGATTTAACCGAGCAGTTAAGGGCAAAATTCGGATTCGTTTTGAATACGGAAGACGACAGGGAATTGAAAAATCCCGAAACTTTGGAAAAGCGCATAATCGAAGAATTGGAAAAAGAACTTGCGGACAAGGAAGCGTTAATCGGCACCGAGTATATGAATTTGATAATTCGCGACAATTATTTGAATTCGATAGATCGCAAATGGCTGGATCACCTTGAAAACATGGAAGCCCTGCGCGAAGCCGTATACCTTCGCCATTATGCGCAAAAAAATCCGCTTACCGAATACAAAGTTGAAGGTTTCCAGATTTTCGAAAAAATGATCGAAGAGATAAGGCAGGAGATAGCTTCGCGTCTTCATTTGATACGAATCCAAATATCGGGAGACAATCAGCGCCGCCCGTTAAGCAGATCGATAGGCGCAAACGCAAACGCAAGCCATTCCAGCATTGGCTCGTTTGACGGCGGTTCATTGGGCGCAGCTCCAACACAGCAGCAGCAGGCGTCATCTGCAATGAACAGGGCAAGCCGCCCGGAAGCCGCGACAGTTGTGCGAAGTCAGCCAAAAGTGGGAAGAAACGATCCGTGTCCGTGCGGCAGCGGAAAAAAGTACAAGCATTGCCACGGGAAATAGGAAAACGCATGAAAAAATTATTGCCTGCGGTTTTTATTTTTTCGCTTTTAATGATTTCCTGCGATCTTTTTTCCAATTTTCGAAGAAACGAAACGGGAGATTTTTGGGCAATGAATACAAATACGAGACAACAATACAGACTTAATGCCAATCTTCTTGTCGAAGGCGAGCATTGCACCGTTTGGGCAGAAAGAGGCACAGGCATCAGCTTGGCTACAGCGCAGAAAATTGCGGATGAATACGATTATGTTATCCGCATAAAAATGATTGAATGTTTCGGCATGGAAAATTTTGAATACCGTAATATTGTATTTTCCGACACTCTTGCCATGGCGGATACGCTTGGCGACAATGACGGCAAACTTTGCATTCTGCTTTTGGATATTATTGACAGTTACGAAAGAGACGTGCATGATTCTTATGTTGCGGGATATTTCTATTATATTGATTTGTTTGACAATTATCATAACGCAAACAGACGCGATATGATTTATATCGATACAAACCCCGGAATGGAAGTTCGCCCGGGTTCCAATATCGATATTGTTTTAAAGGATGTTTATCAAACGCTTTCGCATGAAATACAGCATCTTATGAATTTTACAACAAGTGTTGCCCTAAGGAGAACAGGCAATTTTATACACACGATGGATTTATGGATTGACGAAGGGCTTTCGGCAGCGGCCGAATATGTTTGTTCACAGCAGCATTCCCAAGGGCGGATAAATTGGTTTGTTAATAACGGCAAATCGGAAAGAATTAGGGGTGTAATAGATCAAGGCAATAATTTTTTTGTATGGGGAAACCGCGAAGGCGAGGGATCCGGAAAAAGTCCTTATGCAATTTTGGACGATTATGCGACTGTTTATCTTTTTTTCCAGTGGCTTCGTTTGAACGGGAACGGCAGCAGCATATACAAAAATATTATAAGTTCGCAGTTTTACGATTATCGCGCCGTAACAAATGCGTTAAACGAAGCGCGTCCCGGTTATGATTTTTCCAATTGGGGAACGCTGCTTGAAAAATGGCTTGCCGCCAATTACATACAGGAAGAATGGGAGTTTGGCTATAATGCCGATATCGTATTGAAAAATATTAGAGTTCCCGCTCCGTCAGCTATCGCAACAAGCGTTTCGCTTGCCCCGGGAGAAGGCGTTTACAGCAGAATTCAAAGTGAAAATCCGGGGATTGCAAACGGAAATCATGTAAAATATTCATACCTGACCGATAATATCAATCTGTCATTCCCCGGAAACAGCGTTTTGCTTACATATAACAGCAATACAAATGACGGAGCCGCTTCGGAAAACGGAACAACCACAGGCGATCCGATTCTTCCCATAGCGTCAAATGTTATACCGATGGGACGATCCGCAGCAGCATCAAATTATGCCCCTTTCCCGATTGGCATAAGAGATTTAACCGGACATCCCGTTTTGATTCCGGAAAAAGGAAATATTTTTAATGAGTAAAAAATTTTTATTGGTTTTGTTTTTCATTTTGTCTGTGTTTGCATTTGCATCCGGCAACAGGGAAAGGCAGCCTGAGCAAACTGTAACAGTAGTGCGCGTAACGGGAATTGTGCGTCTTGTAGGAAGTGATATTTTTCCCGAAATTGTCATTTCTGGCGAACACAACTGGTATATCGCAAGAAACGAAATGCGCAAACTGCATGACTTTCAGCATCGTACAGTAACTGTTGAAGGCGAAGAAACCATAACGGAGCTGACATTTGCAGGGGGAATGCCTGCAGGAAGACGGCGCGATCTTAAAAACATAAGAATTATTTCTGTCGAATAAAATTATAAGGAGCCGGTTATGAAAAAATCTTTATTGGGTTTATTTGTTCTTTTCGTCGTTTTGACAACATTTTCATGCGATTTGTTTTGGGACATAGTATTCGGCGAAACAGGAACAGGAAACGGAACCGGAAACGGAAATTTCTGGGCACGGGATTTAAGAACGGACGATGAAACACCTTATAGGATTACGGCATCTCTTATGGCATCTAATGATTTATGCGAGATATGGGTGGAAAACGGCCAGAATATATCTCAAGGACTTGCTCAAGAAATTGCCGATGAGTATAAGTTGCAAATTTATCCGAAAATAATGAGATACTTTGGCTGGATAACCGATTGGGAATCTGTTGCAGACGATAATAAATATATTGCTTTATCCTTTCCCGATGATGGTTTTATTCCTGATGAATATATATGTACAATAGATTTGGCAAACGCCATAACAGGAAGGGATAAATTGACAATTCTTCTTTTGGATATTAGGGATGGGTTCACTCCCAGCAATGGTTCCTATATTGCCGGTTATTTTGATTCGCGTGATATGCTAGGTAGACCGGATTCCAACTACCGCGCAATGCTTTATATGGATACATATCCTGCCATGGCTTTTAACAGTTTTACAGGCGTTAGTAGGGAAAAATCCTATGAAACACTTGCTCACGAATTGCAACATTTAATGAATTTTACTACCAGAGTATTCAATTCAATGTTTAAAGATGTCGATGGTGACTGGGCTATTAAAGGTGATGATTTTAATTTTTCTGATACATGGCTTGATGAAGGTCTTTCTGCAATGGCGGAATGGGTATATTCAGGAGTTGTCAGTCAGAGAAGAATAGAATATTACAATGCAGATGAAACAGGTTATATTGCAAGAGGCGATAATTTCTTTTCATGGGATAATCATTTTGACAGAAATATACCGGCTACATATAACACAAATTTAAATGACTATGCTACAGTATGCATTTTTTTCCATTGGTTAAGGCTGCATTACGATGGTATTTTACAGGAAATATCACGTTCAAAAAATTATGATTACCAAGCTATTAGTGAGCTTTACTACCCGTCAGTTGTTGGCGGCGCGCTTGCAACAACAGAATTTGATAATCTGACAAAATGGAATTTATTATTGGTACAATGGTATGCAGCCAATTACTTTAATCTACCATCAACCATTTACGGTTATAAAGATGCTCCCATTCTAAAAGATATTAAAGTAAGCGCGGTTAGAGATAAACATGTTAATTCTGGCTCAGCAACTACATGGCATCTTTATCCGGGTGAAGCCGTTTTTTCTTATTCGGGAGCAGGAATGAATCGTCCTGTTAGCAATGATTATGTTTGGTATTATTGTTTTGGAAATGGCAGTATTAATGACGTAAGTGTTCCTGCAGGCGGCTCTCTTTTTTCATTAAACCGCAGTATCTATATCCGGCGCTTTATAAATGACCTGGCAGTACAGACAACCAGTGTTATTGTAACAGGACAAAGTCATCCAAGTTTTACGCCGAATTCCAATGTATCTATTGGTCGTTCTGCGATGCTTTCCGAAGAAATATTTGCGATCGGCGCAGGAGAAATGATTCGCCGCAATGGATCCGGGCAGGGCAGACAAGGAATTACGATTCCAAGCACCGTCCAAATTCAAGAAATTCGCAACACCGTTGAAATGGCAAAATAGCAAAAAATTTGTTTGAAAAGGAAGCTATGTACGCATCGTCCACTTTCCAATCGGACATGGGATGGTATTTGTCGTAGATTTCTTTTAGATCGGCGTTTTGTTCGTGGTAGAACTCTTCTTCCCTCTTCGTGCTAATCTGTGGAAATTCGTGGACAGCGGTAAGTCGATGTTCGAAACGGGCATCTAATTATCAAGATAAAAATAAAAACCTCCAAATAATATTCTATTTCGTTCAATATTATAAGTGATACTTTTTTCAATGTAATTAACTGATAAAATATCTCTATTCCCGGCCATATGAGATATTGTTACTTCCAAATGTCTTGCAACATCAATTCTGGGATCGAAGAATGTAATTCTTAATATGTTTTCATCTAATGAATATGTAAAAAACCTGTTTTCTCTTTGTGGATACAATGAATAAAAATACGATCTTAATACCATAATTGAATTTGATAGAAATAACATATCAGCAGAATATTGCGAACCATTATATCTCATAATGAAAAGTATTTGTATATTGTTCGTTTCTGTTTCTTCATTATTTTGATTTATTAATAAATTATATTCTCTTATCAGTTCATTTATTTCCTGAATTTCCATATTTTGTGCATATAATGGAATGAATGAACATAAAAAAAATATTATAATATTGGAAATTATTATATTTTTTCTCATATCAATCATTCCTTCTTCTTGTCTTATAAGCCATATTATAAACTGTTTTTATGATTCTGTAAATGAAACCTCTCGCCAAGAACGCCAAGCTGCTACCGCAGCAATTGAAGAGTTTAAGAAAAAAACTGCAGACATGGTTCGTGAAAATCTGTGGAAATTCGTGGACAAAATTATTTTTTCCATATTATTAACCATAAAAAAGCCCCAAGACCGCAAGGCCAAGGGGCTTATTTGTCTGACCGCCAAAAGGCAGTTAGTTTAGCTGTTTAAACCTTTTTCCATCAGATCAAGCTGAGCGTATAACTCTTTGGGGAGTTTGTCGCCGAACTTTGAATAATGGTTTTCGCGAACGTCTGCAATTTCTTTTTTCCAGCCGTCAACGCA
>WQSP01000119.1 GCA_009787795.1 Treponema sp.
CATTGCCATATCAAGTCTTTTTTTAACGGCAGTGTTTTTCACTGCCTGCGGCGAATTGGATTTGGGCTTGACTCCATCAGGTGGCGGCAGCGTTCCGGGTGCGCCGTCCGTTCCAACCGGAGTAAGCGCAACTGCGCAATCATCGAGCAGCATCCTTGTAAGCTGGAGTTCTGTATCTAACGCAATCGGATATTATGTTTATCGCAGCACATCCTCATCAGGCAGTTTCTCATATCTTGGAGCAGTCAGCTCACCAACAACATCGTATACAAATACAGGTTTACCAAACAATACAACTTATTGGTACAGAGTGACTGCAGTTAACAGCAACGGTGTCGAAAGCGGGCAATCAAGCGCAGTCAACGCGACAACATCATCAAGTGGCGGCGGCATTGGATTACAAGCGACAGTGCAATCATCCAGCATTATATATTTATCATGGAACACTGTATCAAACGCAAGTTATTATAATATATATTATGGTACAAGCAGTTCCAATTTAAATTATTATGATTATTCGTATAATAACTATTATAATGTTAATTATTTAACATCAGGTACTACTTATTATTTTAGAGTAACCGCCGTAAATAGCAATGGCGTTGAAAGCGGACAATCATCGATAGTTTCTGCGACTCCCGGTTCATCTTCCGCAATTCCTCTTTCATCAAATATATGGGCTAATGGTAGTATTACAGTAAGCGGTGGCGAGCAATTGTATAGTTTTAATGTAACAGCAGGAAATAATTATTATATTTGGTGGAATGACGGTTATCAAGGCAATGGCGCAAAAACATTAGATATAAAGGTTAGCGCGTATTATATTAGCAGTGGTTCATATTTGTTTAGCAACATCGATTCTGGTTGGAATACTTATCGGTCTTTTTATGCAAATACAAGTGGAACTGTAATTCTTAGTGTTATGGCTTACTCCAATGACACAGGTACTTTTGGTATTGTTTATAATACATCCGGTTCAAGACCTACTCCGTAACATTTAAATTCTTTCTTATTGACATTTTGTAAAGGCTGTTATAACCGCTCTCGAAAGGGAGCGGTTTTTTCTTTAAAAAAACCCGATTTTTCTTGTCTCTTTTATGATTATTTTTTAAATTTTACTATTGTAGACCTATATTTGGCAAATTAGGAATAAATTTAGGAGGTAATCGTATGAAACTCAAATTTAAGCTAAGTATCATGGTAATTGCAATTTTAACGGTCGTGGTAGCCGGCGTTTCCATACTTTTGTTGTCCAAAGCGTCGAATATCAGCATCGATCTTAACAGGCAGGTAATGAAATTCCTTTCAGGCGAGCAGGCTGAATACTGGAAAGGCAGACGGGATGCACATTTAAGAATGATCAGCACCATCGCGGATATAATGGCGGATTATTCGCAAATACCGGAAGGGGAGCGGCGAGATACGTTTGATCGAATGCTGTACGGCACATTGACCTCGCAGCCGAATATTCAGCAAATTTATACCATCTGGCTGCCAAATGCGGTTGACGGTATGGATGCGCAAATGATTGGCAGGGCGGGTTCTTCTCCATCGGGGCAATATGCAGTTGCCTATTCAAGAGAAAAAGGATCGATAGAAGCAATTTTTTGCCCTTTTCTGGATTCAACAATGGAATGGCTTACAGGTCCCGATGCTAAAAAACAATCCATACCGGATCCGTTTTTCAGGGATATTCAGGGAGATGAAATGTTAATGGTNAGAATGGTAACTCCNATTATCGATTCGCAGACCAATCAGGTNGTNGGAGCTGTCGGCATGCTCATGGATGTCGAAATGATGCAGCCCATACTTGCGGATACCATTAAAGCCAACGATGAAATTGCCGCAATGGTGATTTATTCCAATGACGGAACCATTTTGGCGCATACATATCCCGATCGTATCGGAAAAAATTTACGGGAAGTGGATACTGTTTACGGCGATTATATGGAAGAGGCGATTAAAGCTATCGCTGAAGGAGAAGCCTACCACTGTTCTTCGTATTCGGAGGTAATGGATTTAACGCTGGAAATATTTTTGACGCCTTTTAAATTGGGCAATTCGGATACGACATGGTCCATAATGGTTGCGGCAACAGATGCATATATTTTATCCGAGGTGCGTGACATAACAAGGTTCACTGTAATTCTTGCGGTAATTATAATTGCGGTTGTTGCCTTTTTAATATATTTTGTTTTAAACCTTACAATGAAACCGGTTGTAAATGTCGCAGAAACCCTAAAAGATATAGCAGAAGGGGAAGGAGATCTTACCCGCATTATCCCGGAAAAAGGCAAAGATGAAATTACGGATCTTTCGCGTTATTTTAATCAAACGCTGGCAAAAATAAGAAACCTTGTTACCAATATTAGGGACGAGGCCAGGAAATTATCAGGTATCGGAACCGAGCTTGCAAGTAACATGAATGAAACGGCTGCCGCAGTAAATCAAATAACAGCCAACATTCAAAGCATTAAAGGCAGAATAATAAACCAAAGCGCAAGCGTAACGCAGACCAATGCGACAATGGAGCAGGTAACGATAAATATCAACAAATTGAACGATCATATTGAAGATCAAAACAATTGTGTTACTCAAGCCTCCAGTGCCATTCAGGAAATGGTTGCAAATACGCATTCTGTCACAGGAACGCTTGTAAAGAACAGCACAAACGTAAAACAGCTAAAAGAAGCTTCTGAAATCGGGCATGACGGATTGCAGGAAGTTGCGTCGGACATTCAGGATATTGCAGGCGAATCGGAAGGGCTATTGGAGATCAATTCCGTAATGGCAAATATTGCAAGCCAGACGAATCTTTTATCGATGAATGCGGCGATAGAAGCGGCTCATGCAGGGGAAGCGGGCAAAGGATTTGCAGTTGTTGCAGACGAGATTCGCAAACTTGCAGAATCGTCAAGCGAACAATCCAAAACGATCGGAGTGGTATTAAAGAAAATAAAAGGCTCAATTGACAAAATTTCTTCTTCGACAGGAAATGTGTTAAACAGGTTTGAAGCAATCGATTCAAGCATAAACACAGTCGCTCAGCAGGAAGAAAGCATCAGAAACGCGATGGAAGTGCAGGAACACGGTTCAAAGCAGGTTCTAGACGGCATTGAAAGGGTTAATGACATAACAAAACAGGTAAAGACAGGTTCGTCTGAAATGCTTGAAGGTTCTCAGGAAGTAATAAGAGAGAGCCACAATCTTGAAAAGGCAACGCAGGAAATTACATCCGGCATGAACGAAATGGCTTCAGGCGCAGATCAGATCAATATCGCGGTAAATCAGGTTAACGAAATTACAATCAAAAACCGCGAAGGAATCGAGGCTTTGCTTAAAGAAGTGTCACGGTTCAAGATAGAGTAGAACTTTTCTTCTTTTCCCTGCGTTTTTCTAACATCAGATAAACGACAGGGATAAAGAAGAGGGTTATAAAAGTTGAGCTGAAAAGTCCGCCGAATATGCTCTGTCCCAATGGCGCGTAACTTTCGGAGCCTTCGCCTGTTGCAAGCGATAACGGTATGACGCAAAACAGCGTCGTAATTGTTGTCATTAAAATGGGGCGAAGGCGCGAAATGGAGCCTGTAATTACGGCTTCTTCCAGCGGAAGGGAATATTTGGTGCGAAGAAGATTAATGTAACTTATTAAAATGATTGCGTTGTTTACGACAAGCCCGGCAAGCGTAATGATTCCCAAAATGGAAATTAAATTTAACGAAGAACCAAAAAGCAAAAGCCCTCCTGTAATGCCTATCAATGTAAACGGAATTGACGACATGACGAGTAACGGCTGGGTGAATCTTTCAAATTGGATTACCATGACAGAATAAACCAAAAAAATTGCAATCGCAAGAATTATCAAAAGGGAGCGGAAAGACGAAAGCATTTCGGCGGCGGTGCCTCCAAGTTCCCAAAACGCGCCTGGAACAATTCCGTGCGTTTTTAAAAGATTTTCCAGCCTGCGCGTGCTTTCGCGAACATTTGGATCTTTTAGGCTTGCGCTTACAGTAATGGAACGCGATTTATTGCGGTGATTTATTTGAGAAAGAGTTTCTTCTATGTCAAGTTCCGCAAAGTTTGCATAAGAAACCTGATTTCCCATGCTTGTGTTCAAACCGAGCGAGTACAAAACGTCGTGGGGGATTGCGCCCGAGCCGAGGTTTGTTCTAAGCTCTATCGGGTAATTTCTGTCGGCGCCGTAAAAAGTGCCCAGAGAAATGCCGTTAAACACAATACGGTTTGCAAGCGCGGCTTCGTAGGAAGAAAGCCCCAAAAGCCCCAAATATTGATGAAGAATGCGCGTGTTCATCTCGCGCTGATTGAATCTTATGTCAACGTCCGTGCTTGCCACGTTTGGATCCTGCGCCATGTAATTTCTTACCTGCTGCGAGGCATTTACAACCGTGTCAAGATTTGTGCCGTATACGTTAACAACCAAACCTGCGCCGCCTGTTGCCATCGACAAAAGATTTGAAATGCCGCCGTTGGAAAAATTCGCCTGAACGTCGGGAAGCATTTTTGACACCCTGTCCTGAAGATCGTTTATTATTTCCACAACATGCCGCTTTCTGCTTCTTTGGCTTGTCAATTTGATAATTCCATACGAGCGGTTGGGTTCGCTTCCCATGGAAAATGCTCCGCCCTGACCTACAATGAAATATGAGGTGTCAATTTCGCCTTTGATAATTTCTCCTATTGTTTTTTCAAGCGTAATAACCTTGTCACGCGTCATTTCTAAGGTATAACTGCCCGGCGTTTCCACGCTTACGACAATTTCCGACATGTCGGTGAGAGGGAGAAATTCGAACCCTAAAAGACGAATCGAAAATACGCTTAAGACAAAAAGAATCAATGTGCCCGCCAAAAATGAAAATTTGTTGTTAATTGCGCCTAACAAAAGTTTTTTGTATCTTGCGTTAAGGCCTTCCATGAATTTTTCAACAAAGGGGGCGATTATTTTTCCTATGCCTTTGTCTTTTTCCTGTTTCAGGAAAATGGAGCAGAGGAAAGGTATTACAATTACTGCGACCAATATGGAAAAAAAGATCGCAAAAATGATTGTCCATGCAACGTCTTTTAGAATGACCCCCGCAAGACCCGTTAAAAAAAGAACGGGGAAAAACGCCGCAAGGGTTGTAGTCATGGACGCAATCAAAGCCTGTCCTGTTTCGCGCACCCCTACAGACGATGCTTCCGCCGCGTTCAGTTTGCCTTGGTTAAAATGACGCTGAACCATTTCCAAAACGACAATGCTTGCGTCTATTACCATGCCGATTGCGGCTGTAAGTCCTCCAAGGGTTACAAGATCAAGGCTTGATCCTTTTACCCAAAGCGCAAGAAACGTAAAAAGAATCGAGAGCGGTATGGAAAAACTTATCATTAATGTTGTGCTTGTGTTATGCAAAAATATGAATAAAACCAAAACCGCCAAAAC
>WQSP01000120.1 GCA_009787795.1 Treponema sp.
TCGGCGGGTACGATTTTTGGCATGGCTGACTTTATTGCCTGTGATTGTATGTTTTCCGCAAATATCACAACTCCGTGACATATTATCCTTCCTTAAACAGCTTGAAAATTGGGTCTTCTTATTTGTATCAGAAAACAAAAAAAGTGTAAAGCCCCTTTTTTATTCTCCTGCCCTTATCGAATTAAACCATGCGTCTGTGTAAAGCTCCCTGTATTCGCCCAAATAGTCCACAAGCTCGGTTCGATCAAGCTCTTCTTCAAGATACATGGGAACGCTTGTACGGCTTATTCTCCTTGCAGGGACATTTACAGTCGCGGGAAGCCCGAAAGAATCGACAAATTCGGCATAAATCGCCGGTCTGTGGATAAAATTGATGAAATCGTGCGCCCTTTCTACGTTCCTTGCGTTTTTTAAGATGACCATATTATCGATATATGAAGGACTGCCCGCAGGGATGAAAAACACGGTGTCGGCAAGCAATTGGGGGTTATCGGTGATTTCTTCGTATACCATTTCCGGGAAAGTGTGTACAACCCAAAAATCGCCGTTTGCGTATCCCTTGCCGATTGTTTCGGAGTCGAAACGCAAAAGGTTCGGTTTCCAGTTTAAAATGATGTAGTCTCTCGCTTGGGCGATTTCGCGTCCGTTCGTTGTGTTTACGGAGTAACCAAGACAGGAAAAAGCCGCGCCGAACACTTCGCGAAAATCGTCAAGCATTGTCATTCTTTGGGCAAGATCTTCCCTTGAAAAGATTGACCAGTCCCTTTCAAAGCGCGTCACTTTGCCTGTGTTTACCGCAATGCCCGCCGCGCCGTAAAAATACGGAACCGAGTAATCCATGTTCTGATCGTATGTCATCCTTAAAAGAAGCGCAGGATCGATATTTTCAAGGTTTTTGATTTTTGTTTTGTCGATTCTTTCAAGCATTCCCTCCTGAATCATAATCGGAACATAATCTTTGGAAGGGAATACGACATCATATCCGCCCTTTCCCTTGCGGACAGCGGTAAGTTTTGCAAACATTTCTTCGTTGGAGGCAAACTCGTCGTAAATCACCCTGACATTAAATTCATTTTCAAATTTTTCAATCACGGAATTCGGGGTATAATATGTCCAATTATAAATGTAAAGCTTCTCTCTTGAATCGCACGATGTTAATACAAAGATGAATGTTGTCATTGCCGCAAAAAAAATAACGCATACTTTTTTCAATATTGTCTCCTAATTGCCGCCTTGAATTAATTTTTTTAACTCAAGGCAGTTTGATAAAATCTAGTCGCCAACTCTGATGGATCTAAACCATGCTTCATCGTAAAGATAAAGATAAGATCCCAAATCTTTTTTCAATTCGACGTTTTCCAAATCTTCTATTGTGTACCATGAACGGCCTTCGCCCATGTATCCTCTTGTATATTGACGGGCAGGCACATTCGCCGATGCCGGAAAACCGAATGCATCGCAGAACTCCGCATAGATTTGCGGGTCGTGAATAAAATTGATGAACTTGTGCGCAAGTTCGATATTCCTGGCTCCCCTTAAAATTACCATGCTGTCGATGTATGCGGGACCGCCTTCTTCGGGAATAAAGAAAACAGTGTTTGCCATCATTCTTGGATCTTCGACAATTTCTTCAAAGACAACTTCGGGGTATCCCTGAACAACCCAAAAATCGCCAGTGGCAAAACCTTTTCCAAAAGCTTCCGCGTCAAATTTTACAAGATTCGGCTTCCAGAAATTGATGATTAAATCCCTTGCCTCGGTAATCTCGGAGGGGTTTACGGTATTCACAGAATATCCAAGATGCACCAAAGCGTCTCCCATAACTTCGCGCATGTCGTCTAACATGGTCATTCTGCCCCTTAAATCGTCTCTTGCAAATATCGACCAGCTTCTTTCAAATTTGGGCACATTTGCGGTGTTTACAATTACGCCCGCCGCTCCAAAATAATAAGGAACGGAATATTCCATGTTTGCGTCGTAATCCGTTTTTGCAAGCACGGCGGGACAGACGTTTCGCAAGTTGGGAATTTGTGAATGGTCGATTCTTTCCAGCATTTTATTTTCTATCATGATGGAAACATAATCCGCCGACGGAAAAACAATATCGTAGCCCGAGGCACCCGATGTTATTTTTGCGTACATGTCTTCGTTTGACGGGAACTCGTCGTAAATTACCCTTACATTGAATTCCTTCTCGAATTTCTCAATAACAGAATCGGGTGTGTAGTACGTCCAGTTATAAATGTACAGACGCTCCCTTTTGTCACAGCCTGTCATTGCAGCTAACATTGCGACGCTTAGCATTATGCCAAACGCCAAGCCTGACAAGCTTCCCTTGCTTCCTGCACGCAGTCTTTGTCCTTGCGAAACTTTTTTTAAGACTGCGTCCGAAAAAAGTGTTTCTACCTTTTCCTCCATAATTTCCTCCAAATAAAAATATTATAAAACCTTGTACAAGGTCCTATTTTGCGGCGATGTATTTTAAGAATTTTCTAAGCAAAATGCAAAGAAGAACGGTTGTTAAAATCATGACAACGGAAAGCGCGCTTATCAAAGGCGTTACGCCGCCTTTTCGCGTAATTGCCGAATAAATGAAAATCGGCAGGGTGGAAGAGCCGGGACCCGCTACGAAAAACGTAATGACAAAATCTTCCAGAGACAGAGTGATTGCCGTTAAAAGACCCGAAACAATGCCCGGCATGCAGATGGGAAGCGTTACCTTAAAAAGGGTTTGCCTTTCGCTTGCACCAAGATCCTTTGCCGCCTCTATTATTGAAAAATCGAATTCTTCAAGACGCGCCATTACCATCAAAAAAACAAAGGGGATGTTAAACGTAACGTGCGCTATATAAATTGTCAGGAGCCCAAGGCGTATTTGAAGACCTGCAAAAAAAATGGCAAGCGATACGCCGATTATTATTTCCGGCAAAATCATCGGCAAAAACGAAATTGTTTGCACATAACCGCGCGTTTTGAATTTGTAAAAACTCACCCCGATTGCGCCGATTGTTCCAATCACTGTAGCCGTAGCGGCGGAAGAAAGCGCAATTACAAGGCTGTTTCTTACTGCAATCCAAAGGCCGCGTTCCGTCAAAAGACGCTGATACCATCTTAAGGAAAAGCCTGTCCAGTTCATGCTTGTAGAACCGTTAAACGAATAGACAACAAGCACAAATAAGGGAAGAAAAAGAAAAATTATCGTAAAAATAAAAATTGTCTGCGATGTGGAAAAACGCTGCCTGTACGCGCGCCTTGCGTGTCTTGCGGCTTCTCCCTGAACTCTCTGCGGTCTTAACGAGGTGACAATTTTGGAAATGATGCTTTGGCTCATGTCCCCTCCGTTTTGACATTGGATTCTTTTGTTTTGGAAGCGTCTTTTTTCTGCATGTACATCATCAAAAGAACGCCCGCTGTGGTAATAATCGTAAGCACCATGGAAATCGCTGCGGCGCGCGGCCAGTTACGCGATTTTAACAATTGATCCGCAATAACGTTTCCAAGCATGTAGGATTTCATGCCGCCCACAAGCAGGGGAACCGCATAAGCGCCGAAAATGGGAATGAATGTAAACAAAACAGCCGTAAAAATGCCGCCGCGGATGTTTGGAAGAAGAACTTTTACAATCGATGTCAATTTGTTCGCTCCAAGATCGCGGGACGCTTCCAAAAGGGAAAAATCGAATTTGTCAATCGTGGAGTAGAGAGGCAGAATCGCATACGGCAAATACATGTAAACAAGAACAAGGATAACAGCATTTTGATTGTACATAAGCGGAAGGTGAGTCTCGATTAAGCCTGTGTTCAATAAAAATTGATTTATGAATCCGTTGTTGCCCAAAATGTTTATCCATGCAAAAACCCTGATTAGAAAATTTGTCCAAAACGGAATGATTATCAAAAGCAAAAACAATGTTTGATGTTTGCTTCTTGCCATAAAATAACCGCAGGGAAGGGCAATCAAAATTGTAATAAATGTCGCGATAAACGAAGTTACAATCGTTCGAAAAGTGATTTTTAAGAAAACAGGGTCTGCAAGATACTGGTACGCTTCAAGGGAAAATTCGGGAGTTACGCCGCCGTGCAATCCCTTTTTTAAAAAACTGAAAACGACGACAATCGCGATTGGAGCCAGGAAAAACGCCGTGAACCACACTGCCATGGGCGACGAGTAAAGAGGACCCAGGTTTTTCATTTTTTGGATCGGGAAGATTCGTTCGCCGCTCACTTTTTTACCTCGACAACATAGCCGTCAACGGCGCTCCATGATAGATAAACCTGATCTTTCCAGCGGATATCAGGTCCTTCATCGGAATAATTCGCGTGCTGTTTGATTACGCGGATAATTGTTTTATCCGTTTGCACGTAAAATTTTGTCTGGAAGCCCGAATAGATCGGCTCATCAACAATGCCTTGAATCAGGTTTATGTCATCGCGTTTAATTGCCGGTTTTTCTTTTGTAATTACGATTTTTTCCGGTCTTACTGTAAAGCTTACCTTTTGCCCCGCATGAATTTCATCGGCATCGGTTACCTTGATTATTCCAAGCTCCGGGATTTCAACCTCCGCCATGTATTCGGTTACGCCCTCAAAATCGTGGAGCTTCACTTTTTCCACTTTTAGAATTGTGCCGTCGTAAAGATTTGTCTCTCCTATGAATTTGGCGACAAAATTGGTCGCAGGGCTTTCGTATATTTCATGAGGTGTGTCTATCTGCAAAACCTGTCCCTGCTCGATGATTGCGATTCTGTCGGAAACGGAAAGCGCTTCCTGCTGATCGTGCGTTACATAAATAAAGGTGATGCCGATTTCATCGTGGATTCTGTCAAGTTCTATAAGCATGTGCTGACGAAGTTTGGCATCCAAAGCGGAGAGCGGTTCGTCAAGCAAAAGCACGCGAGGTTCGTTTATAAGGGCGCGCGCAATTGCGACGCGCTGTTTCATTCCGCCCGAAAGCTGATTTGGTTTTTTGTCGGCATGACCGTCAAGATGGACAAGTTTTAGGTATTGTTCTACTTTGCTTTTTATCTGCGCTGAAGATTCTCCTTTTAAACGCGGAGAAAACGCTACATTTTCAAAGACTGTAAGGTGGGGGAAAAGGGCATAATTTTGAAAAACCGTGTTGGTCGGGCGTTTGTTGGGAGGAAGCGAAAGCACATCGTCTCCGTCAAGGGTTAGCACCCCTTTATCAGGATGCTCAAAACCTGCGATTATGCGAAGCAGAGTTGTCTTTCCGCACCCGGACGGCCCCAATAGGGAAAAAAATTCTCCCTTTTTTATTTCCATGCTCACATTCTTGAGCACTTCGAAATCACCGAATGACTTGCTGATACCTTCGATGACAACATTGCTTCCTATCACCTATTTCCTTCCAGCCTCCCTAGACGCATAATAATGAAACAATGAGGTTTTTTTTGATTTATGTCAATAG
>WQSP01000121.1 GCA_009787795.1 Treponema sp.
TTCTTTGTAAGTCAGCTTTTGGTTCCGATCTTTCCCGGCTTTGAAGCCTTTTCTTTAAAGGAGGCAGCCGCTATCGGCATAATCGGAAGCTCGGACGGTCCTACCTCTATTTTCGCGGCGACTCGTCTTGCGCCGGACCTTCTGCCCGCAATCGCGATTGCCGCTTTCTCATACATGGCTTTGGTTCCGTTCATTCAACCGCCAATCATGCTTGCCCTTACAACAAAAAAAGAGCGCGTAATTGTAATGCCGGAGCCAAAACAGGTAACCCAAAAACAAAAAATTCTTTTCCCGATAATCCTTGCCCTTGTTGTTCTTCTTCTTGTTCCTGCAGCGGGCGCTCTTGTCGCCATGTTGTGTTTGGGTAATTTAATCAGGGAGAGCGGGGTGGCGGATCGCTATGTTCGCGCCTTCCAGAACGACTTTTTAAGTATCCTGACATTCCTTGTGGCGTTGAGTATCGGATCGAGCGCGACAGCATCCCGCTTCCTTACAGTGCAGACACTGTTAATTCTCGCCAGCGGTCTTTTGGCCTTCGCCTTCGGCACTGTCGGCGGCGTTTGCGTTGCGAAGCTTCTTTGCGTAGTGACAAAAGGGAAAGTCAACCCGCTCATTGGCAACTCGGGCGTTTCCGCCATGCCGATGGCGGCGCGTATTTCCCAGAAGATGGGTCAGAGGTTTAACAGTGACAACCACCTTTTAATGCACGCAATGGGCCCAATCGTTTCAAGTACAATCGGCTCTGCGATTATTGCAGGTATCTTTATTTCGTATTTCGCGCACTGATAATTTTTGAATATAATACTTAAGGAGGTATTATAATGAAAAAGAAAATATTCATTGCCGTCCTGTTGGCGGCAATTCTTGCAGGAAACCTATTTGCACAGGAAGGATCATCCGTTCTTGCGAATAACAGAATCGGGGTTTCGTTTGGTTTGGTTAGCGCAGAGTTGGCTTATGAAAGGGTTTTTTCGCCCAACTTTTCGGTTCTCGGTTCTGTTTCATATACAACATGGCTGATTGCGGATACATTTTCCATAACAGGAATCGCAAGGTTCTATCCTTTTGCCGGAAATTTCTTTTTGGAAGCGGGGCTGGGCTATTCTTACGGATATAACAATCCCGAAAACCTTGCCAATGCCTTTCTTGACATATTGCTGTTTACGATGACTTTGGGATTTTATACCACAGGAACCGATTATGCGGCATCTTATGAAAGCGGTTTGGCGGCAAGACTTGGATTGGGTTGGAATATCGACATAGGCAAAAAAGACGGATTCAGATTGCCAATCTCTATTGGAATTGACACAAGATTGTTAAGCGCTCCCGCAATATTTCCATATCTCAGATTGGGTTTGAATTACGCATTTTAAAAAAACATTATGCTTTCCGGAATGAGAAATATCGGCATCATGGCTCACATTGATGCCGGTAAAACAACAACAACAGAAAGAATCCTCTTTTATACCGGTAAAAGCCACCGTATAGGCGAAGTCGATGACGGCGAAGCTATCATGGACTGGATGGAGCAGGAACAGGAAAGGGGAATTACAATCCAGAGTGCCGCTACCACGACTTACTGGAAAGATCATCAGATTAACATTATCGATACGCCCGGGCATGTCGATTTTACCGCAGAGGTGGAAAGATCCCTTCGCGTACTTGACGGCGCGGTTGCGATTTTTGACGCAGTTCACGGAGTCGAGCCGCAGACAGAAACGGTTTGGCGTCAGGCGCGCCGTTACAATGTACCGTGTGTCGGCTACATAAACAAGATGGACAGATTGGGCGCGGATTTTTTCTTTGTTCTGGAAGACGTTAAAAACAAACTGAAAATAAATACGATACCCTTGCAAATTCCAATCGGAAAGGAAGGTTCATTCGAAGGCGTTGTCGATTTAATCGAAATGAAGGAAATCTTCTGGCACGATGCGGGCGACGAAATGAAAATCTCGGAAATTTCTTCGCAAAGGGAAGAAGAAGCAAAAGAATGGCGCGAAAAATTGATAGACGCTCTTTCAGGCTCATCGGATGCAATAACGGAAAAATATCTTGCAGGCGAAAAAATTGAGTCTGCGCTGATTAAAAGCGAATTGAGAAAGGCTGTGCTTAAAAGGGAAGTTCTCCCGATGTTTGCAGGCGCATCCAGACGCAATATCGGCGTTCAGCCTGTAATAGACGCAATTATAGATTACCTGCCGGCTCCCGACGAAAGGGCTGCGGCGACAGGTCACAATTTGAAAAAAGAAGAAGACATAAGCATACCATGCGATCCTGCAGGTCAGCCTTTGGGTCTTGTTTTTAAAATTCAAAATGACAGGGAAGCGGGTTCTCTTTGTTATGTAAGAATGTATTCGGGCTCTTTTAAATCGGGCGCGGCAGTTTACAATATCGGAAAGAAAAAACGCGAAAGGGCAAACAGAATTTTAAGGATGCATTCCAACAAATCCGAACCCGTTGACAGCCTGAATGCGGGAGACATCGGCGTAATTATCGGAATGAAACTTGCCCAGACAGGCGATACAATCGGAAGCGAAGGTTGGCCTGTGCTGTTGGAAAAAATGCAATTCCCCGAGCCTGTAATTTCCGTTTCGATAGAGCCAAAGACAATATCGGATCAGGATAAACTAAAGGATATACTTGCGATTCTTTCCAAAGAAGATCCCACCTTCACAATAAAGGAAAACGAAGAAACGGGGCAGCTTATAATTTCGGGTATGGGAGAGCTTCATTTGGACGTGCTTGTTACGCGCATATTAAAAGAATTTAAACTAAGCGCAAAAGCCGGAAACCCGCAGGTAACTTACCGCGAATCCATTTCGAAGGCAAATGAATACACGGAAAACTTTTCCAAGGTTATCGCGGGAAAAGAGAATGCCGCGGGCGTTACAATTTTACTGGAACCTGCCCAGCGCGGAAGCGGCAACAAGTACATTTACAGGGCAAAAAATTCAGGTAAAGGGGAAGCGCCTTCTGAAATACTCGAAGCGATTGAGCGCGGCGTAACAGGCGCGTTTGCCTCGGGGATTGCTATGGGTTACCCGTGTATCGATATTCAGGCAACAGTGACGGGTATTCAATATTCGGAGCAAACAGGCACGGAATTCGCCTTTGAAGCATGCGCAAGCATGGCATTTGACGAAGCCGCAAGAAACGCATCCCCCGTTTTGCTTGAGCCAATAATGGCGGTGGATTTAAGCTCTCCTCATGACTTTGTGGGTGAGGTAATGAGCCTTGTAACTCAAAGGGGCGGACAGATTTTAAGCATGAATTCAAAGAGCGACATCGACGAAATAAAGGCGCAGGCTCCAATGGAAAAAATGTTCGGCTTTATGACAAGTTTGCGAAGCGTGTCTCAGGGAAGAGCGTCTTTTACGCTGGTTTTTTCCCATTTCGAAAAAAAATCCGAACGTTAAATAATAGTTGAACATTTCTCCGTTATATTGTAACATAAAAACATATGAGTAACGGTTTGTCTTATGTTCTTGTCACGCCATATACGGTAGCAAAAAGCAGAACCGGCGGTGTGCTTTCGCGCCTTTTAATGCGTACGGATTTGGAATTGGTCGGGGCGCAGATGTTTGCTCCCGATAAGGAATTTGCAGATACATACGCGTGTTCTTTAAGGGAGAGGGCTCCTTCCAATCAGCTTGTTCTTTTGGCGGACTATGTGAAGCAATATCTGGGTCCTTCGGGCGGTCGTCCTCATCGCTCCCTTTTACTGCTTTTTAAGGGGCAAGACCCCTGCGACAAACTGCTTAACGTCTGCGGACATTTATACACCCAGCATGTCGAAGTGGACGCTCTTGCGGGCGAGACAATACGCGACACCTATTCCGATTTGATTTTTTCTTCCGATAACCCCGATGAAGTCCGTTATTTTGAACCCGCAGTTTTAACTCCGCGTCATCAGGATGAAGCAAACAGGGATTTAAAATTATTCGCTGATTTTTTGGAAGGACACGAAAATCTTGTCGAGAACGTTGTTCACCCCGATCCTTCAAAAATTGAAAGAACCCTTGTAATCATAAAACCCGATAACTGGAAATACAATTCATCGCGTCCCGGCGCCATCATCGATATGTTTTCAAGAACAGGGCTTCGCATTATCGGCATTAAGGTTCACCGTTTTACATTGGAACAAGCGCTTGAATTTTACGGTCCTGTAGAAGGAGCGTTAAGAGAAAAACTGTCGGACAGTTTCGGACAAAGAGCGCTTGAGTTGTTGGAAAAAGAATTTAAATTTAAGATAAGCAAAGAATCGGCAGACGCATTGAGTTTGACATTCGGAACAGAATGCGCCAAAGACCAGTTTCATCAAATTGTCGAGTTTATGTCAGGCATGCGCCCCGGAAGCAGCGACGAGCTTGATAAAAAGGGCAACGTCAAGTGCATGATTTTGGTTTATGAAGGCGAAAACGCCGTGAATAAAATCCGCGATGTTTTGGGTTCAACGGATCCGACAAAAGCCGCGGAAGGCACCGTTCGCAAAGAGTTCGGCAGCAATGTAATGGTCAACACAGCCCATGCGTCCGATTCGCAGGAAAACTATGAACGCGAATCAAGTATCGTTCGAATAAACAACAATTCGCTTGCGGCAATTATCAGGGAACATGTAAGTTAATTGGATATAGTTAAGGAGCAATTTATTAAAGAATTCAATCTTGATGAATATATAAGAAAAGTTCCCGACTTTCCAAAGAAGGGCATTTTATTCTATGACATAACTGGCATTTTATCCAGCCCTCTTGCTTTTAAATACTGCATCGACAAAATGGCGGAAATTTACAAAGATCAAAAAATCGATGCAATTGCCGCGATAGAAGCGCGCGGCTTTTTGTTTGCATCACCCTTTGCGTACAAACTTGGCATTCCTGTAATTCCAATTCGCAAAAAGGGAAAACTTCCTGGCGTTACGCTTTCTAAAAAATACGATCTTGAATATGCGCAGGCGGAAATTGAAGTTCACGCGGCTGATGTTCCAAGGGGAAAAAACGTTCTTCTTACCGACGATTTGATCGCAACGGGTGGAACATTAAATGCGGCTCGTTCCTTGCTTGTCGAAGGCGGAGCGCAGGTACCCGGCATTTTCGGAATTGTAGGGCTTCCGTTTTTAAATTATAAAAATTTGCTTGACCCTACGCCTGTAATTACATTAATTGATTTTCACGGAGAGTAAAGAAATATGGCCCCTTCGTCTATCGGTTAGGACATGAGATTCTCAATCTTAAAAGAGGGGTTCGATTCCCCTAGGGGCTAATTTAAATTAGAAAGAAGAAATAATGAATAAGTAAAATAATTTTCATTTAGTAAAATTTGGAATCGAACCACGAGGGTTGCGCCGACCGGTAGGGAGGTAAGGCACACAGGAGGTGTGCCGCCAGCAACCCGAGACGGGCTTGAAGGAGCAAACAGGAGG
>WQSP01000122.1 GCA_009787795.1 Treponema sp.
CCCCCCCCCAATATCACAAGAATAGTCCAAGCGTAAGCAAACGCAAAAAAAATAAAATTTCTCCCAATTGCAAAGTCTCCCCTGCATTTGAGAACCGTCGGTTCATGATGCAGGGGCTTTTTTTATACAGCCAAAATTCGCATTCTCAAGGAGCCCCGGGGGACATAACCGCAAAAGCGGTAAAAAAAAAGGAGTGTTTTTATGAAAAACACAAAAATTTCAAAAGCTGTCTTAAAGAAAGCAGGGATTCTTTTCCTTGCGGCGGCAATCGCAATGGCAGCGGCAGGCTGCGATCTCTTTATGGAACCGCCATCCGCACCGACAGGCGTATCTGCCGTTGCAGCATCGGCAAGCAGCATTACCATCAGTTGGAATGCTGTGTCGGGCGCAAACAGGTACGATGTAATGCGTTATACAAGCGCAGGCGCTTCCACTTGGACTGCATATCAAAATGCGGGTAATACAACTTCGTACACATGGACAGGATTAAGCTCAGGTACACATTGGTTCAGGGTGTCTGCATATAATACGGCAGGCGAAAGCGAATACTCAACAATGGTTTCTGCCACTTTAGCCTCGTTAACGCCTGTTGCAACAACAATAACAGTTAATGCATCCGATTGGTATCTTGGTACGTTATCAGGTACTACTACAGGCAGAGAAACAGGTGTAAAACAATATGTAAGAGTGGCATTGCAAGCGGGCGTAACTTATACAATATCATGGCAGGATTATGATTCGCATCAAAATACTTCTGAATACACCGATATTACAGTCAATCTCTTCAGGGAATCCACAGGGTTGACTGTAAGAACAGGAGCACAATACAACGGTTGGCAGGATCTTCCAAACAGTTTTACGTATACGGTTCCTGCAGGAGCGGGCGGCAATTACCTTATCGGTATAAACAAATATATGCGTCCCAGCAGCACCTGGTACGATTTAAGAGTCACAATGTAAATGTAAAAAAGCCGCTCTTTACAGAGCGGCTTTTTTTTGAACCCATAATTATTTTTTGTTATTTGTACTCGCCAACAACTATTGTATATTCTTTTCCTCTGTGGTCTGTTCCCATACCAACAAATTTATTTCTTCCCCACGTTATTTGAAAATTAAACAAATTATTGATGCCGTTTTCTTCTTCTGCAATGCGAGTCCAGTTTATTCCATCTGAAGATTTTCCCATCCTGGAACCGACAGCAATAAATATGTTATTACCAAAAACAATATTGTCAATGCCATATACAGTTCTGCCGCTTCTGAAAACATTTTGATCGGCTTCTACAGGCGTCCATGTAACGCCATCAAATGAATATATTATTTGACCTGCTCCTCCTGCGACAAATACATCATTTCCCCACGTTAAGCCATCCAAACCGGGGTTCATTCCGGAATTAAAGCCGCTCGTTTCTTCAGCCACTATCGTCCAATTAATACCATCAGGAGAATTCATTATTATTCCATTTTGACCAACAGCTACAAATTTATCCTTTCCCCAAACTATTTGATTTATATACTTGCCATCCTTTACTCTATATGCGGTTGTCCAGTTCTGTCCATCAGATGAATAAGCTATTTTTGAATATCTTTCATAGCTTTCCCATCTTCCGGGATCATTTCCAACTAAAACCATATCAATTCCATAAGCAACAAATAAATTATTACCATACGTTATTACATATATATCGCCTAAAAATGTACTCTGCTCATATGAAATTCCTGTCCACTTAATTCCATCAGATGAATAAGCCATTCTGCCGCCCGATCCAACAGCTACAAATTTATTATTACCATAAACTATCCCATTTATATTATATTTGAATTCTTCTGCCATAAAAGTATTTTGCTCGGGCGTAATAACAGTCCATGTTGACCCATTAGCAGAATACGCCATACTTGCGTTTTCTCCGACAGCAATAAATTTATTATTACCCCATGCAATTCTTTTTACTTTGTCGGAAAACATTGCCTTTTCATCTTTAATGTCAGACCATGTTAAATTTCCTTTAATAATCCCGCCTTCGCAAGATGACACAAAAAGTGTAATTACCGACAATAAAACGACAATTACAACCACAGGCGCAATATGCGCCAAACGTATGTTTTTCATTTTACACTCCTTAAAAATTTTGATTATTATATTAAAATAATTAAATTCATTCAATAGTCATGTAGAATAATTACCTGTACGCAAATCGGGTTGCAGTAAGTTCATCAACAGCATTCATTTCGTATTTGAGCATTTCCTTTTTATATTCCTTCATTTTCTTTTCTTTTAATTTTTCGATTGCCTTTAAATCTTTTAGGGCTTCAAGGTACAAGGCGCGTTTTTCATCGACAACAAGCTGCGCCTGCGCCGCCTTTTTTTGCAATTCTTCGGCTTCCCTTTCAAGGCGCAGGATGTACATGTCCCACGATAACGAGTCTGCAGGATTGTCAAATCGATTCGATGCCGCATTGTGATGTTTTACGGCAGTTTCCTTAATATTATATTCTATTATGTTCAATGCGCTTATTGCCTGTCCCAGTATATTTTTGCATTCCTCTTCCTTGAACATTCTAAGCTGCAAGATTTTTTCCAAAGAAAAATGAAATTTTTTCATAAACTGTTAATTCCGCTCATCCCCGGCATGGAAGAAGAAAAGAGCGCCGCAACGCTGTTAAGCGCCATTGCGGAATCTTCCGCAGGTGCGGGAATCACTCCTTGAGGCACGGGTTTTTCCCTGCGCGTTACCTGAACTTTTCCCGCAAGCTTTGCATTGTTGTCTTTTGTTTCCTCTATGGGAATGGGAATATTTGTAATCTCTGACATTTCGGCAAGCGTATCTTCCAACGACACAGGCTCATCCATACTCTGAATCAAAAAGTTTTCGATTGGGTCGTGCTTGTTAATGGCTTCATCCGCTTTGGGATCGGAGCCGTATTGATGGGCGCCCACGCTTAAAAGGTCTTCGATTTTTGCGTAAGCCGCCATGTTTTCGCGGATAATTCCGGCGGCTTCCTTTGTCGCAGGGCCCGACACCACAGGCGAAAGACGCGAAATGCTTTCAAGCACGTCAATTGCAGGATAATGATTTGCCTGAGCCAGTTTTCTTGTAAGGACAATGTGTCCGTCCAAAATGCCGCGAGCGGTATCGGCAACAGGTTCGTCCATGTCATCCCCGTCTACAAGCACTGTATAAAAACCTGTAATGCTTCCTTTGTCAGATGTTCCGGATCTTTCAAGCAGCTTTGGCATTTGATCGAACATGCTTGGCGGATAACCCCTTTGCGCGGGCGGCTCTCCTGTCGCAAGACCGATTTCCCTCATCGCGCGCGCAAAACGGGTAATCGAATCAAATAAAAGCATTACGTCTTTTCCCTGATCGCGGAAATATTCGGCAATCGCGGTTGCAACATACGCGCCGCGAAGACGCGCAAGAGGCGACGAATTGGAAGGCGTTACAACAAGCACGCTTTTTGCAAGCCCTTCTTCGCCAAGGTCTTTTTCTATAAAGTCGTTTACTTCGCGCCCGCGCTCCCCGATTAAAGCCACAACGTTTACATCCGCGCTTGTGTTACGCGCAATCATTCCCAGAAGCGTGGATTTGCCGACGCCCGATCCTGCAAAAATGCCCAAGCGCTGCCCCTTTCCAACAGCAAGAAGACCGTCAATTGCGCGCACCCCCGTTGTTATGCGCTCTGTCACGCGTCTTCTCTTTAACGGATTTGGAGGACTTGCAAGAGCCGGATACATGCATGCGGAAGACACTTCGCCTTTGTCGTCTATCGGGTATCCGAATGCGTCCAAAACGCGTCCCAACAATCTTTCGGAAACAGGAACTTCCAAACGGGTACCCAAGCCTATAACCCTGTCACCGACTTCGATGCCGTCGGTTTCTTCATAAGCCATTAATTGTACGTTTTCATTTTTTAAACCGACAACCTCGGCTCTTATTACGCCCCTTCCTTTGGGCGCCATAATTCTGCAAATTTCGCCGATGATTGCCTGCGGGCCGAGGCTTTCTATCAAAAGCCCCTGTACTTTAGTCACCTTGCCGACATATTTTATCGGGTCGGTTCGATCTGTGCATTTCAGGTATTTGTCGAAAATACCCGTTTCAATTACTGTTTGCATGCAGCCCCTCCTTCTCCATGCAGAAAACCTTTTCTTTATATCACTTTTCTATTGATCCGTTTTCTACGGATCCCTTTTTTATGGATCCGTTTTTCTTTTTAAACTCATATTCTCCAATTTTTGGGCAACCTTTCTGTCCGATTCCCGTTTGCCTTTTGTCGCCATTGTAGCAAGAGCTGCAAGAGCGGCGGAGGCGGTAAGAGCGGCTTCCGCTCCGTGCGATAAAGTCGAATCCAAATCGTCTTCTTCGGTTGAATCGGAGCTTGTGTCCAAAGCGCTTTTTGCCTGTGCCTGCAATAATGTGGAAGCTGCCGCCAATTCCGAATTCAAACTTGCGGTTTTTACGATGGGAGGAGGCGTATTTTCTTTTACCCTCGAACCTATCGGTGATATTTCCAGTATTTTGTTTTCAAGTTCCGCAAGCTGACTTGCAATACGCGCGTCAATTTCTCCAAAGTCTGTCTCGATAATGCAGCCGCCGGGGTCTACAGAGCTGTCCTCCGCAATGTTTACAGAACCCTTTCCTTCCATTATATTGATGAAATCCTGTTTGTGTTCTGTCGCAAGCTCCAAGTCCGCCAGGTTTACCCTGATTATTACGCTTCCCTTTGCTTTTACTTTTCTTAAGGCTTCCGTTACATTGTAAATGATTATATCGCGCTGATTTTCGGAAATTACCTTGATAACCTTTCGTGTGATCAAAAGAACCAAGTCTACAATTTCTTTTTCCGTTTCGCTTAAAATTTCGCCTCTCTTGTCCTGGGCGCGTTCAAGCACAGTCTGCGTTCTTTCTATCAACCTGTCAACTTCCGCCTTGCCTTCCGCAAACCCCGAATCCTTGCCTTCGTTTTTGCCCTGCGTTCTTGCGTCGTTTCTTTCTGCTTCCAGGGTCTGTCTTATTTCATTTTCAAGCTGACGCACTTTTCCTTGAGCATCCGCAATAATTTTTTCGGCTTCATCAATTGCCTGCTGTTTTATAACCTGCCCTTCATCGGTTTGCCTTTTGACTTCCGCAAACGCCGCTTTCTGCGCATCGGTAACTATGCTTTCGGCTTCCGCTCTTGCCGAGGCAAACATTCTTTCCTTCTCGTCTTCCCACTGAGACTTGAACATCTCGGCTTCGCGCCGCAAGTCGTCTGCAGTAGGGCCTGTGAATTCGTCAAAATCCTCAAGCGCCTCTTCGGGTTCTTCGATCGTGGCAAACTGAGCCATTTCGGGAAAGGAAGTAGGATTGCCGAT
>WQSP01000123.1 GCA_009787795.1 Treponema sp.
AGAAACATTCCGCCATGGTCTGACATGGAAGGCGCGGATTTGGTCACAGAAGGCATTATCACTTTGGGAGCGGTCTCTGAAATGCTTGAGCATCACGACGAGATTGATATTTATGCCGCCAAACAAAACGCCGCAACCCGCATGGTGAATTTATTTATGGACAGCGACAGGATTACTTTTATTGTGGGAACCGCAATCAACGAAGCGCATCAGGATCCCAATATGCCCGTAGAACTTGATATAAGACGCAACGTGGTAAAACGCATAGCGGCTATGCTAAAAGACAAATTCCGCAAAGAAATCATTATCAAATATTTTTAGAAAGGGAGAAACTATGAAGAAACACAAAGTGACAATATGTACCGGCACAGCCTGTTTTGTAATGGGCGGCTCGGAACTGCTGCTTCTGGAAGAACAGCTTCCCGATGATTTAAAAGCAATTACAGAAATTGAGGGGTCTCCCTGCAGCGGCATCTGCAACCGAAGCGAGTACTCGGGCGAACAGGCAGACCATGCCCCCTTCGCGCAAGTTGACGGCGAAATAATCGAACAGGCAAGCGTTATAAAAATAATTGACTGCTTAAGAAAGCTGGAGGCTTAACATGCTTAACATGAACAACAACGCTCTCAGGCTAAAGCGCGAAATACTTGTGCGCCTGACAAAGATTCAGCTTGAAGGCAAACTTGATGAAGCCGTTGACAACATACCAAAAGAACTTGCTCCGATTGGGAGCGCGTCAATCCGCTGCTGCATTTATCACGACAGAGAAATAATCCGCCAGCGCGTGATCGCACGCCTTGGGTGGAGCTTGGAAGATTACGATGACAATAAAAGAATTTCCGAATATGCAAAAGAAGCTTTGGAAAGAGAGAAACCGATCTGGCCAATTCACACAGTGATCGACGAAGCCTGCAATGCCTGTGTGCGTTCGCATTTTATGGTAACCAATGTTTGTCAGGCTTGTCTTGCGCGTCCGTGCATGACCAACTGCGGCAAAAAAGCAATCGAAATAAAAGACGGCAGGTCATGGATCGATAACGACAAATGCGTAAGCTGCGGATTGTGCCTGCAAAATTGTCCTTACAAAGCGATCATCAAAATTCCTGTTCCTTGCGAAGAAGCCTGCCCTGTTGGAGCTATCACCAAAAACGAAAACGGCAAGGAACGCATCGATTACGATAAATGTATTGCATGCGGCAATTGCATGAGGGAATGTCCCTTTGGCGCACTTGTTGACAAGAGCCAGCTTGTTGACGTTGTAAAACATATCATGGCAGGCAAAAATGTTGTCGCCCTGTACGCTCCCGCCGCCGCCGCTCAGTTCCGCGTTGAAAGCGGTCAGCTTGAAGGCGCGCTTCTTGCATCCGGTTTTTCCAATGTGGTGGAAGTTGCGCTTGGCGCGGACATCACAGCAGACAGGGAAGCGCAGGAATTCGAAGAGCGCGTAAAACAAGGCGACAAAATGATGACTACTTCATGCTGCCCTGCCTATGTAAGGGCGGTGCGCCTGCATGTGCCGCAGCTTGCAGACTGCATTTCCACAACTTCTACTCCCATGCACTACGCTGCAGAAATTGCAAAGAAGGAATACCCCGGCTGCATTACGGTTTTTATCGGTCCGTGCCTTGCCAAACGGCAAGAGGGAATGGACGATGAGCTTGTTGATTATGTCATTACTATAGAAGAAATCGGTTCATTTTTCATTGCAAAAGGCATCGATGTTGCAAAAGCAGAGTCTACCCCTGGAAAGAAACTCCCCACATCAAGCGGAAGGAACTTCGCAAAATCGGGCGGCGTAGCCCAAGCGGTAAAAGCGCGGCTTAAAGATATCTCGCTTTTAAAGGAAGCTATAATTGACGGTCTTGATAAGGCAGGTATAAAACGTCTTACCGAGTTTGGAAAAATAAACGCAGGAGAAATGCCGCGCACCGCCGACACGCCAAACCTTGTCGAGGTAATGTCCTGTCAGGGCGGCTGTATCTCAGGACCTTTGGTTGTTACCAATCCAAAGGTTGCCCTGATGCAGCTTGGGAAATACGCGGAAAAAGGCGAGAAAACTACTCAACCTTAAACCTGTTTACTTCCTTAATCAACTTGGCTATCGCTTCCTTGTTTTTGGTGCTAATCTCGTTAACTTGAGTTACGGCAATATTGATCTGATCCGCTCCTGTTGCCATTTCACTCATACCGGAAGAAATTTCCTGCGTTACTTTTTCCAGATTAATGCTTTCCTTGATAACTTCCTGTGAGCCATCAAGCATTTCTATCGAACCGGTTCTTACTTGGCTTGATAGCTGATTTACATTGCTTATACCTTCCAGAGTTTGCTTGGAGCCTTCCCCTTGTTCTTCCATGGCATGAAGTATATTGTCTTCCTGCTGCGCTACGGTTCTTACGTTGGAATCAATCGCTTCGAATTTATTAAGAACATTTTCCGTAGATTTTGAGATCTTGTCGATTGATTCTTTTATCTTCTTAAGAACTGTGCTGATGGTTTTTGACTGCTTGCTGGAATTTTCCGCAAGCTTTCTGATTTCGTCGGCAACAACCGCAAAGCCCATACCTGCGGCGCCTGCGTGAGCGGCTTCAATTGCAGCGTTCATGGAGAGAAGGTTTGTCTGCGCCGCGATATTGTTCATTACAGAGTTGATTTGCAAAAGACCTTCCGACTCTTTGGATATTTCCTGAATGTCGGCAGCCACTTCCTGCAAGCCGGTGCGTCCGTCTTCCGAAGCGTTCGTAAGGCTCCTTACATTGGTGCTGTTTTTTTCCAGTGTGGTTGTAACAGAAGCTATATTGGCTACCATTTCTTCGATGGCGGCTGATGCCTTGGATACGTGAGTATTCTGCTCCTCAACATTTGTGCTTAATTTTTTAATGTTCAGCGTAACCTGTTCCATTGTAGCGTTCGTTTCGGTTACGCTCGCGCTTTGATTTATTACCCTGCCCTTGATGCTTTGAATGTTGGCTGTTATTTCGTTAACGGCGGCGGCAGTCTCGTTCATGTTACTGGCGAGGTCGTTTCCAATTTCGGATAAAATATCGGCTTCTTTTTTGATTATTAATATCAGCTTTTTTATCTTTTCTATTGTCTGATTAAAGTAACGGGAAAGATCCGTAATTTCGTCATTTCCCTTTTCCGGGATTTTAACTGTAAGATCGCCTTCGCCCTGCGCTATATCCTTTAATGTCAGCGCAACGTTTACAACCGGCATCATTGTAAAATGAAGGACAAAGTAAATTATTACCGCCACCGCTCCGGCAATTATAAGCGCGAGAATGATGGTCAGCCTTGTCATATGGTTTACTTCGGATAAAATATAATCTTCTCTTGCCGCAACCATGACAGACCAGAACACGTCTGAATTGCCGATACGGGCGGGCGAGAAGAAAGTTTCCAGAGTTGTTTTCATTGCAGGGGAGTACGAAGAGCTGTGAAGAGCGGTTCCTTCTCTCGTGGCTGTAATTGCGCCCTGCAGGTCTTCGCCCAAGAACCCTTCCGTATCTTTCATATTCTGACCGATACGGTCCTTGAATGTATGCGCCAGTACGGTTCCGTCGTTCGCGTAAATAGCCATCAGTGATATTTCCTCGTTGCCTGCGACGGTTCTCTCCAATACATCCTGCATTTGCTCGATATTCACAAGAAATCCAACAGCTCCAACAATCTGCCTTGCGTTATCATCAACAATAGGTCTCATCATTCTAACTACATACCCTTCCTTCCCGAGAATTTGTCTTGGGATTGGAGGTTCCACCCTGTCTTTTATATTGTTAATATTTTGACCGTCCAGATATGCATATGCGGCTTCTATATCGGAATTTACTCTTACACGTATGTCACCGGTTTCTCTTGTATAACTCATCGCGTATTGCCCTGTAGGACCGGAACCTGCCCTGCCGATCATCTGCGCGTCCAAGCCGTCAAGGGCATTTGGGCGCCAAACCGTGTAAATCTGCAGATACTCGGGGTTGGCTTCCATAACTGCCAATATCATTTGGTCAAAACGGTCCCGCCGTTCATTCGCCGCGAATCTCTGGTACTGAGAAAATATATTCTCAAGGGTATTAAGCATCGAAAAACGTGCATTTTGCCTGCCTTCCCAGAACCCGGCCTCTTTATCTGCTATTAAATGAATTACATCTCTATTCAGCTTAATTGCAATTTCTGACGAACTGCTAAGCAGGATAATTGAAATTGTCGCAACTACGACAATCAATATGGCAATAACCATAATACTCAATCTAATTTTAAGTTTCATTTTTTCCCTCTATAAAATTATCATACTTACTCTAATTATAATCTAATTATATCAAATTTTGTAGATTATTGCTATAGGTTCTATAAATAGAATAATCATATAAATTATGATTATTTTAAGATATTTTTAAGATTTTTATAAGTTTCTTTAACTATTTTTGGATATCGCTCCCAAATGTCCAAAAAAACATAATAAAATGACTTAAAAGATTATGAAAACAATTTTTATAGTGGATGATAACGCCACCAACCTTGTTACAGCCAAAAACGCGCTTTCAGGCATTTATAAAACTTACGCTTTGCCGTCTGCGAAAAAGATGTTCCAATTGCTGGAAAAAATCACTCCCGATCTGATTCTTCTTGATGTTGAAATGCCTGATATTAACGGCTTTCAGGCGTTATCTGTTTTACAGGCTGACGAAAAGCATCAAACAATCCCCGTAATTTTTCTAACCGCAAAACTGGATCCCGAATCTGAGATTTGCGGATTTGAACTTGGAGCGGTTGATTTTATCAATAAGCCGTTTTCACCGCCTGTTTTGATCAGGCGTATTGAAACACACATAGGCATTGACGAAATAATAAAACAAAGCCTAAGAAATGTCCGCGAAGTGCATAACGCGACAATTAACATTATCGCAAATATGGTTGAAGATCGCGACAAAGTGACAGGCGGTCATATAGATCGTACCGAAAAATATCTTGCAATTCTTGTCAACGAACTGATTCATTCGGGCGTTTACATTGAAGAGATTTCAAAATGGAATCTTGACCTTCTTTTGCCGTCCGCGCAATTGCACGATGTGGGTAAAATAAAAACAAGCGATTTGGTTTTAAACAAACCGGGAAAACTCACGGACGAAGAGTACGAGATCATCAAAAAACACTGTGAAGACGGAGAAAGCATTATAGAAGGGATTATGGAAAAAGTAAAAGAGGATAATTTTTTATTGCACGCAAAAAAGTTTGCAGGCAGTCATCACGAAAAATGGGACGGTTCGGGTTATCCGAAAGGACTTGCAGGAGAAAATATTCCGCTGGAAGGAAGGATCATGGCAATCGCGGATGTGTAT
>WQSP01000124.1 GCA_009787795.1 Treponema sp.
TGTACAGGATGGGCAAGTTCTTTTGCAGCAAGGACAATATCCGAATCAATAGAAACAAACAGAACAAATCAAATACAGAGCAGTGACAATGCGTTTTCGCCGCTCGATGCGTATTTGGGATTTTATTCTTTTTCAAACAGAATACCGCGCGGATATGAAACAGAGTCATTTCTTCGCATTCTTGATTATTTAAAATCAATAAGACAAGAAGGCGCTCAAGTTCCGGATGTTCTGGATTATTTAAAAACTACAGGCGCGGTAAAAAGAAACGAGGCGGAAAGAACAAATTTGCATCTGATATTTCGCGCAAGTTATTTGAATCTTCGGCGTTTTCCAATATCCGATTATGTAAGGCTCTTTTCCAATCGCTTTGGCGTGCCCGGTACAATAGAAGAAAGGGTTTTACCGGTTAAAAAAAGTTTGTCGGAAAGAAAACCTGTCATTATCGCAATGGTAACGCCGCTTTCTTTTCATAACCGCGGTACTGATGTCTTCAGGCCCTATGAATCCCCTTCAAGCGGCACTCATGGAGCTCATGCCATGTGCGTAGTCGGGTATGACGACAACAGGCACGGCGGCGCTTTTGAAGTTCAAAACAGTTGGGGAACAAACTGGGGAAACGGCGGCTATATTTGGATTCCTTACGGCGTTTTTGCGAATTTTGTTTTTGAAGCGTATGAAATAATCGAAAATCTTTCCCTTTACGGGGAATCAACAAGATTTGCAGCTAACATTGATATTGAAGTGTTTAACAGCCGCGAAGGCATGCCCGTAACATTTGATCGCCAGGGTTTCTACAAAACAAATTTGTCGTATCCTTCGGGAACGGAATTTCGTTTTCTTATGACCAACAGGTTTCCCTCTTATGTGTACGCGTTTGCTGCGGATTCAAGCACTCAAAACATATCAAGGATTTTTCCGCTTGCAGGGGTTTCTCCTGTAATGGATTATCTTGACAGCACAATTGCGTGGCCCGGAGAACGTGAATGGATTCAAATGGACGAAACTGTCGGAACAGATTACCTTATTGTTTTATTCTCTAAAGAAGCTCTGGATATTAACGCCATCCAAAGACGTTTTGCAAATGAAAGAGGCGCTTTTGTGCAGCGCGTTTCCCGCGCAGTAGGTCAAAATTTTATTCCTTATAATAATGTTCAATACAATAATAATAAGATTGAATTTTCCGCCGAAACGCATAATCCAAGATCGGTTTTCGGGCTGCTGCTGGCAATCGATCATAGGGCAAGATAGTTTAAAACCGGAGAGCGTTTGCATGATGCAAAAATTATACGATACAAAAGAAAAACCCAAAAAGGCATTTTTGGTCAGCATATTTAAGGGAAACGCAAGCGACGAGCCAAGGGCTGCGGAATTGCTTGGACTTTGCAAAACACTCGAACTTGAAATTGTCGCCCACGAAAAAATAAAGGTAAGGGAAAAAACGCCGCGCTACGGAATGGGTAGCGGCAAGGCGGAAGAACTTGCAAAGAAGGCGCAGGAATTAAATGCAGACCTTATGGTTTTCGATTTTAACCCGAATCCGTCCCAGCAAAGAAACTGGGAAGAAATTGCAGGCATCCCCGTTTTGGACAGACAGGAAATCATAATTAAAATATTCGCGGACAGGGCAAGCACAAGAGAAGCCGAGCTTCAGGTAAAACTTGCCGAGCTTATGTATTTTCTGCCGCGTCTTGCCCACAAGTACATAGACCTTTCAAGGCAGAGGGGAGGCCGCTACGGAACAAAGGGAGCAGGGGAGACCAAACTAGAAACAGACAGGAGAAAAATCGAAAAACGGATAAATCAGCTTGAAAAGGAAATCGAACAGGTGCGAAAGCAAAGACAGTTAAAACGCCATCAGCGCGAAAGAAGCGGCGTTCCTGTTTGCGCGATTGTCGGTTACACAAACTCGGGCAAATCTAGCCTTTTAAACGCCCTTACAGGAACCGATGCCGTTTTGGCAGAGGACAAACTCTTTGCAACCCTCGATGCAGTCACCCGCCGCTTTTACGCCGCAGAAGGAACGGAAGTCCTCCTTACAGATACAGTCGGCTTCATCCGCGACCTTCCCCATTCGTTGATAAGGGCATTCCGCTCCACTTTGGAAGAAGCCTCTTTGGCGGACATAATCATCCATGTTTTGGACGCATCAGAGCCCGACATAGAAAGCAACTGCGAGACAACCATCGGCGTCCTCTGCGAGATATCCAAAAATGCGCAGATTACACAGGAACGCCCCATGATCACAGTCCTTAACAAAATCGACAAAATCGACGCCCAGACCCTTGAACAGCTTCAAACCCGATTCCCGGAAAGTATCGCCGTAAGCGCAACGGAAAAACAAGGCTTTGAAACGCTCCGGGAGAAGATAGTGCAAATTATCCTTTCTTAGTTCGAAAAATCCGCAGACGTCCGTTTCCTGCACTTGCTTAAATTTTTCATTTATACTAAAATGATCAGGCAGGAGTATTTATGGCAGAAGACCTTATGGATAAAGTCTTTTCTTTTCTCTCTGGCGACGGCATGACTGATGAAAAGCAAAATATGCTGAAGGGTATAGCCAAGGAACTTAGTCAGAGCAAGTATGTAAAATTTTTCCGCGTCAGATCAGAAGAAGTGGACCCCTCTTTTTCGTCATTTTTGTTTTCTATATATAAGACTATTTACCCTATTAAAACTTTCATGAAAGACGAGAAGAAAATGGCAATTTTGCGTCATTTAACCGTCGAAACATGCATAGAGCCCCAAATTCAGGAAATAATCAAGCGTTTGGACAATGCCGCCCTGGACGAAAAAGCCAAAACAATGGCGGGAGAACAGCTTATTTCCGCCATTCAGAACGATATCAACCTTTTAAACACCCAGTTCGATCAAAACCATATTGATGCCGTAAACCACAGATACGAAATGGCGGCAGTCCTGAATCAGTTTGTAAAGTACAATTTTTCGGGGTTTTTCAAGAAATTCGACCCCCATTTTGCCGACGGCGCATTCCTTGTGGAGCCCAAATTTCCGGCAATCAAGACAATCCTGATAATCGACCAAATAGGCGATTTTTTGACCGTCAGCCAGCACCTCAAACCCGAGGACGACTGGACAAGTCTTTTAAACATCCTAAAAATGATAGAAGGCGCGGAACTAGTAAATCCCGCCCAATTCAACGGCATGATTAAGCTTCTTCGCGAGGTGCATACCTCAAAAATCCTCGAATTGATGGTTCAATATACCCTAAGAAACCCCGTTTGGCAGTACAAGCACATGGCTTTCCGCGAAACAATCGGCGAGGTCTGGCTGGAAACAAAAAAATCCGAAGCCAATGGTTATATCGCAAAGATCAACAATGCCAAGAAAAACAGCCAAATCGGCGCGCTTGTAAAGCAGATTTTCGAATCGGCAGACCTCGTAAGACTGGAAAATTACAATGTACAGTTAAGCGAACCCTACCGCAGAAGAAACGTCGAGCATTTCCTTTATGCCGAGGGGCTTAATTATTTAAAAGCCTACATGGACGATTATGCGGAAAAAGAGATAAAAGAGCTTTGCGATTTGCTGATAATAAGAGGGCAGTGGACAAACAATACAATGTCCAGGGAAATGAGCGAAGCCCTTCACAAACTCATGGAAGCGCCGCGGAACATCGCAGACCTTGACACCGTTATGTCCGAAGACGGCGCAGACGGCTCGCGTCTTAGGGCTGCCATCATGAGGATTGACAGAGACCCTACACAAGCGAGATATATTAACAGTATACTGGGTAAGGTAAACGGTCAGGCAGTCGAGATTATCAATGAGACAGCCCAGGCGCTCATTGTAATAGGAAAACATTTAAAAGCCCTAATCGAGGACTTGGCAAAAAAGCATCCGGAGCTTTTGATAAACTGGAGGGAAGTGACGATGTGTTCAAAAGACCCGTTGTCGCAAAGGATGGTAAACGATTTCAAAAAAATCAATTACTTTGTTCAGTTAATGCATTTGTGTACGCAATAGACTGCTTGCGCTCTGCGGCAGATTATTGTACAATATACTAAAAAAAAGAAGAGGTTAGCATGGAAATTCAGGTTCAGGAACTCATTGATAAAATAAAAAAGGAAGGGATCAAAACAGCTTCGGAAGAAGCCAACCGGATTAAGGCGGAAGCCGAAGCCGAAGCCCGCCGCATTGTGGATACCGCCAAAAAAGAAGCGGACAATATTATTGCACGCGGCAAGGAAGATGCGCAGCGCAGCGAGAAGGCAAGTATCGCGGCAATAGAGCAGGCTTCCCGCAATTTGGTTTTAACCTTCAAGGACGAAATCCAGGGACTTTTAAACAGAATCGTTGAAAGCGCGGTTAACGCCCACTATAACGACGATGTCCTTAAGGCGGCTCTCCCGGATCTTTTAAAGGCATGGGCTGCAAAAGGCTCGGAAAATCTTTCTGTGATTTTGCCGGAAGCCGAGCTTTCAAAGCTTCAGGGCTTTTTCTCGGAAAGACTTTCGGGCGAACTTTCAAAAGGCATTGAATTAAAGTCCAACAGAAAGCTTGCTACAGGTTTCCGTATCTCCAACAAGGACGGCTCTGTTTACTACGATTTTTCCGCAGAAGCGGTGGCGCAGCTTTTGTCGACTTACTTGAATCCGAAACTTGCCGAGCTTCTTAAAAATTCGTCAAAAGGAAACTAAACGGTGGCATATTATTACCTGATGGCACAGCTTCCGTATCTCGTGTTTGAGCAAAAGCCGCCGATGTCGTCAGCGGCATTCAAGGACCTTTGCACTTACCAGTTAACGGAAGCCGACAACGCCCTCATGGCGGAACTTTCACTCACGCAGGATAAGGATTTAAGCGAAAAAACAGGATGCAGTTTTATCGACGAATGGCGCGAGTGGGATTATTGCTTTACGATTAACCTTGCAAAACAGCGTGCGATCAAATTAAAAAGAGACCCCAATTCAATCAAGGAAACTGCGGACATTCATTTGGACATACTTTCGCTTATCGCCAAGGCAATGGACGAATTGTCTCCGCTGGAAGGGGAAACAATTGTCGACAAGGCCCGCTGGATCGCAATAGAAAGTTTTACAGGAAGCGAATATTTTGATCGCAATCATGTATATGCGTATTATTTAAAATTGCTTTTACTCGAAAGAAGACAGTTTTTCGATACAGAAAAAGGATTTGCTGAATATAAATCCCTGTACGCCTCCATAGTGGAAAGCGGACAGGAATCCCGGGGAGAGTTAATAAATGACAGGAACTAAAGGAACAGTAACAGCCGTTAACGGCAATATGGTAA
The DNA here is from genome assembly GCA_009787795.1 of Treponema sp. GTDB lineage: Bacteria > Spirochaetota > Spirochaetia > Treponematales > Breznakiellaceae > WQXQ01. The sequence continues at coordinate 5,276 of WQSP01000124.1, forward strand.
GCGTCCGCTTTGACGGTATTGTTTCCATGAACGAAGTCGGCTTTGTAAAGGTCGGCG